>DASXAW010000157.1:0-48847 GCA_036406535.1 Gaiella sp.
GAGCGAGAACGCCGGCGCGTGCACGAGCTCGCCCTTCGCGAGCTTGTCCGCGGCGCCCTGCTCGTTGTCGAAGGCGACCTTCCAGATCAGGAGCCCGAGCAGCGTCGCGACGCCGGCGAGCGCGATCGCCTGGCCGACCCGCTGGATCTTCCCGGTCACGCCGCGACGATGAACACGGGCGTCCCGACGTCGACGTGGTTGAACAACCACTCGGCCTCGGGGATCAGCATGCGGATGCACCCGTGGGAGGCGGAGTACCCGACCGACGCCAGGCGGTGGCGGAGCCCGGCTCTGCCGGGCGGAAGCGGCCGCCGGCCAGGAACGCGCGTGACCGGGAAGATCCAGCGGGTGGGGCAGGCGATCGCGCTCGCCGGTGTCGCGACGCTGCTCGGGCTCCTGATCTGGAAGGTCGCGTTCGACAACGAGCAGGGCGCCGCGGACAAGCTCGCGAAGGGCGAGCTCGTGCGCGCGCCGGCGTTCTCGCTCGACCGGCTCGACAGCGACGGCACGCTCTCCCTCGCGCAGCTGAAGGGCAAGCCGCTCGTCGTGAACTTCTGGGCGTCCTGGTGCGGCCCGTGCAAGGACGAGGCGCCGGTGCTCCAGCAGACGTACGAGCGCTATCGCAACCAGGGCCTCGTGGTGCTGGGGGTCGACGTGAAGGACTTCCGCGAGGACGCACGCCGTTTCATGCGCCGCTACGGGATCACGTATCCCGTCGTCTACGACGGCAAGGGGTCGACGATCGGTCGCTGGGGGATCCAGGGATACCCGGAGACGTTCTTCGTCGACCGCACCGGCAAGCTCGTCGGGGAGCGGATCGCGGGCGCCGTCGACATCGAGCGCAACCGCGAGACGTTCGAGCGCGGCGTCGCGCTCGCGCTCGGCGACCCGTCGTGATCCGGGCGCTCGCGCTCGGCGCGGTCGTCGCCGCGCTCCTCACCGGGGCGGCCACTGCGGCGCCGAGCCCTGCCGACCTCGAGGCGGAGCTCGTGTGCCCGGTGTGCGGGACGACGCTCGACCAGTCGGACGCCCCCGTGGCGCAGCGGATGAAGCAGATCATCCGCGAGCGACTCGCGGCGGGCGCCACGGAGGCGCAGATCAAGTCGGAGCTCGTCGAGCAGTTCGGCCCGGGTGTCCTGGCCGAGCCGCCGAAGTCCGGCTTCGACCTGCTCGCGTGGCTCGTGCCGCTCGCGCTGCTGCTCGCCGGTGCCGTGGGCGTCGGGCTGATCGCCTGGGGGTGGAGCCGGCGTCGCGGGGACGGCGAGACCGACGAGGCGCCCGTCGCGCTCGATCCCGAGCTCGAGCGGCGCGTCGACGCGGAGCTCCGCCGCTTCGAGCCATGAACGCCTCCGAGATCCCCGTGGCGCTGCTCGCGGGGTTTCTCTCCTTCCTCGCGCCGTGCGTGCTCCCGCTCGTACCGGGGTACCTCTCGGCGGTCTCCGCGGTCAACGCGGACGAGCTCGGCCGCCCCGGCACCGCGCGGCGCGTGGTCGTCTCGAGCGTCCCGTTCGTGCTCGGCTTCACGGCGTTCTTCGTCCTGCTCGGTGTCGGCGCCTCGCTTCTCGGCGGGAGCCTGCTGCGCAACCAGTTCCTGCTCGAGCAGATCGCGGGCTTCATCCTCGTCGTCTTCGGGCTCGCGTTCATGGGGCTCCTACCGTGGCCCGAGCGGCTCGTCGGCGCCGGGCTCGTGCAGGGCGCGCGCTCACGCGGGTCACGCGTCCTCCTCGGCGGCGCGTTCGCGGTTTGCGCGGCGCCGTGCATCGGGCCGGTGCTCGCCGCGATCCTCGTCCTCGCCGGCTCGTCGGACACCGTGCTCGAGGGCGCCGCGCTCCTGGCGGTCTACTCGCTCGGGCTCGCGATTCCGTTCGTCCTCGCGGGCGCCGTCTTCGCGCGCGCGATGGGCGCGTTCCGCTGGCTCCGCGACCACTACCGCGCCATCCAGTTCGCGGGCGGGGTCGTCATGGTCGCGCTCGGCCTGCTCCTCTTCTTCGGGCGCTTCTACATCCTCCGGATCTACGTGAACCGGCTCTTCGAGTGGTTCGGCCTCGACCCGGTCTTCTGACCTGGTGAGCTAGATCCGCACGGGGATCAGGTCGAGGTTCCCGCTTTCGACCCGGGCGGCAGCCGCCTCGACCTGACCGAGGACGCGGGCGACGTCGACGCCTCGGTGGGCGGGTGCGTACGGCGCCAGGCGCCGCGACGCCTTCGCAAGCTGGCGGGACGCGCCCGGCGCGTTGCCGCGCGACGCGTGGTACCAGGCGACGGTGACGTGGACGAGCCCCTGGAGGAAGTCGCGCTCCGGCGACGGCGCCAAGCGCCATTCGTCCTCGAGCGCCTCGTGGGCGTCGAACCACCGCTCGGCGCGCATGAGGGCGAGACCCTCTTGCAGACTCACGCCTGAGCCCTCCGCCGTGCTAGAACCACGGCCATGGCGACGATCCTGCTGGTCGGGGTCGACCTGATGGTCCGCTCCAGGCTGGAGGCGCCGCTCAGCGGGCATCGACTCGTGACGTCCGACAGCGCCGACCCGCCCGATCTCGTCATCTGCGACATCGCGCGGGTGGATGCCGACGACGTCGCGGGGTCGTGGCCGGACACCCCGATCCTCGGCTTCACGAACCACACCGACACGCGCGGGCTCCAGCGCGCGCACGCCGCGGGCTTCGACCAGGTGATCGTCAAGTCGGCGCTCGTCGAGCGGGCACGCGAAGTGGTCGACGAGCTCGTCGGCGCCGACGCTTGACCGATTGGCGGCCGCGCCTCGTTGGTAGGCTCGACCGCGATGACGTACATCATCTCCGAGCCCTGCATCGACATCAAAGACCGCTCGTGCGTGGACGTCTGTCCCGTCGACTGCATCCACGAGTTCGAGCGGATCCTGATCATCGATCCCGAGGAGTGCATCGACTGCGGGGCCTGCGAGCCGGAGTGCCCCGTCGAGGCGATCTTCCCGGAGGACGCGCTTCCCGACAAGTGGGCGGCGTTCGTGAAGATCAACTACGCGTTTCCGGACGGCGCGGGCGCGATCGACCCGCTCGTCCAGCAGTACGCCGACGAGAACAACGTCCAGAACGAGCCTCTCGAGTAGCCCGCGAAGCGGATTCCGCAGGAGCGGGACCCCGTCGCTCGATCGCCGCCTCGGCGGGGCAGATCCCTTGAAGGCGCCCCCTTCGGGATCGCAACTGCCCCGTTCTCCGACGGGCGTCGCTACAGCCGGGCCGCCGAGGGCGGGAGGACGATGGAGATCGTCGTCCAGCGTCCGTCGCGGGCGGCGTCGAACGTGCCGTTGAGCTCGGCGGCACGCTCGGCCAGGCCGTCGATCACAGCCTGACGGCGCTCCGGCGCGCCGTCGTCCGAGACCTCGAGCTGAACCCCGCCCGCTGCGGTGCGGGCGAGCGAGACCCTGACCGCCGTCGGCGGGCCCCGCCGTACTGCCTGGTCGATCGCCTCGCGTACCACCTGGAAGAGACTCGAGCTCGCCCCCTCGCCGAGCTCCTCGTCGTCCACGTCGATCTCGAGCCTCGCGCCGCGGCGACCTGCCGTGCGCTCGGCGAGCTCGCGCACGGCGGCCGCGAGGCCGATCTCGTGGAGAGCGACCGGCTCGAGCCCCGCGACGATCCCCCGGAGCTCCTCGGCCGTGTCGCGCGCGACGGCGAGGCCGCGCGCGGTGAGCCGAACCCCGGCCCCGGCGTCCTCGGCCTCGAGCGCCTGGACGGCCGCGTCGAGCATCTGGCAGAGCGCGGCGACATGCTGCACCGGCCCGTCGTGAAGCTGCTCGGCGATCCTCCGCCGCTCGGCCCGCTCCGCGAGCAGGCGCTCGGCGAGGAGGTGGTCGTCGCTCAATCGATCATCGCCTCGCGGAGCGCGATGGCGACCGCCTGGGTGCGGGTCTCCGCCTCGAGCTTCGCGAGGATGTGGCGCACGTGGCTCTTCACCGTCTCCTGCGAGATGAAGAGCTGCTGCGCGACGTCCGCGTTCGACATCCCGTCCGCGAGGAGCTGGAGGATCTCCCGTTCGCGCTGGGTGAGGATCTCCTGGCCGTCGCGGCCGGTCGCGAGCGACGGGATGAGCGCGGGATCGACGAACGTCTCGCCCGCGGCGACCTTCTCGATCGCCTTGAGAAGCGTGTCGTGCGGCGTCTCCTTGAGGACGTAGCCGCGCGCGCCCGACTCGAGCCCGCGCTGCAGGAGTGCACGCTCGCTGTATGCGGTGAAGACGAGGACGCGGCTGTCGGGGACGCGCGCGACGATCTCCTCCGTCGCCTCGATGCCGTCCATCTGCGGCATCCGCAGATCCATGATCACGACGTCCGGCCGGCGCCGCTCCGCGAGCGCGACGGCGGTCTCCCCGTCGGGCGCCTCGCCGACGACGCGGATGTGCGGCGAGCGGAGCAGGGCAAGGCGAAGGCCCTCACGGACGACCTCGTGGTCGTCGGCGATCATCACCGTGATCTCGCCGTTTTCGGTCACGTGACGGGATTCTACGAGCCGGAGGCGACGCTTCCTGCCCGCGTCAGACTGCGAGCGCGAGCTGCTCGGGCTCCGGGGCGGGCCTGATCGGCGGCCGGCGAGGCTCCGATCGCTCCCGCGCGAGGTCACGAACGGTGGCGCGGACGGGCTCGGTCTCGCTCGCGGGCAGGTACGCCCGGCCGGCGTAGAGCCGCTCGTAGCCGGGCAGGAGCTCCGGCCAGTCGCGCGAGAGCGCCTCGAGGAAGTGCTCACGGGTGCCCGGCCTGAGGTAGAGGACGTTCGCCCAGATGCCGGTCGCGCCGGCGGCACGCGCCTCCCGCACGACCTCCGCCAGGAGCTCCGGCTCGTCGGACAGCCCGGGAAGGATCGGGGCGAGCGCGACACCCGTGTCGATCCCCGCGTCGACGAGCAGCCTCACGGTCTCGAGGCGCCGCCGGGGCGGAGCGGTGCCGGGCTCCGTCGTCCGCCAGATCCGCTCGTCGAGCGTGGGGACGGAGAAGCTGACATGCACGTTCGCCCGGGCCGCCGCCTCGACCAGCACGTCGACGTCTCTGCGGACCATCGGCCCTCGGGTGATCAGGGAGAACGGCGTACGCGCCGCTCCGAGCTCGCGGATGCACGCACGGGTCAGCCGGTAGCGCCCCTCGGCTGGCTGATACGGGTCGGTCGCAGCGCCGATCGCGACGCTCTCGCGCTTCCACGACGGACGGCCGAGCTCGCGACGCAACACCTCGGCGACGTTCACCTTCACCCGGATCGAGCGGCCGTAGCGCTCGTCGGACGGGCGCTCCGCCCGCGCCTCGAAGGCCCGGACGTAGCAGAAGGTGCAGCGGTGCGCGCAGCCCGTATAGGGGTTGAGCGACCAGGGGAACGGCATCCCTTTGACGCGGTTCAGCGCGCTTCGGCACGGCTCCTCGCGATACTCCGCCCGCACCGTCCGAGGATAGCGAACAGACGTTCGTGACGCTCGTCGCCACCGGCGGACGTGCCCTAGGCGGTCGCGCTCAGGACCATGCCCGCCGCCACCGTCTCGTTCGTCGCCTCGTCCACGAGGATGAAGGCGCCCGTCGCGCGGTTCACTCCGTAGGGATCGACGAGGAGCGGCGCCGAGAGGCGGAGCCGGACCTTCGCGAGGTCGTTCAGCGAGAGTCGCTCGGAGGGAACCTGCTCGAGCGTCCCGACGTCGAGCACGGAGACGATCTCGTCGAGGATCGCCCGCGCCCAGCGCGTCGTGTGCTTGATCCCGAGGCGGGCGCCCTGCTCGACGGCCCGCTCGCTCATCCAGCAGACGGTCGCCTCGACCTCCCGTGCGACAATCGGCGGGTCGGCGGGGTCGCAGAGCATGTCGCCGCGCGCGACGTCGATCGCGTCGCCAAGTCGGACGACGACCGCCTGCCCCTGCACCGCGACCTCGAGCGGCCCGTCGTGCGTCTCGACCGCCGCAACCGACGTCCGGAGACCCGATGGGAGCACGACCACCTCGTCGGCGGCGCGCCACTCGCCGCCCGCGACCTCGCCCGCGTAGCCGCGGTAGTCGTGGTGCTCGTCGGTCATCGGTCGGATCACCCACTGGACGGGGAAGCGCCGGTGCGCGGCGTCCCGGTCGGCGGCGATCTCGATCCGCTCGAGCCGCTCGAGGAACGTGCCGCCGGTCCACCACGGCATCCGCTCCGAGCGCTCGACGACGTTGTCGCCGGTGAGGGCCGACATCGGGATCGCGACCTCGTCGCGCACGTCGAGCCTGTCGCACAGCTCCTCGAGCGAAGCCGCAATCTCGCGAAATCGCGCCTCGTCGAAGTCGACGAGGTCCATCTTGTTCACCGCGAACACGATGTGCGGGATCCCGAGCGTCGCGGAGATGTACGTGTGCCGGCGCGTCTGCTCGATCACTCCCTTGCGCGCGTCGAGGAGCACGACGGCCACGTCGGCGGTCGAGGCGCCGGTGACCATGTTGCGCGTGTACTGCACGTGCCCCGGCGCGTCGGCGAGCTGGAAGCGTCTCGTCGGAGTGACGAAGGAGCGGTAGGCGACGTCGATCGTGATCCCCTGCTCGCGCTCGGCGCGGAGCCCGTCGGTGAGCAGGGCGAGATTGACGTACCCGTCGCCCCGGCGCTCGCTCGTCTCCTCGACGTGCTCGAGCTGGTCGGCCATCACCTGCTTCGTGTCGTAGAGCAGGCGGCCGAGGAGCGTCGACTTCCCGTCGTCGACGGAGCCGCACGTGACGAGGCGGAGGAGCTCGCTCGAGGCGGCGGGCCCGGTGAGCAGGTCGGCGAGGTCGGTCGTCGTCATCAGAAGTAGCCGACCCGCTTGCGGTCCTCCATCGCCGCCTCCGAGACGCGGTCGTCCGCACGCGTCTCGCCGCGCTCGGTGACCCGCGTCGCGGCGATTTCGGCGACGACCGTCTCGATCGTGTCCGCCTTCGAGCGGACACCGCCGGTGCAGGTCATGTCGCCGACGGTGCGGAAGCGAACCGATTCGGTGAACGTCTCCTCGTGCGGGTAGCGCTCGACGAAGTCCGAGGCGGCGTAGAGCATCCCGTCGCGCTCGAACACCTCGCGCTCGTGCGAGAAGTAGATGCGCGGGAGATCGAGCTGCTCCCGCGCGACGTACTGCCACACATCGAGCTCGGTCCAGTTCGAGATCGGGAAGACGCGCACCTGCTCGCCCTTGCGGATATGGCCGTTGTAGAGGTTCCACAGCTCGGGGCGCTGGGCGCGCGGGTCCCACTGCCCGAAGCCGTCCCGGAACGAGAAGATCCGCTCCTTCGCACGCGACCGCTCCTCGTCGCGCCGCGCTCCGCCGATCGCGGCGTCGAACCCGTGCTCCGCCATCGCGTCGAGCAGGGTCGTCGTCTGGAGCCGGTTGCGGGACGCGCGCGGCCCGGTCTCATCGACGACGCGCCCCTTGTCGATCGACTCCTGCACGGACGCGACCACGAGTCGCTCGCCCAGCTCCCCGACGCGGCGGTCCCGGAACTCGATCGCCTCGGGGAAGTTGTGACCCGTGTCGACGTGCATCAGCGGGAAAGGGAAGCGGCCGGGGCGGAAGGCCTTCTCCGCGAGCCGGAGCAGCACGATCGAGTCCTTCCCGCCCGAGAAGAGGAGGACGGGTCGCTCGAGCTCGGCGGCGACCTCGCGCATGATGTGGATCGCCTCCGACTCGAGCGCGTCGAGGTGGGAGAGGCGGACGATCGGATCGGTGACGCTCATGCTTCGTCCGGAATGCGGGGCTCTCTCATGCGTGGAGGCCGCACTCCGTCTTGCCGGTGCCGGCCCAGCGGCCCTCCCGGCCGGCGCCCGGCGCCGTGCAGTGCGTGCAGCCGATCGAAGCGTAGCCTCGGTCGTGGAGGGCGTTGACCGGAAGCTCGCGCTCGCGCACGTAGGCCGAGACGTCCTCGTCCGTCCAGTCGGCGAGGGGGCTCGCCTTCCAGAGCTCGTGGCGCTCGTCCCAGCCGAGCTTCGGTGTCGCGGCACGCGAGGGCGACTGGTCGCGGCGGACGCCTGTGATCCAGCCGTCGAGCCCTGACAGCGCCTCGGCGAGCGGGCCGACCTTGCGGATCGAGCAGCAGAGGTCCGGGTTCCGCTCCCAGAGGGCCTCGCCGTGCGTCGCCGCCTGACGGCCGAGCGACGGGCCTTCGTAGACCTCGATCTTGATGCCGTACCGCTGCTCGAGCTCGCGCCACAGCGCGTACGACTCGGGGAACAGGACGTGTGTGTCGAGCGTGAAGACGCGCGCGCGCGGCTCGCGCTCCAGGAGCATGTCGAGGAGGACGCTCTCCTCCTTCTGGAACGAGCAGGCAAGCGCCATCGAGGGGTGCAGGCGCTCCAGGGCGGCGTCGACCACCTGGCCGGCGGAGAGGGCCTCGACGTCGGTGTCCCCGATGAGCTCTGCGACGCTCCGCTCCATCGCGCGAACGGTATCACCCATGACGAACGCTTATGCACAGGATTAGCCGCCCCGCGACGATTCACCGACCTCGCGCCAACGGCGCAAACGAGATTCGGGATGTCCGCTGCGATTCGGTCGGGAGGCTCGGCGGAGGCCCGCAAACGGTGTCAGACACCGATTCCTGTCAAGACGGCCGTTTCGGACATGCGGCTGCAGCGCCGCCGGCGCATAGGGTTGCGCAATGGACGAGCTGCCGGGCGGGATTCGCCGCGTGACGCTTCCGCTCCCCAACCGGCCGGGCCACGTGCACGCGTATCTGTTGCCCGGCGAGGAGGGATGGACGGTCGTCGACACAGGGCTCGGGCTGCCCGACGCACGCGAACGGTGGACCGCGGAGCTCGAGGCACTCGACGGCGCGCCGGTCGGGCGGATCGTCGTCACGCACTTCCATCCCGATCATGTCGGCGCCGCCTCCGACCTCGCCGAGCTGACCGGGGCGCCGGTGTCGCAGGGGCGCGTCGACTACGCGCAGTGCGCGCTGGTCTGGGGCGGGCAGGACTGGGGCGACGTGCTCGTCGAGTGGTTTCGCCGCCACGGCGTCCCCCCGGACGTCACCGACGAGCTCATCGAGCAGGGCTCCGCCTACCGCCCGTTCGTCAGGTACCGGCCCGATCCCGACCTCCTCGACCCGGGTGACGTCGTCGACGGCTGGGAGGCCGTTCCCGCCCCGGGGCATGCGGACGGCCAGCTGATGCTCCTCCGCGACGGGGTGCTCATCGCCGCCGATCACCTGCTCGGCCGCATCTCGCCGACGGTCGGCCTGTGGCCGGCGAGCCGGCCCGACCCGCTGGGGGACTACCTCGCGGCGCTTCGCGCGACGATCGAGCTCGAGCCGACGCTCGCGCTGCCCGGGCACGGCGATCCGCTGACCGACCCGGTCGGTCGCGCGCGCGAGCTGCTCGACCACCATCGTGAGCGCCTCGAGGCGACGATCGCGGCGCTCGGCGACGACCCGCGCAGCGCATACGAGGTCTCGTTCCCGCTCTTCGGCGACGATCTCAAGCCGTCCGCGCGACGCTTCGCGGTCGCCGAGACGCTGTCGCATCTCGAGCGGCTCGCGCTCGAGGGGGTCGCCCGGCGCCACGAGACCGCCGAGGGCGTGACCTATACTGCGGCGCAGTAGTGGACGACGAGCGACCGCCCAGTACCCGCGCCCCAAGACGTGGGGCGCACATCACGAGCCTTTTCATTCTTCCCGCTAGATGACCGTCGCGCTCGAGCTTCTCGCGGTCGTCCTGCTGATTCTGCTCAACGCGTTCTTCGTGGCGGGCGAATACTCGCTCGTCACCGTGCGCCGGACGCGGATGAAGGAGCTGGCCGACGAGGGCAGTCGCACGGCGCGGTCGGTCCTGTCGATCACGAGCGACCCGCCGCACTTCATCGCCGCGATGCAGCTCGGCGTCACGCTCACCTCGCTGGGCATCGGCGCCCTGGGCGAGCGCGTGCTCGCCGACCTGTTCGACGAGTGGCTCGCCACCGTGCTCGCGGTCCTCCTCGCGTTCCTGATCATCACGTTCCTCCACGTCGTCGTCGGCGAGCTCGTGCCGAAGGGCGTGGCGCTGAGCTACTCCGAGCGGGTCGCGCTCGGCGTCTCGGCGCCCGTGCGGCTGTTCTTCTTCTTCTTCAAGCCGCTGATCTGGATCCTCCAGCGCTCGAGCGAGGGGGCGCAGCGGGCGATCGGGATCGATCCAAAGGCGATGGAGGGCGAGGCCCACTCGGAGGCCGAGCTGAAGATGCTGCTCGAGGTCTCGACGGAGCACGGCGAGATCGAGCTGGACGAGCGCGAGATGCTCTACAAGGTCTTCGACTTCGCGGAGAAGGAGGTCGCCGACGTCATGGTCCCGCGCCCCGACGTCACCGCGCTCTCGCTCGAGCTCGACCTCGACGAGGCGATGGCGGCGATGCTCGAGTCGCCCTACACGCGATACCCCGTCTATCGCGAGTCGCTCGACGAGATCGTGGGCATCGTGCACGTGCGCGACCTCGTCGCCTCGCTGCACAACGGGTCGAGCGGCATCGCCTCGTCGCTCGCAGAGCTCGCGCGCGCGCCCTACGTCGTTCCCGAGAACAAGGACCTCGGCGCGCTGCTCGCGGAGTTCCGCAAGGCGAACCAGCACATGGCGGTCGTCGTCGACGAGTACGGCGCGACCGCGGGGATCGTGACGCTGGAGGACCTGCTCGAGGAGATCGTCGGCGACATCGAGGACGAGTTCGACCTGCCGGACGAGTCGGTCGAGCGCATCGACGAGACGCGGATCCGCATCTCCGGCTCCTTCACGATCGACGACTTCAACGAGGAGTTCGGCACGGAGCTCGACGACGAGGACTTCCACACCGTCGGCGGCTACGTCTTCGGCCACCTCGGTCGAGCCGCAGAGGCCGGTGACGAGGTGCGCGACAACGGGCTCCACTTCACGGTGCTCGAGACGAGCGGCTCGCGGATCCTGCGGCTCGAGATCGAGTTCCTCGAGACCGAGCCGGCCGCCCCGGACGAGACCGAAGCCGCGTAGACCCGGCGTGCCCTGGCTTCGCCGACGCGCCGAGGGCGACTCGCCGCTCCGCCATCGCGACTTCGCGCTGTACGTCGCGGCCACCGTCGCGACCGCGTTCGCGATCGAGATGTCGTTCGTCGCGATCGGCTGGCAGGTGTACGCGATCCACCGCGACCCGCTCGACCTCGGCATCGTCGGCCTCGCCATGTTCTTGCCCTTGCCGCTGCTCGCGCTGCCGGCGGGGCACTGGAGCGACCGGTACCCGCGGCGGACGGTGCTGGCACTTGCGACCGGGCTCGACGCGGCGGTCGCGATCGGGCTGCTCGCGGTGACGCGGGCGGGTGCAGACGAGACGTGGCCGTTCTTCGTCCTCGCGTTCGGCACCGGCGTGGCCACGGCGGTCGGCGCGCCTGCGGGCCGGGCGATGACGCCGTCGCTCGTGCCGCAGGCGATCCTCGTGAAGGCCTTCGCGCAGCGCTCGGTCGCCTTCCAGCTCTCGGTGATCGTCGGCCCCGCCCTGGGCGGGCTGCTGTTCGCGCTCGACCCGGAGCTCGTCTACGTCGTCGCCTCTGTGTTCTCGCTCGCCTCCCTCGCCGCCGTGCTGGCCATGCACACCGGCCGCGACGGCGCCGGCGCGGGCTCGCCCGACCTGGCGAGCGTCCTCGGCGGCGTGCGCCTCGTTCGGCGGACGCCCGTCCTGCTCGGGGCGATCTCGCTCGACCTCTTCGCGGTGCTCTTCGGCGGCGCGGTGGCGCTGCTGCCCGTGTTCGCGCGCGACGTCCTGGAGGTCGGGCCGGCCGGCCTCGGGCTGCTGCGGGCGGCGCCCGCCGTCGGCGCGCTCTGCGCCGCGTTCGTGCTCGCGCACCGGCCCGTTCGGCGTCATGCGGGTAGGACGCTGCTGACGGTCGTGGCGCTGTACGGCATGACGATCGTCGTCTTCGGCCTCTCCGAGACGATGTGGCTCTCCCTCGCGGCGCTCGCGGCGGGCGGCGCGGTCGACACGGTCAGCGTCGTCCTCCGCCAGACGATCCTCCCGCTCGTGACGCCAGACGAGCTGCGGGGCAGGGTGACCGCCGTCGAGATGGTGTTCATCAGCGCGTCGAACGAGCTCGGCGCCTTCGAGTCCGGCGTAGCTGCGGCGCTCGTCGGGGCCGTCCCGGCGGTCGTCGTCGGAGGCGTCGTCACGATCGGCGTCGCGCTCACCTGGACGAGGCTCTTCCCGCAGCTCGCTCACGTCGACAGGCTCGACGAGCTCGAGCCGGTCGAGGTGGCCGCGTAGGGCTAGCGGCGCGCGGTCGAGAGGAGCTCGGCCGTCGTGACGCCTCGAAGCGCCGCGTCGAGGAGCTCGACGGGATGGAGCGCGGGAAGCGCTGCGCCCGCCCGCGCGAGCGCCTGCGAGAGCTGCACGAGGCACCCGGGGTTCGCGCTCGCGTATGCGTCGGGCTCTGTGGCGAGCACGTTCCGCGCCTTCCGGTCGCCGAGGTCGCGCGCCGCGTCCGGCTGCGTGACGTTGTAGATCCCGGCGGAGCCGCAGCAGAGGTCCTGCTCCGCGGGCTCGACCACCCGCAGGCCGGGGATCCGCTCGAGCAACGGCCTCCATGCCGCAGGGAGCCTCTGCGCGTGACGCAGGTGGCACGAGTCCTGGTACGCCACCGTGAGGTCGAGCGGGTGCAGGTCGGGCAACACGGAGTCGCGCAGCGCCTCCGTCACGTCGAGCGCCGGAAAGCCGCGTTCCTTGAGATGCGAGCCGCAGCCCGAGGCGTTCACGACGACGGCCTCGAGCCCGTCGAAGCTGCCGCGGAGGCGCTCGCTGAAGCGCTCCGACTCGCGCGCCCGCCCCGCGTGCGCCGAGAGGGCGCCGCAGCAGCCCTGCGGCGGGGCGTGCACCTCGTAGCCCGCCGTCGCGAGCACGCGCGCGCTCGCGACGTTCACGTCGCCGAACAGCACCGACTGGACGCAGCCCGTGAGGAGGCCGACCCGACTTCGTGGTGCGTCACCGCGAGCCGGGGTGACCGCCGGCGGATGCGCGGCCGAGCGCCACGCGGGCGCGAGGTCGAGCATCGGGCGCGCCCACCTCGGGGCGGGCAGTCTGCGGCCGAGGGGCGCCAGCCTGAGCGCGGTGCGCATCCGCCGTGGGTGGGGGAGCGTCGCGAAAAGGAGCCGGCGCTGGAGGCGCTCGCTCCGTGGGCGCGGGTGCTCGTCCTCGACGAGCGCGCGGGTCTCCCCGATCAGCAGGTCGTAGCGGACGCCCGACGGGCAGCTCGAGACGCACGCCATGCAGCCGAGGCAGCGGTCGAAGTGCTCGACCACGGTCGGGCTCAGCCGGAGCGTCCCCTGCGCGGTCTTCTCCATGAGCTGGATCCGCCCGCGGGGCGAGTCCATCTCCTCGCTCCAGAGGACGTACGTCGGGCAGGTCGGGAGACAGAAGCCGCAGTGGACGCAGGCGCTCGCGAGCTCCTCGATCACGCGAGCACCCCCGCGGGATCGAACTGCTCCCGCAGCGCGCGCTCGAGGCGTCGCGCCGTCGCGGCTGGGACGCCGCCGACACGGCGCGGCACGTACGCGATCCCGGCCGCCGGACGGACGACCGCCTCGTCGAGAGTGGAGAGGACGTTGCGAAGGTCGCGCGGCGCGAACCGGACGCGGCCGAGCGACGCGCCCTGACGCGCGCGCGTCTCGTCCCAGACCGTCTCCTGCGCGCGGACGCCGCCCGCGAGCGCACGCGCGGTCTCGAGCTGTGCATCGACCGCCGCCTCCCGGCCCTCGAACAGCACCGCGACGCGGCCCGGATGGAGGACGTCGAGCGCGCTCGGCTCGAGCTGCGAGCGCCGGAGCGAGCGCACGACGTCGGCCGGATCGTCCGTCTCGACGACGAGCGTGGCCGACGCCGGAGGCAGCGGATGCAGACGGAGGGAGACCCGCGCGATCAGGCCGAGCCGTCCCTCGGACCCGCAGACGAGCTTGGCGAGGTCGTAGCCCGCGACGTTCTTCACGACCTTGCCGCCCGAGCTCGCCACCGTGCCGTCGCCGAGGACGAGCGTCACGCCCAGCACGAGATCGCGCGGCGTGCCGTAGCGGTGCGAGAGCGGCCCGGAGAGCCGGCGTGCGAGACACGCGCCGACGGTGGGGTCGCCGGGCGGGTCGAGGGACAGGCGCTGACCCGCCCGGGCGAGCGCCGCGCGGAGCGCGGAAAGCCGGATGCCCGCCTCGACGGTGCAGGTGAGGTCTCCGGCCTCGTGCTCGAGCACGCGGGCGAGGGCGTCGGTCACGAGGTCGGCGCCGATCCGGACGCGCCGTCCCTCGCGTGCCGCGGCGGCGAGGAGCTCGGACGCCTCGTCGATCGAGGCGGGGCGCATCAGAACCGCTCCGCCAGACCGAGGCGCTCGAGCGGGTGCGCGCGGTACGGCCCGGGCACCTCCCCGCAGAGTCGGGGCGTGGGAATCACCTTGCCCGGGTTGGCGAGCCCGTCCGGATCGAAGGCGCGCCGGAGGCGCTCGAACGCCTCGAGGTCGCGCTCCGAGAACATCGACGGCATCGCGCAGGCCTTGTCCACCCCGATGCCGTGCTCCCCGGTGAGCGAGCCACCCGACTCGACACACGCGGCGAGAATCGCGTCCGCGAGCGTCTTCGCGCGCTCGACCTCGCCCTCCGCCGAGCCGTCGTAGAGGACGAGCGGATGGAGGTTCCCGTCACCCGCGTGGAAGACGTTGCCGACCCGAAGACCGTGTTCGAGGGAGAGCTCGTCGATCCGGCGCAGCAGCGCGGGGAGCCGGGTCCGCGGGACGACGCCGTCCTGGACGTAGTAGTCGGGCGAGACGCGGCCCATCGCCGCGAACGCCCCCTTGCGGCCGAGCCACAGGCGCGCCCGGTCGTCCGGGTCGCGGGCGGTGCGGATCTCGAACGCACCGGCGGCGCGGCAGATCACGTCCACCTCCTCGGTGTCGAGCGCGACCTGCGCGGCGACGCCGTCGAGCTCGACGAGGAGCACGGCGCCCGCGCCGTCCGGGTAGCCGGGCGAGTAGGCGGCCTCGGCAGCCTCGATCGTGACGACGTCCATGATCTCCATCGCGCCCGGGAGGATCCCGGCCGCGACGACGCGCGAGACGGCGTCGCCCGCCGCGTCGACGGTCGGGAACGCCGCGAGCTGCGTGACCACGACCTCCGGCTGCCGCACGACCCGCAGGGTGATCTCGACCGCGACCCCGAGCGTCCCCTCGGAGCCGACGATCACTCCGAGCAGGTCGGGCCCGTCGTCGCCGTCGAGCGACGCGCCGCCGAGCTCGAGGAGCTCCCCGCTTGCGAGGACGACCTTCGCGCCGGTCACGTGGTTGACCGTGAAACCGTGCTTGAGGCAGTGCGCCCCGCCGGAGTTCTCGGCGAGATTGCCGCCGATCGTGCACACCTGCTGACTCGACGGGTCCGGTGCGTACAGGTAGCCCTCGGCGGCGACCGCGCGCGTCACGTCGAGGTTCGCGACCCCTGGCTCGACGACGACCCGCTCGCTCTCGAGGTCGACCTCGAGGATCCGGTTCATCCGCGCGAGCGAGACGACGATCCCGTCGGCGACGGGCAGCGCGCCGCCGGAGAGCCCCGTCCCTGCGCCCCGGGCGACGAACGGGACGCGCTCGCGAGCGCAGAGCCGCAGCACGGCTTCCACGTCCGGTCCCGAGCCCGGGAGGACGACGCAGGCGGGCTGCGCCCGCCAGCCGGTGAGGCCGTCGCAGTCGTACGTCGCGAGCCGCTCGGGCTCCGTGATCACGAACTCCGCGCCGAGCGCGTCCACGAGCTCGCCGACGAAGCCGTGCGGAAGGGCCACGCCGCGATCCTACTGTCGGCCTCCTCTCGCCCCGGCGGATCGGGAGCCGATGGACGACGTCGATCCGTTAGGGTCGCGCTCATGGCGGTGGCGATCCCGCGTCCCGGAAAGATCGTGTGCGTCGGGCTCAACTACCGCGACCACGCGGAGGAGCAGGGTGCCGAGCTGCCCGAGGCGCCTCTCCTCTTCGCGAAGTTCACGACGTCGCTGATCGGCCCGGGCGACGCGATCGTGATCCCGCCGAGCGTGACGAAGTGCGACTACGAGGCAGAGCTCGGGGTCGTGCTCGGCGCCACGGTCAAGCAGGTCTCGAAGGAGAACGCCCTCGAGGCGGTCGCCGGGTACGTCGTCGCGAACGACGTCTCGGCGCGCGACCTCCAGTTCGGCGACGGGCAGTGGACGAGAGGGAAGTCGCCGGACACGTTCTGCCCGGTCGGCCCGCTCGTACCCGTGGCCGACGTCCCGGACCCGCATGCGCTCTCCATCCGCGCGCTCCTGAACGGCGAGGTCGTGCAGGACTCGACCACCGCGAACCTCGTCTTCGGCGTGGACGAGGTGATCAGCTACGCATCGCAGACGGCGACCCTCGAGGCGGGCGACCTGATCCTCACGGGGACGCCTGCGGGCGTCGGGATCTTCCGCAAGCCGCCGCGCCTGCTCGAGCCGGGCGACGAGATCACGATCGAGATCGACGGGGTCGGGACGCTGACGAACCCGGTCGTCGCGGGGTGAGCGATCAGCCGCGGATGAACGGGATCTCGCGGACGGTCCTCCGCGACCAGGTCAAGGACCTGCTGCTGCAACGGATCGCGAGCGGGGAGCTCAAGCCGGGCGAGCGTCTCGTCGAGACGCGGATCGCGGCGGAGCTCGGGACGAGCCAGGCGCCCGTCCGCGAGGCCCTCCGCGACCTCGAGCTCCTGCGGCTCGTCGAGTCCGAGCCGTTCAAGGGCGCCCGCGTGCGCGCGTTCGGCAACGAGGAGCTCGTCGAGGTTTACCCGGTCCGCGCGGTGCTCGAGGAGCTCGCGGCCAAGGAGGCGACGAAGCGGCTCGCGGGCGACGTGAGCGTCCTCGAGGCGGAGGTCGAGGCGATGCGCGAGGCCGCCCGTCGCGGCGACGTCAATGCGCTCGTCCGGCACGACATCGCGTTCCATCGGCTCGTCGTCGAGGCGGCCGGCAACCCGATCCTGGAGCAGTGCTGGAAGTCGCTCGGGGTCGAGGGCAGGATCACGATCACGCTCTACGGCACCTCGATCGAGCCCCAGGAGGCGGCGGAGCTCCACGTGCCGCTGCTCGAGGCGATCCGGTCGCGTAAGCCGGGAGCCGCGGGTCGCGCCGCGCGCAAGCACGTCGAGGCGTTCGCCCGGATCGCGAGCGGCCGCCACGACTCGAAGGCCCCCGCGTCCTGACGTCGCGCTCGACCACGGCGGCGCTCGCCGGGCTGTTCCTCGCGGCGCTCGCGCTCCGGCCGCAGGTCGTCGGCGTCGGACCGCTGATCGACGACATCCAGGAGGACCTCGGAACCTCGCACGCCGTCGCCGGGCTCCTCGGGACGATCCCGGTGCTCTGCATGGGCCTCTGCGCCCCGGTCGGCGCCCTCCTCTCCGCCTGGCTCGGGACGCGCCGGGCGATGACGATCGGGCTCGTGCTGATCGGCGTGTTCGGGATCCTGCGCGGCATGGGCCCGACGACGTGGGTCGTCGTCCTGCTGACGCTCCCGCTCGGCATCGGGATGGGGATCGGCAACGCGACCGCGCCGCTCGCCGTCCGCGAGACGGTGCCCGAGCGTCCTGCGACCGGCACCGGCGTCTACGCGACCGGGATCCAGCTCGGCTCGGCCATCGCTGCCGCGGTCGCCGTGCCGCTGGCCGCCGTGCTCGGCGGCTGGCGCGGCGCGCTGATCGCGCTCTCCGTCGCCTCGTGCGTGGTCGCGGTGGTCTGGGCCTTCCTTGAGCGCGGCGGCGAGGCCCACGTGCGCCCTGCGGCGGTGATCCCGCGGCTTCCGTGGCGCTCGCGCACGGCGTGGCTGCTCGTCGCGATCTTCGTCTCGATGTCGTCGTCGTACTACGGGCTCATCGCGTGGCTGCCGGACGCGTACGTCGAGCACGGCTGGAGCGACGACGCGGCCGGCGGGCTGGTCGCCGCGCTCAGCGTCACCGCGATCCCGGCCTCCTTCGTCCTGCCCTGGCTCTCCGACCGCCGGGGCGGTCGTCGTCCGTGGCTCCTCGGCTGCGCCTTCGTATTCGCGCTCGGCACGGCCGCGCTCATCCTGCTCCCCGGCGCCGCGTACCTCTGGGCGCTGCTCGCCGGCATCGCGCAGGGCGGGATGTTCTCGCTGGTGATGACGCTGCCGCTCGACCTCGAGGAAGGCGCGAAGCGCGTCGCCGCCCTCGTCGCGATGATGCTCGGGCTCGGGTACTCGGTCGCGGCCGTCTCGCCGTTCGTGCTCGGCGCCGTGCGCGACGCCACGGGCTCGTTCGACGCGGTGCTGTGGGTGTGCGTCGTGCTGCTCTCGGTGCTCACGGCGCTCGTCTCCCTGCTTCCCCGCCCTGCGCCGCGGCTCGCCACGGCGTAGGTCGCGACGACGAAGTCGACGCCTTCGGGAATGCGCCCCGCCGGAGGCGTGGGCGGCCCGCGGCGGGAATCCGCTACTGCGGAAAGCCACCTTGCGTGGAGGCGGCATAGATCGAGGACGCGTACTCCTCGACCATCCGGGCCGCGGAGAAGCGTGGGCCGTTCGTGCGGAGCGACCGCTTGACCATCGCGAGCCAGCCGTGCGGGATCCCGTCGTCGCCACGGTCGTAGAAGAGCGGGATCACCCGCTGCTCGAGGAGGTCGTACAGCGCGTGGGCGTGGCGCGCGTCCTGCGCCGCGTCGTCTTCACCGTCGGGCGCACCCCCGTCGATCTCCCAGCCGTTCGCGCCGTCGCCGTCGGCCTCGTAGCCCTCCCACCACCAGCCGTCGAGGACGCTGAGGTTGAGCCCTCCATTCGCCGCGGACTTCATCCCGCTCGTCCCGCTCGCCTCGAGCGGCGGTCGCGGCACGTTGAGCCAGACATCGGCGCCACCCACGACGGGCGCGGCGACGGAGAGGTCGTAGTTCTCGAGGAACGCGACGCGCGACGTGATGCCGACCGCCTGCGAGAGGCCGAACACGTCGACGAGCATCTGCTTCGCATTGTCGTCGAGCGGATGCGCCTTGCCGGCGACCACCATCTGCAGCGGCGGGCCGTCGGCGAAGATCCGCCGGACGCGCTCGGGGTCGTACGTGAGCAGGAACAGGCGCTTGTACGTCGCGATCCTGCGCGCGAAGCCGAGCGTGAGCGTGTCCTCCGCGAACGTCTCCGCCACGGCCTTGACGCTTTCCGGGTCCTCGCCACGGAGGAGGCGGTCCTGCACGCTCTTCGCCTTCACGTATGCGACGAGCTCGCGCCGCGCTGCGTTTCGGGCCGCCCAGAGCTCGTCGTCGGGGATGTCGTCCACCGGCGCCCACGTCTCGGGCTCGGCGGCCCGTTCGACCCAGTTCTCGCCGAGGTGACGGTCGAGCAGCGCCCGGAGCGGCGGCGAGAGGAAGGTCGGCAGGTGCACCCCGTTGGTCACGTGCGTGATCGGCACCTCGTCCGCGGGCGCGTCCGCGTACAGGGGGCGCCACATCTCCCGCGCGACCTGCTCGTGGCGGAGGCTGACGGCGTTCGCCCGGCGCGTCATGCGAAGCGCGAGGGGCGTCATGCCGGGCCACTCGGCGGTGCCCGGCACGCTCCGGCAGAGGTCGAGGAACCGGCCGTCGTCCATGCCGAGCCGCGACGGGAGCTCGGCGAAAGCGTCGAGGAACGAGGCGGGCTCGTACGACTCGTTGCCGGCGGCGACAGGCGTGTGCGTCGTGAACACGCACCGCTCCCGCGCGGCGGCGAGCGCGTCGTCGAGCGCCTCGCCTCCCGCCACGGCCTCGGCGGCGAGCTCGACCGCCGCGAGCGCGGGATGGCCCTCGTTGAAGTGGAGGACGCCGGGCTCGATCCCGAGCGCCCGGAGCGTCCGTACCGAGCCGATCCCGAGCAGCCCGTACTGCCCGAGCCGGGTGTGCGGGTTGCCCTCGTAGAGTCGCGCCGTGATCCAGCGGTCGACGGGGTCGTTCTCGTCGAGCTCCGTGTCGAGGAGGTAGAGCGGCACACGCCCGACCTCGACCCTCCACACGTGAAACGCGATCTCGCGGCCGAACAACGGGAACGTCAGCCGCAGCGGCCGCCCGTCGTCCCCGAGCACCTGCACGGTCGGCAGCCGCTCGGGCAGCGTCTGGACCCAGTACTCGTGCTGCAGCCCGGCGCGGTCGACCCTCTGCTGGAAGTACCCCCTCCGGTAGAGCAGCCCGATGCCGAGCATCGGCAGCGCGCGGTCGCTCGCCGCCTTGAGGATGTCACCGGCGAGCACGCCGAGCCCGCCCGAGTAGATCGGCAGCGAGCGATGGATCCCGAACTCCGCGCAGACGAACGCCACCGGGCCGTCGAGACCCTCGATTTGCCTCTCCGGGCGGGCGCGATCCTCCTCGAGCACCCGTGTGAGCCGGGCGATCCGCTCCTGCGTCTCGGGATCCGCGATCGCGCTGGACGCCGTGTGCGGCGCGATGTCGGCGAGCTGGCGCACCGGGTTTGCGAGGTTGATCTCCCAGGCGTGCGGGTCGAGCGAGCGAAAGAGGTCGTCACCGTCGGGATCCCAGGACCAGCGGTAGTCGAGCGCGATGCGGGCGAGGGGGGCGAGCTCGGCCGGTAGGCGCAGCGCCAGCTCCGCGGCGCGCTCGTCCGCCTCTCGCGCCCCGGGCAGGGAGGCGAGGTCGACGAATCGGGTCGTGCTCACGACCGGGCACGCTAGCGAGCCTGTGCGGCTCCGCGGGAGAGAAGGCGGCTAGGCCAGGTCCGAGGCGAGGACGACGTGATTGACGAGGGTGCCGATCTCGGGCACGTGGATCTCGACCCAGTTGCCGGGCACGAGGTTCACGTCGTCCGGAAGGACCAGGCCGGTCCCGGTGAGCAGAACCGTTCCCGGCGGCACGGGATTGTCCCGCACGAGCCACGAGACGAGGTCGGGGATCGACCGGGTCATCTGCGCCGTCGTGGCGGTGTCCTGGTAGATCACGTCGCCGTCCTCGTCGGAGATGCGCATGACGATCTGGAACCCCTGGGGCTCGTACTCGGGCGAGTAGATCGCGGGGCCGATCGCGCAGCAGCCCGCGTAGACCTTCGCCTGGCTCAGGTACAGCGGGCTCGTGCTCTCGATCTCGCGCGAGGAGAGGTCGTTCGCGATCGTGTAGCCGACGATCGCGCCCTTGCTCCCGAGAACGACGGCGATCTCGGGCTCGGGGACGGTCCAGGTCGAGTCTCCGCGGATGCCGATCGCCTGACCGGGGCCGACCGTCCTCCGTGCGCCGGCGTCCTTGAGGAAGAGCCGCGGCCGGTGGTTGTCGTTGACCGCGGTATAGACGTCGCGGAACGCGCTGGTCGCCATCGGGTCGGCGTCGGCCGTGTCGTACGTCCCTTCGGCGCACCACACCTCGGGCGGATCGAGCGGCGTGACGAGCGTCAGGCCCGGCTCGAGCTCGAGGCTGAACTCGTCGACCGGCACGACGTGGCGCCCCAGCGGGAAGGACTCTCCCTGGAGCAGGGGCATGGGCTCCTCGATGCCCGTGAGGACGCTGAACTCCCCCTCCCGTGGATGTTCCACGCCGACCGAGAGGTAGCCCTCCGGGTTGACCCAGCGGATGACGCGCCGCATCGCCAGGGGTTCTTACACCACGACGCGCCCGACGTCACGCGGGACGGTCAGTGCTCCCGGAGGCCTGCTGCGCGCTGCTCGGCTGCGAGCCGCTCTTCGGCCTCGGTCTCCTCCCGCAGCAACCGGACGAGCAGCCAGACGATCGCCGCGAAGAACACCATCGCCTGCTCGGTGGACATCAGGATCCCGCCGAGGTTCTGGTCCTGGCGCGCGGTGATCCCCCAGAGCCGCACCGGCAGGTCCTCGTAGTAGTCGTAGACGGGCGGCGAGAACGTGAGCGCGAGCCCGAGGAAGGCCGAGAGCACGAACGCCGCGAACACGTATCCGATCCGCCCGAGGGTCGGCAGCGAGCGGGGCACGTCGCAGAGCACGGGCCACCAGAAGAGCAGCCCGACCCCGATCAGCACCGCGTGCTCGATCGCGAGCAGGAGCCCGTTCCGGACTGCGGCGTCGTAGACCGCCCCGAGATGGATGACGTACCAGGCCACAAGCCATGTTCCAAGCGTAATCACGGGTCGGGTAATCGTCTCCCCCAGCGGGCCGGCGCGGCGGGCGATCTCGCTGCGCATAGCCGGCGTGAGGCCGATCAGGAGCAACGGCGGCGCCCAGTCGCTGATCATCACGTTCTGCAGGAGGTGGAAGAGGACGAGGTAGTGGACGGCGATCGTCCCGAGCTGCGAGTTGAGGGCGCCGACGACGAGGACGAGCCCGGCGCCGAAGCACGATGCGCGCCAGACCGGTCCCGGCGAGCGACGCCAGGCTCGCACGTACAGGACCGCGGCAATGGCGGCGAGGACCACGAACGCCGGCTCGAGGCGCACCGACCACGGCGACGGCATCAGACGAGCTCCGGCGTCACGCTCTGCGTCGCCCGTGCTCGGCGCGCGAGCAGCAGCAGCACGACGATCGCGACGCCGAGGGTCGCCGCCTGCTCGAGCATCATCACGAGCCCTGCGAGCTTCTGGTCGGTCAGCGGCGAGAGACCGAAGAGCCGGTGCGGCTGGTCGACGTAGACGTCGTAGTACGGCTCGAACCCGAACACGAAGGGGTACGCCAGCACCTGGCCGACCCAGAACAGGACGACGGCCAGCCCGAGCCGCTCGTTGAGCGTCAGTCGCCCGTGCCGTGCGGGGTCGATCAGGAGCGTCCACACGAGAGCCCCGACGACGACGAACGACAGGTGCTCGACGCGGTGCACGGCGGGGTGCCTGAGCGCGGCGTCGTACAGGGCCGGCACGTGCCATGCGGCGAGGACGACGATCCAGAGGGGGACCGCCACGCGGGGTCGGAGCAGGAAGCCGAGCCCGCGCCGGAGCGGCTGCGCGCGGGCGAGCGGCGCAAGAAGGTCGCGTGGGAGGAAGAACATCGAGAGCGGCCCTCGCACGGCGAGCAGCGCGAGCACGACGCCGAGGTCGGCGATCATCACGTGCTGGAGCATGTGCGCCGACTGGAGGTACTCCTCGGCGATGGCGTCGAGCGGCGACACGAGCCCGACGAGCACGATGGCGACGCCGGCGATGAAGAGGACGAGCCGTGACGGCGGCGCGAGCTCGGGACGCCGCCGCCGCAGGCGGCGCCAGCCCATGACGAAAAAGGCGGTCGCCACCGCGGCGAGCACGAGCACGAGCGGGTCGAAGGACCACGCCCGCCAGAGGTCGTCCGGCGCGGTTCCGAGCGGCGTCACGGCGTCACGGTAGCCCCATCCGCGGCGCGTCAAGCACGCGGCGGGACGGGCGTCGCGCGCGGCCGCGCAGCCGTTCCGTCATTTCCGACGTCAAAGTGGGGGAGGAGATCGTGACGGGGTCGGAGGAAACAGGGCAGCCGCTGCCCGAGGAGGTGCGTGCGCGCCAGGAGCGAGAGCTCAAGGTGGCCTTCGCGCTGGCCTCGATGGAGGACGCCCTCGCGCGTGAGGCGGCCGAGGTCGGGTCGTTCCTGCGCGGCACCGGGATCGAGCTCGACCCGCTCACGTTCGTCGTGATGCGCGTCTTCGAGGTGTGCGTCACCGAGCTGATCGACCCGTCGCTCGCGCTCGAGGAGCTGGCCGAGAGCGGCTCGCTCGCCCGGTCGGCGGACCTCGCCTCCGATCTTCTCCGGCGCGACGCCGCATAGGCCGGTGAGGACGGGCGCCGGGGTACGCTGCGGGCGTGGCGCACGGGTCGATCGACGAGCTCGAGGCCGCGCTCCGGGGGGCCGACTACCTCCCCGACCGCGGGCTCGCGACCGCGCTCTACCTCGCGCTCGCGCTCGAGAAGCCCGTGCTCCTCGAGGGCGACGCGGGCGTCGGCAAGACCGAGGCCGCCAAGGCGCTCGCGACGGCACTCGACGCTCGCCTGATCCGGCTCCAGTGCTACGAGGGCCTCGACGTCGCCCACGCGGTGTACGAGTGGAACTACCCGCGGCAGCTCCTCCACATCCGCGCGGCGCAGGAGGGGACGGTCACCGAGAGCGAGCTCTTCGGGCCCGAGTACCTGATCCGCCGCCCGCTCCTCGAGGCGATCGACTCCGATGACCCCGTCGTGCTGCTGATCGACGAGATCGACCGCGCCGACGAGGAGTTCGAGGCGTTCCTCCTCGAGGTGCTCTCCGACTTCCAGATCACGATTCCCGAGCTCGGGACGATCCGCGCGCGGCGTCGGCCCGCGGTGATCCTCACGTCCAACCGGACGCGCGAGCTGCACGATGCGCTCAAGCGCCGCGCGCTGTACCACTGGATCGGTCACCCCTCGATCGAGCGCGAGATCGCGATCGTCCGCCTCCGGGCGCCTGGCATCCCCGAGCGCCTCGCCGTCGAGGCGGCGGCGTTCGTCCGCGGCCTCCGAGGGCTCGACCTCGCCAAGCCCCCTGGCGTCGCGGAGACGATCGACTGGGCCATGGCCCTCGACGCGCTCGGGCGGCGGGAGCTCGACGCCGAGGTCGTCCAGCAGACGCTCGGCTCCGTGCTCAAGTACCACGAGGACATCGACGCGGTACGCGACGCGACGCTCGCCCGCCTCGTCGAGGAGGCGCGCGCCGCCTCCGCCGCCTCGTAACGGCGATGGCCGCCGGGGACGCGATCGCCGAGCACGTCGTGACGTTCGGCCGCGTCCTGCGCGAGGCCGGGCTGGAGATCGGCCCCGGCCGGCTGACCGACGCGATGCGCGCCCTCGAGGCCGTCGACCTCGCCCGACGCGACGACGTCTACTTCGCGCTCCGCCAGACGCTCGTCTCGCGGCGCGAAGAGCTCGCGCTGTTCGACCGGGCGTTCGACGCGTGGTTCCTCCGCGCGCCGGTCTTCCCGCCCGTCCGCGAGCCGTCGGAGCCGTTGTTGCGGGTCGTCGAGGGGGCCGAGGGCGCCCCCGAGGACGGCGACGACGACGAGCCCGCCGACGACGTGCTCGAGCTGGGTGCATCGGGGCGGGAGCTCTTGCGCGACAAGGACTTCGCGGAGCTGGGTGACGACGAGCTCGTCCGGCTGCGGGAGCTGATCGGGCGCATCGCGCGCACGCGTCCCCTGCGGCGGTCGCGGCGGACACGGCGCGACCCGCTCGGCGAGAGCCTCGACGTGCGCGGGATGATCCGCCGCTCGCTCCGCACGGGCGGCGATCCGGTCGACCGCCCGCTGCGCGCGCGGAAGGAGGTTCCCCGGAGGCTCGTGCTGCTGTGCGACGTGTCGGGCTCGATGGACAGCTACGCGCGGGCCCTGCTGCTCTTCCTGCACGCCGCGGTCGGCGCCGGGCGCGGGGTCGAGGCGTTCGCGTTCGGCACACGTCTCTCCCGCCTCACTCCGGACCTCGCCACGCGCGATCCGATGACCGCTCTCGCCCGGTGCACGGAGGAGGTCGTCGACTGGGGGAGCGGGACGCGGATCGGCGCTTCATTGCGGGAGTTCAACGAGGCATACGGCCGTCGCGGGCTGTCGCGCGGCGCGATCGTCGTGATCGTCTCGGACGGCTGGGAGCGCGAGGATCCCGCCCTCGTCGGCCGTGAGATGGCGCGGCTCGCGCGCGCGGCGTACGCCGTGATCTGGGTCAACCCACTCAAGGGGAACCCCGACTACCAACCGCTGGCCGGGGGCATGCGGGCGGCGCTGCCTTTCGTCGACAGGTTCCTCGCGGGCCATAATCTGAGGAGTCTCGAGGAGTTGGCGACGGTCCTCGCCGGCATCGAAAGGAGGCACGCAGCGTGAAGGAGATCCTGCCCGAGGTGGAAGCCTGGCGCGACGCCGGGGAGAAGGTGGTCGTGGCGACCGTCGTCGCGACTCGGCGGTCCGCGCCTCGCCCGATCGGCACGAGCCTCGCCGTCTCCGAGACCGGGAAGATGTGCGGCTCGGTGTCGGGTGGCTGCGTCGAGAGCGACGTGTTCGACAACGCGATGGCGGTGATGCAGGACGGGACACCGCGCCTCCTGCACTACGGGATCACCGACGAGATGGCCTGGGACGTCGGCCTGCCCTGCGGCGGCGAGATCGACGTGTTCGTGGAGCCGGTCGAGTGAGCCTGCTCGAGCGTCTCGCCCGGTTGGGCGACGACGGTGGGCGAGCGGTCCTGTTCACGGTCGTCGAGGGCGACGGGATCGGGGCGAAGGCGCTCCTGGTCGAAAACGGCGAGACCGTGGGCGACGGAGTGCCGTCGTGGGCGGTCGGCCAGTTCGACGAGATCGTCCGTCGCGGCCGCAACCGGCTGCTCGAGTCGAACGGGGTCAAGGTGTTCGCCGAGTGGTACGGGCCGCCGCCGCGTCTCCTCGTCTACGGCGCGGTCGACACCGCCGAGGCGCTCGCCCGCGGCGCGAAGCTGCTCGGCTGGACGGCGATCGTCGCCGACGCGCGGGCGACGTTCCTCACCCCGGAGCGCATCCCGTCGGCCGACCGGCTGATCGCGGAGTGGCCGGAGGAGGCGATTGCCGAGATCGCGCCCGACCACCAGACCGCGATCGTGGTGCTCACGCACGACGACAAGTTCGACGAG
Organism: Gaiella sp.; assembly: GCA_036406535.1. Classification (GTDB taxonomy): domain Bacteria; phylum Actinomycetota; class Thermoleophilia; order Gaiellales; family Gaiellaceae; genus Gaiella. Next base: position 26,428 of record DASXAW010000157.1, read on the forward strand.
CCGGCGCTCCTCGCCGCCCTGCGGACGGAGGCGTTCTACATCGGCGCCCTCGGCTCCCGGCGGAATCAGGAGCGGCGTCGCGAGCGCCTGCTCGAGGCGGGCGCGAGCGAGGAGGACCTCGCGAGGATCAGCGGGCCCTGCGGCCTCGACATCGGCGCCGAGACGCAGGCCGAGACCGCGCTCTCGATCCTCGCCGAGGCGCTCGCGGTGCGCGCCGGCCGCTCGGGAGGCACGCTCCGCGACGCCAAGCAGCGGATCCACGCCGAAGTGTCGTAGGCGTCACGCCCGCCCTCGGCCGGCCGCCCACAGCTGAAATGGCAGCAACGGCCAGAGCAGCAGCTCGCGAAGCCGTGCGCGTGTGGACGTCCCCGGCGGGGACTCCGCCCGTACCTCGATGCCGCGTCCCCGGAGCAGCCATCGCATCGCCGCGGTGGCGCGGGCCGCGTGCCACGACGAGGTGACGACGACGACCTCGCCGGCGCGCACGCGAAGCACGTCGTTCACGGCGTTCGCCAGGTTCTCCACGGTCGTCCGCGCGTCGGGGTCGACGACCACCTCGCGCGCCTCGCCTTGCCAGGCCGCGCGCATCAGCGCAGCCTCGGGATGCGCCCCCGGTGAGCGCGCCCAGCCCGAGAGAACGACCACGTCGTCGGCCGTCGCCACCTGCGCGGCACGCGTGAGGCGGGCGGCGCAGAGCGGATGCAACCCGCTGCCGTCGCCGTTCGAGTAGCCGAGGACGACGACCAGGCGCGTCACGCGCGCCGGTGTCGCAGCCAGCGGAAGAACAGGAGCGTCGCGACGACGGTGAGCACGAGCTTTACCGCCTTCTTCCCCTGGAGCTTCGAGTCGCCGTGCGCGCGCTCGCGCATGTGCACCGCGACCTCCTCGACGCGAAGCCCCGCCTGCTTCAGGCGGAGCAGCGCCTCGACCTCGGGCGCCCCGCTCGCGTAGGGCCGCGACATGATCGGCATCGCCTTGCGGTTGACGGCTGCCATGCCGCTCGTCGGATCCCGGAACGGCCGTCCCAGCCGGACGTGCATCGCCTTCTGCAGCAGCCCGATGCCGAATCGCCGCGCGGGGGAGGGCGAATAGCGGTCGGCGCCGTATCCCTCACCCTCGGCGAACCGCGAGCCGACGGCGACATCGCACCGGTCCGTGCGGACGAGCTCGAGCAGGCGCGCGAGCTCGTCGACCGGATGCTGGCCGTCCGCGTCGACCCGCCCGCAGAACGCGTACCCGCGCTCGTAGGCCTCGTGGTAGCCGGCCGCGATGCCCGCGCGCAGCCCTCGGTTCTCGCCGAAGGAGACGACGATCGCGCCGTGCGCCGCCGCGACCGAGGCCGTCGCGTCGGTCGAGCCGTCGTCGATCACGAGCACGTCCGAGTGCGGCAGTCCGGCGCGGAGCTCGCCCAGCACGTCCGGCAGGCTTCGCTCCTCGTTCCAGGCGGGAACGAAGACGACGGTGTCGGCGTCGGGCACGAGGGGAGCGTAGTGCGCGCTCGTCGCCCACGCGGACGCGCTCGGCGGAGTCAGTCCACGCGGTCGGCCCGGCCGATCGTCTCCGAGAGCGCCTGCACCGCCTCCTCCTGGAGCCAGGAGAGCCAGTGGTAGAGCGCGAGCCTCGGAGCGTCGGGATCGGCCGGGTCGAACGGGCCGTAGCTCTCCTCCGTCACGTCGAGCTGGGTGCCGAGCACGAGCCGCAGGCTCTCGAGCGCGCCGAGCCAGGCGCCGAGCTCCTCCTCGTCGAGCCGGGTCGCCCGCGCGGTGCGCTCGAGCTCCGCAAGCGCCCGCAGCTTGCCGTCGACGAGCGTCGGGCCCACGAGGCGCGCGTAGTCCTCGTTCGCAGCGTCGTCGTCGGCGTGGGCGGGCGGGAACAGCCGGTAGAGCGTCGGCTCTCCCGCGTCGAGCGCCTCGCGCAGCTGCCCCGGCAACGACGCGAGGACGTCGCGCTCCTCGTCCGGGAGCTCGACCCTGTACGTCCCGTCCTTCTGCGCCTCGATCCCCCGCCGCACTAGTGCCTTTTCCAGTGATGGGGCCACGTGCCCGGCGCGCGAAGAGCAAGCCAGGCCAGGACGCATGGAGCCCCGATACCAGAAGGTATCGGGGCGACCGAGGACGACGCATGGCGCCGCTCATCGCGCGCCGAGGACCTGGAGGGCATTGCCGGAGGGGGCACTCACCTAATCCTGCTGCATCGTCGCCCACAGCCCCCGGCCGTGGAGGCGCGACACGTCGAGCTCCGCCTTCTCCCTCGTCCCCGAGGAGACGACTGCCTTGCCCTCGTGGTGAACCTGGAGCATCAACCTCGTCGCCCTGCTGCGCGAGTACCCGAACAGCTGCTGGAGCACGAGCGTCACATAGCTCATGAGGTTGATCGGATCGTTCCAGACGATCACGATCCACGGTCGATCCTCGACCGGATCGTCCTCGGTCGAGCGCTGCGGAACCTCGACCGGCGCCTCGACGACCTGGCTCACGCCGTCAGGTCCGACGAGTCCTTCGTCTCGTCGGGAGGCTCGTGCTCCTCGTGTGGCGCAACCGGGACGGGCGCCGCCGGATCGCGAGGCCGCGCGTACGGTTGGAGACGCTCGACGATGTTCTCGATGGGCTGGACGGGCGTGTCGTCGTCGTCGTAATCGTCCTCCTCGTCACGGGTCAGCAGCTTCCCGAGCCCGAGCCCCTTTCCCTTCGAGTGCTTCGCGAGCTCCTTCTGGCGGCGACGCTCGTCCTTCTCCTCCTGCTTCGCCGCCTCGCGGGCGGCGGCCTCGTCGCGCTTGCGCTGCTCGGCCTCGGCCTTGGCGCGTTCCTTGGCCTCGATCTCGTCGCGCTTGCGCTGCTCGGCGTCGGCTTTGGCGCGTTCCTTGGCCTCGATCTCGTCGCGCTTGCGCTGCTCGGCCTCGGCCTTGGCGTGTTCCTTGGCCTCGATCTCGTCGCGCTTGCGCTGCTCGGCCTCGGCCTTGGCGCGTTCCTTCGCCTCGATCTCTGCCTGCTTCCGCCGCTCTTCCTCTTCCTTCGCCCGCTGCTTCTCGAGCTCCTTGCGCTGCTTCTCCAGGGCCCGCCGCTCGCGGCGGCTCAGGTTGGCTTCGCTGGCGTCTTCGAGCAATGCCTCGTCGTCGACCGCGGCCGCCTCGGCTGCCTCGATCCGCGCGAGCGCCTCCGCGGCGGCGCGCTCCCGCTCCTCCTCCACCTGGCGACGGGCCTCCTCCACGGCGAGGCGGTTCGCTTCCTCCACCGCCAGCCGCTCGGCCTCTTCCGCCTCACGCGCCTGTTGCTCGGAGGCGACCCGGGCGGCCTCCGCCTCCTCGGCTTCGCGCCTCGCAGCTTCCTCGGCGGCACGCTGCTCCGCTTCCTCGGCCTCGCGTCGTTCGGCCTCTTCTGCGGCGAGCCGGGCTTGTTCCTCGGCCTCGCGTCGCTCGGCCTCCTCGGCGGCGAGCCGGGCTTGCTCCTCCGCCTCTCGCCGCGCCTGCTCCTCTGCGGCCAGGCGTGCGGCTTCGACGGCCGCGGCGGCGGCGACCGCCTCTGCTTCCCGCCTGGCAGCCTCCTCGGCTTCGAGTCTGGCCGCCTCCTCTGCGGCGGCGCGCGCAGCCTCCTCGGCCTCGTGCCTGGCGGCCTCCTCTGCGGCGGCGCGAGCGGCTTCCTGGGCCTCCCGCCGGGCCGCATCTTCGGCCTCGCGCAACGCGGCGGCCTCCGCCTCGAGCCGGGTCGCCTCGTCCGCCGCGCGACGGGCCTGCTCTTCCTCGGCCTGCCGCGACGCCTCCTCCGTTTCGAACCGCGCGGATTCCTCGGCCTCCCTGCGGGCGGCCTCCACCGCCTCCTGTCGCGCGACCTCGGCGGCCGCCCTCCGTTGCGCCTCCTCCTCGAGGCGGGTGGCTTCCTCCGCATCCCGTCGTGCGCCCTCCGCCGCGGCGCGCTGAGCGGCCGCTGCCGCCTGGCGCCTCGCGGCCTCTCTCGCGGCCTGTCTCGCCTCCTCGGCCGCCTCGAGCTCCGCGCGGGCGCGGTCTGCCTCGTCGACGGGGAGTACGAGCACGAGGGCGCGCGGCTCGGGATAGCCCGTCTCCGGCTGCCGGCGCAGCTCGGATCGGCGAATCTTCCCGCTCGTCGTCTTCGGCAGCTCGTCGACGAAGGCGATCTCGCGGGGGTATTTGTACGGCGCCGTCACGGCCTTCACGTGCTCCTGGAGCTCGCTGATGAGCTCGGCGGTCGGGTCGGTTCCCGGCCGGAGCACGACGAACGCCTTCACGATCTCGCCGCGATCGGAGTCGGGAGCGCCGACGACGGCGCTCTCGGCCACGGCGGCGTGCTCGAGCAATGCGCTCTCGACCTCGAAGGGCCCGATCCTGTAGGCGGACGAGAGGATCACGTCGTCCGCGCGACCGACGAACCACAGGTAGCCGTCGTCGTCCTGCACGCCGCGGTCGCCCGTCACGTACCACCCGTCGCGCATGACCGCGTCGCTCTCCTCGCGCGCCTCCCAGTAGCCTGCGAACAGCGTCGGCGGGCGACCGAAGAGGGCGATGTCGCCCTCGACGCCGGGCCCGCAGATCTGCGCATGGTCGTCGATCACGGCCACGTCGTGGCCCGGGGTGGGGAGTCCCATCGAGCCCGGGCGTACCTCCATCCCGGGAGCGTTCGCGACGAGCAGCGAATTCTCCGTCTGGCCGTAGCCGTCGTGCACCGTGATCCCGAGCGCGTCCTGGAAGCGCTCGATCACCTCGGGATTCAGGGGCTCGCCCGCGGACACGGCGTGCCGGAGCCGCGGAAGGTGGACGGTCGCGAGGGAATCGACCTTCGCGAGCATCCGGTACTCGGTCGGAGCCTGGCAGAGCACCGTGACGCCGAGGCGCTCCATCAGGCCGAGCCGTTCCTCGGCGTCGAAGCCGCCCTGGTGGAGCACGAGCTCCGCCCCCTGAGACCAGGGGCCGATCAGGACGTTCCAGATCGACTTCGCCCAGCCGGTGCCCGCCGTGCACCAGACGACGTCCTGCTCGTGGACGTCGAGCCAGTGCTCCGCCTGCGAGCGCAAGGCCCACGTGTACGCGTGCGTGTGCACGACCCCGCGCGGCTCCTTGGTCGTGCCGGACGTGTAGAGGATGAACGCACGCTCCCCCGCGGTCGTGTCCTCCGTCGGCGCGCGGTCGATGTACCGGGCGAGCTCGGAGCGAGCCTCGTCGAGGTAGAGCACGGAGACCGGGGTCTCGAGCTGCTCGAGCATCTCCTCGACCTCGACCTCGGCGGCGCGGTCGGCGATCACGAGTCGCGCGCCCGAGTGGCGCACGCGGAAGGCGAGATCCCGCGCGCGCAGCATCTCCGAGCAGGGCACCGAGATGAGGCCACCCTTCAGCGCGCCGAGCATCGCGCCGTGCCAGGCGGGCACCTTCCCCGTGTACACGAGCACACGGTCCCCGCGATCGAGTCGCGTGCGCAGGAGGTGCGCCCAGCGGGCGCCGTCACCGGCGACCTCGGCGAACGTCCGGCGGTCGACGATGCCCTCACGGTCGACGAACGTCAACGCCGCCCGGCGCTGGCTCTTCGCCAGCGGCTCGATCACGTCCCGCGTGAAGTTGAACCGCGCGGGAACCTCCCACCCGTGCGGGTAGGGGCCGGCGTGGAGGACGGGGGCAGTCTTGCGGCGGCGGCGAAGCATCCTGACGGGGCGAACTCTACTCCGCGTGCGGCTGATGACCAGACTCGGAGGGGCGTGTAATCGATTGTCGCCGCGGCCCGGAAGACCGCCCGCGTGCGCTCCGTAGAATTACGGGCTGTGCGGGGCTTTTCCCCCTTCCATTCGCGACGGAAATGAGTACGATGCGCGGGCCGGAAGATGAGAGCCCTGCGGACAGGATCTGTGGTTGCGGCCGCCGTCTCGGCGCTGCTCGTATGCGTCGGCGCGGCGGCGGCGGACGGCGACACGGTCCGCGGCGGCGGCGTCGAGCTCGCCCTGCCGGACGGGTGGACCAGGGTTCAGCCGGCCGTGCAGGCGGCGACCGACGATCCGCGCACGGTGATCGTGATCGGGACGGACGGCGTCCGCGCGATCGACAGTGACTGTCAGGTCTCCTCCTACCGTGTGCCGAGCGACGGCGCGGTCGTCGTGGTGATCGGCTGGCGGGACCCCACCGGCGTCAGCCCGTACCTGCCGCTGTCCGGCATGAAGCTCCGGCGGGGCACGTTCGAGTGCTTCACGGATCGTGGCGCGGTCGCGCAGGTCACGAGGCGTGGTCTCGACTTCCAGGTCAACGTGATGGTCGGCGACCGCGCGAGCGCCGCGACGATCGACGCCGCCCTTGCCGCCGCGCGATCGATCGCTCCTGCCACGCGGCGGCACGACTGATCCCGTCGAGCCGAGCAGGGGCATGGCGGCGCGCGTGAGCGCGGACCCGTTCAACGCCGGCATCACGTGGCTCGAGGAACCGATCGCGGGCGCAGCGTCGGGCCCGCTCGCGGGTCGGACACTCCTCGTCAAGGACCTCGTCGACACCGCCGGGATTCGCACGACCTACGGCTCGAAGATCTACGCGGATCACGTCCCCGACCGCCATGCGACCGTCGTGACGCGCGCGCTCGCGGCGGGCGCGACAGTCGTCGGCAAGGCCAACCTCGCCGAGTTCGCGTGGGGCGTGCTCGGTGCGAACGAGTGGTACGGGACGGTGCACAACCCAGCTCACCCCGGGCGCACGACGGGCGGCTCGTCGAGCGGCAACGGCGCCGCCCTCGCAGGCGGGCTCTGCGACCTCGCGATCGGAACCGACACCGGCGGTTCGGTGCGGCTGCCGGCGGCCGCCTGCGATGTCGTCGCCCTGAAGCCGCGTTGGGGGGAGATCCCCCTCGACGGCGTGTTCCCGCTCTGCCCCTCCTTCGACACGGTCGGCCCGATGGCGCGGACCGTCGCCGACACGGCCGCGTTGTGGTCCGTCCTGTCCGGCCGTCCTGTTCCCGAGCCTGCGCTCGCGGGCAGGACGGTGGGCGTCCTGCGCCGGGCGCCGCGCCTCGCCGACGGCAGGGACACGGAGACGAGCGACGAGGTCGACGCCTGGGCGGAGAGGCTGGAGTCGCTCGGAGCACGCGTCGTCGAGGCGGAGATCCCGCCGCCGCAGGCGAACACCTGGCCCGTGTTCCTGCACGAGGCGGGCCGCGCGCACGCCGCGACGTTCCCGGCACGCGCCGAGGACTACGGGCGCGGTATCCGCGCGAAGCTCCAGACCACACTCGACCTCCGGGCCGACGACGTCGAGGAGGCCTATCGCTCGCTCCGCGAGTGGCGGCGGCTCGAGCCCGACGTCGATCTGTTCGTCTGTCCGTGCGTCGCGATCGATTGGCCCTCCGAGGATGCGGACGAGCTCGAGCTCCGGCTGCCGTTCTCGTCGTTCACGCGTTGGGTCAACCTCCTCGGCTGGGCGGGTCTCGCGATCGGGAACCTCCAGCTCGTCGCGCCCGACGACGAGGTCGTGCTCGCGGCGGGCCTCGCCTGGGAGCGCGGGTAGGTCAGCCCGCCGAGGCCACGAGCCGGTCGTAGGCGGGCAGCGTGAGGAACTCGACGTAGTCGGGTTGCGTCGCGATTCGCTCGAAGATGGCGCGTGCGTCGTCGTAGCCGTCGCCGAGCTTCGCGACCTCCTCGTCCGTGACGCGGCGGACGTCCTCGGGCGAGATGCGGCCGTGGTGGAGCCACTGCCAGATCTGCGAGCGCGAGATCTCCGCGGTCGCGGCGTCCTCCATCAGGTTGTTGATCGCGACGGCGCCCGAGCCGTGGAGCCACGCGGCGAGGTACTGGATGCCGACGGAGACGTTGTTCCGCAGCCCCTCCTCCGTGATCCCGCCCGGGGTGGAGGCGACGTCGAGGAGGTCGCTCGAGCTGATCTGCACGTCGTCGCGCAGGCGGTCGAGCTGGTTCGGCCGGTCGCCGAGGACGCGGTCGAACGACTCCATCGCGACCGGCACGAGGTCGGGGTGCGCGACCCACGTGCCGTCGAAGCCCTGCGACGCCTCGCGGTCCTTGTCCTCGCGCACCTTCTCGAGGGCGATCGCGTTCACCTCGGGGTCGCGGCGCGAGGGGATGAAGGCCGCCATCCCGCCCATCGCCTGGGCGCCGCGGCGATGGCAGGTCCGGACGAGCAGCTCGCAGTACGCCCGCATGAACGGCACCGCCATCGTCACGTCCGCGCGGTCGGGGAGCACGAACTCGGGCCGTCGGCCGAGCTTCTTGATCACGCTGAAGATGTAGTCCCAGCGGCCGGCGTTCAGGCCCGCCGAGTGCTTACGAAGCTCGTGGAGGATCTCGTCCATCTCGAACGCCGCGAGGATCGTCTCGATCAGCACGGTCGCCTTGATCGTCCCCTGCGGGACGCCCAGCCGGTCCTGCGCGAATCGGAAGACGTCGTTCCACAGCCGCGCCTCGAGGTGGGACTCGAGCTTCGGGAGATAGAGGTAGCGCCCGTTTCGCGCGTGGTTGCGCAGGAAGTAGAGGCCGAAGTCGAAGAGCGACGCCGACGCGGGTGCGCCGTCGATCTCGAAGTGCCTCTCCTCGAGGTGCCAGCCGCGCGGCCGGACGAACAGCACCGCGACCTCGTCGTTCAGCGCGTAGCGCTTCTCGCCCGTGTCCAGCTCGATCGTGCGGTCGAGCGCGTCCGTGAGGTTGCGCTGCCCGTCGATGCAGTTCTCCCAGGTGGGCGAGTTCGCGTCCTCGAAGTCGGCCATGAAGACCTTCGCGCCCGAGTTGAGCGCGTTGATCACCATCTTCCGGTCGACCGGGCCCGTGATCTCGACCCGCCGGTCGGCGATCTCGTCCGGGAACGGCGCGATCCGCCAGTCGCCCGCCCGCACCGACTCGGTGTCGGGCAGGAAGTCCGGCAGCTCACCACCCGCGAGCCGCTCGAGCCGCTCGGCCCGCCGGGCGAGCACCTCCGCCCGCCGGTCGCGGAACTCCCGGTCGAGGTCGGTCAGAAACTCCCGAGCGTCCGGGGTGAGCACATCGTCGACGAGCACGCGACGTGTCTAGCACGAATGAGGCTCGCGCCAGCGAGGCTCAGTCGTTCTCGTGGTCCCGCTCGCAGTGCTCCGGGCAGGTGCACGGAGCGACCTCGGCCCGCGTGAGGATCGTCGGCCGCTCGCCGCGTTGCGCGGGAGCCGCGGTCTTGGGCTTCACGGGCTTCTCGCGGATCAACGTGGTCGTCATGCGGCGCTCCTTTCTGCGTGGAACTGCTGTTCCTCGGTCGAGCCGGTGAGGGCGAGGGTCGAGGAGAGACCGCCCGAGACGGCATGCATGACCTGGTCGAAGTAGCCGGCGCCCACCTCGCGCTGGTGGCGGGTCGCGGTGTACCCGGCCTCCTCGAGTTCGAATTCGCGCTCCTGCAGCGAGACGTATGCGCTCATCGCGTCGGTGCGGTAGCCGTGCGCGAGCTCGAACATCGAGAGGTTGAGCGAGTGGAACCCGGCGAGCGTGATGAACTGAAACCGGTACCCGATCGCCGCGAGATCGCGCTGGAACCCAGCGATCGCGCTCTCCGACAGATGCCCGCGCCAGTTGAACGACGGCGAGCAGTTGTACGCGAGGAGCGTGTCCGGATACCGCTCGTGGATCGCCGCGGCGAACGCCTCCGCCTCGTCGAGGTCCGGGGTGGAGGTCTCGCACCAGACGAGGTCGGCGTACGGCGCGTACGCGACACCCCGGGCGATCGCGGCCTCGATCCCGTCGCGGACGCGGAAGAATCCCTCCGGCGTGCGCTCGCCGGTGCAGAGCTCGCGGTCGACGTCGTCGACGTCGCTCGTCAGCAGCGAGGCGGACAAGGCGTCGGTCCGCGCGACGATCAGCGTCGGCACGTCGAGGACGTCAGCGGCGAGCCGTGCGGCGACGAGCGTCCGCACGAACTGGCTCGTCGGGACGAGCACCTTCCCGCCGAGATGGCCGCACTTCTTCTCGGACGAGAGCTGGTCTTCGAAATGGACGGCGGCGGCGCCGGCCTCGATGTAGGCCTTCATGAGCTCGAACGCGTTGAGCGGCCCGCCGAAGCCCGCCTCGGCGTCGGCGACGATGGGGGCGAGCCAGTGCGTGTCGTCGTCGCCCTCGGCGTGCGCCACCTGGTCAGCGCGCAAGAGCGCGTTGTTGATCCGCCGCGCGAGCGCCGGCCCCGAGTTCGCCGGGTAGAGGCTCTGGTCGGGGTACGTCCCGCCCACGAGGTTCGCATCGGCGGCGACCTGCCAGCCGGAGAGGTAGATCGCCTCGAGGCCGGCCTTGACCATCTGCACCGCCTGGCCGCCGGTCATCGCCCCGAGCGCCGCGACCCACGTGCGCTCGGCGAGGAGCCTTCGGAGTCGCTCCGCGCCGAGCCGCGCGAGCGTGTGCTCGACCTGAACCGAGCCGCGCAGGCGCTCGACGTCCTCGGTCGTGTACGGGCGGGCCGGTTCGTGCATGTATTCCTCCCCTCGGATCCAAGAATTCGTTGTTCGGATCCTAATCATCGCTCCCGGCGGACACAAGTGCCTGTTTCCCGCACTTTCGGATCCAAAACGTGGGATCGGGGATGCGTCGAGTAGAATCGGCGTCATGGCGACGCTGTCGACGAAGGCCGACGACATCGCGCGCGTGCTGGAGGACGAGATCGTCGGCGGGCAGATCCCGCCCGACACGGTCCTCCGCCAGGAGACCCTCTCCGAGCGGTTCGACGTCAGCCGGACGCCGGTGCGCGAGGCGCTGCGGCGGCTCGCCGCCCTCGGCCTCGTCTCGTTCGAGCCGAACCGCGGGGTCCGGGTACGCTCGATCTCCGCCCACGAGCTGCACGAGGCGTTCCTCGTCCGCGCGGAGCTCGAGGCGCTCGCCACCGAGGTGGCGACGCCGAAGATGACCCCCGACGACCTCGCGGAGATGGACGCGGTCGAACGGCGCTTCGGCGAGCTGACGCTGGAGCTGCGCGACCAGGCCCGGAGCGGCGTGACCGGCGACGCGACGCTCTTCGTCGAGTGGATGCAGGCCAACTACGCATTCCACGACGTGATCTACCGCGTCGCGGAACTGCCGCTCGTCGAGCGGATCGCGAAGAGTGCCCGCCGCACGTTCATCGGCGACCGTGTGTGGCGTGCCCGTGCCGAGCTCGACCAGCTCTACGCGAAGAACGACCTCCAGCATCGGGCGATCCGGGAGGCGATCGGCGCAGGGAGCGCCACCGCCGCCCGCGCGCTCGCGCGCGAGCACGTTCTCTCGTCGAACCACCTGATCGAGGTCGTGCTCGAGACCCTCGGCGCCTCCGGCCGTGAGCCCGGCTGGGGCATGTAGGCCCTAGCGCACCGTGACGAGCCGGTCCGCGGCGACGTCGCGCAGCCTTGTGGTCGCGCCGTCCGGCCGCCTGACGACGAGCTCACGGACACGGCTCGCTCCGCCGAGCCCGAAGCTCGCGCGCGGATCCTCCGACGAGAGGTAGCTCGACCCCGCGTGCATCTCGCGCACGAGCCGGCGGCCGTCGGGCAGCGTGGCCGTGACCACCGCGCCGGGCGCGAGGCCGCCGACCTCGAGCCAGTGGCCGCTCGCGCCGTCGTTGCGGAAGAGCTGCAGCGCGCCGCCGACCGAGCTCACCGCGAGATCGAGATCGCCGTCGTTGTCGAAGTCGGCAGCGGCGAGCCCACGGCCGTTCCGCGCCTCCGACGGGCCGGTGTCGAGCGTGCGAATCGACCCGCCGTCCGTCGTCACGACCCGGATGCGCTGCGCGTCGTTCGTGAGATTCGTCACGGGGATCGCGCCGTTCGCCATCGCGAGCTCGGGACTTCCGTCGAGGTCGAGATCGGCCCAGGTCGCGCCCCAGCCCGTGTACTGCTGGCCGAGGGCGCCGACGAAGTCCGGTCGCGCATCGATGTAGGGCAGCCCGGCGCGAGCGCGATACGAGGCATGCAGCTGGCCCCGTGAGTTCGTCACGAAGATGTCCTCGAGCCCGTCGCCCGAGTAGTCGCCGACCGCGACGCCCATTCCCGCGTTGCCGTCGTCGACGCGTTCCGCACGCCCCTCCTCGACGAGGCGGAAGCCGAGCGCACCTCGCCGGGGCTCGTTCACGTAGAGCCTGTTCGGGTCGAGGTCGTTCGCGACGTAGAGGTCGGGTCGGCCGTCGCCGTTCACGTCGGTGAACGTCGCGCCGAGCCCGTGGTCGAGACCGTGCGGCTCGAGTCCCGCCGCGCGGCCGACCTCGCGGAACCGCGGGTGCCCGCCCCCGACGCCCTCGTTGAGGAAGAGGAGGTCCCGCACCGCCGCGTGGTTTGCCGGGAAGCCCTGCGTCGAGCCCGGGAGCTGGTGGTTCACGTCGGTGTAGCCCGCAACGAAGAGGTCGAGCCTGCCGTCGCCGTTCACATCCGCGACCGCCGTGCCGGAGTGCCACCCGGACTCGTCGATGCCCGCCGCCCTCGCACCCTCGGTGAACGTGCCGTCGCCGTTGTTCCAGAGCAGCGCGTCGTACGCATTGCGGCCGGGGTCGAAGGACGCGGTCGTCACGAAGAGATCAGTCGTCCCGTTGCCGTCGAGGTCTGCCGCCACGCACCCGGTCCCGCGCATCGCGAGACCCGAGCCCGTCTTCCGGGTGACGTCCACGAAGTGCCCGTGCACGTTCCGGAAGAGACGGCTCTGCGGGAGCCCTCCGCCGGAGGCGTAGCGGGCAATGTCCGAGTCCGCGTAGGAGTTCACGACGTAGAGGTCCATCCAGCCGTCGCCGTCGTAGTCGAGCCAGCAGAGGCCGCCGCCCATCATCGCGGCGGTGTCGACGGACACCCCGAAGCGGAACGCGCCCTGGTGGAAGTCGAGCCCGACGCTTGCCGCGACGTCCTTCAGGGTGAACGACGCCTGCTCGGTCACCGCCGGGGCGGCGACGGGAGCGCCACGGACCGCGGACACGAGGTACCGGCCGTCCGTCGACGAGAGCTCGAATGTCCGTGTCACAGGCGTCGGCTGCGCACGGCGCACGGGTGTCGCGCCCGCCGAGTCGTAGGTCGCGGACTGCGTCGTCCCGGTGAGGGTCGCGACGACGATCGGCGGGCCCTGTCCCTTTCCCCGTTTCAGGTGTAGGCGGACGTTGGCCGCCTCGTACGTCGGCACCTCGATCGTGCCCCCGCGCGCGGCATCGATCCGCTGCCAGAGCTCGGCGAGCCAGGCGCCGCTCGCGCCCTGGCGGGCCATCGCCCGGTCCCGCCCGCGCAGCGCGTCGGCACTGCGGGCGAGGTCCTCGACGAGCGACACCGCGATCCGGCGGGCCGTCGCGTCGTCCATCGTGGCGAGGCCCTCCGAGCGCTGGACGGTCACCTGCGGCACCCTGCCCGTGACGATCGGCGCGGCGAGCGCGGCGGGCGTCCTCGACGGGATCTCCGCGGCGACGAGCGCGACCGCCGCGACGGCGGCCGCGACGACTCCCGCTCCGAGGACCGCGGCCCGCGGAGCTGCGCGGACACGGTCGACGAGGGTGTCGAACCGTCGTCCGGCACGCAGCAGGAGGAGCGGCGGCCGCGCCGCGCAGACGAGCGTCAGCGCGCCGAGCACCGCGAGCTTCGCCGCGAACTCGGTCGTCCACGGCGCGATCAGCAAGCAGGCGACGAGCCCGACCGAGATCGCGTAGATCCGTCGCCCGCGCCCGGGATCGGGGATCGTCCGCGGGTCGGTGATCATGAAGAACAGGAAGACGAGGATCTCGGGTGACGTGACGAGGAGCCACCAGAGATCGAACCCGGCGATCGGGCCGAGATGCCACGGCGCCGTCATCTCATGGCCCGCCGCCGCGAGCACCGCGACCCCGGTGGCGAACGTCAGCCAGAAGCCGAGGGCGATTCCGACGAGCTTCAACCGCGAGAGGATCTTCAGCCCGCCGAAGACGATCAGCGCGAGGGCGAGCGCGAGCCATACCGACATCGGCCCCCACCAGAACGCGAGGGGATCGGCGTGCTCGGGCCCGAGCAGCACGAAGCAGAGCACGAGCCCGAAGTTCGAGGGGTTGAAGATGTGGCGCCCGCGGAACGTGATCACGTACTTCGAGAGGAGCGACACCGCGGCCGTGCCGGCGAAGATCCACCAGCCGTTCGTGCTCCACCAGTCGCCGTGCTCGGTTCCGGGCACGCGGAGGATGAACGCGACGCCGTTCCCGGTGAGCAGAGCGCTGGCCGGCCACATCAGCACGTGCTGGCGATGGAGGGCGATGCCGACCTCGAGCACGGCGCACGTCCCGAGCGAGATCAGGATCTGGGCGATCGAGAGCTGGAAGTCGAACACCGTCTGCCCCAGCACCTGCAGCGTCACGATCACGGCGCCGAGCTGCAGGCGCGGGTCGCGCAGGGTCGGCAGGAGCACGGGGTAGGTCGTGCCGCGGAAGCGGACCGAGGGGCGTTCCTGCGCGAGCGCCGGCGTCGTCACCGCGCCCAGAACTCCTCGAAGGCGGCCGGGTCCGACGGCAGCGCCAGCACCTCGCGCACCGTCCCGCCCTCCAGCCGGAAGAGGAGGACCTGGTCGAGGTCGAGCGTCCTGCCGCGCCGCACGCCGGATGCCCGGTAGAGCGCCGCCGCGCGGTCGTCGCTCGCGAGCACGTCGACGAGCTGCGAGCGGTAGGTGCCCTCCGTCTCCTTCGGGAGGCGCCCGAGGAACCGGAAGATCGTCTCCTGCCCTCGGTACACACCGGCCATCGCCGCGTCGCCGGGGACGGTCCAGACGGCGTCCGGCGCGAACAGGCCGCGAAGCGCGAACACGTCGCGGCGCGCGAAGGCGTCGAAGATCCGCCGCACGACTGCCTCGTTCTCCTCCCGGTCAGCGGCGGGCACGGCTCCGCTCCCATTCCTCGATCAGCCCCTCGACGTGGCGTCGTTGGGCATCGGTGAAGTCGAACCCGTCGAGGAGCCGGCGTGCCTCTGCGGGGTCGTCGTTCGCGACGGCGGCCTCGAGGTGCTCGCGCTGCGGCGTCGACTGGCGCAGCTGGCGGCGGAGCCAGCGCAGGAGGCTCACCGTGGCCTGCTCCGTCATCGCGCGCCTACGCTACTCGCGTGGACACGTACCTGGCGATCGCGAGTCGGCGCGACCAGCGCCGCTACCGGCCGGAGCGGCTCCCCGAAGAGGTCGTCACGCGCATCCTCGACGCCGGTCGGCTGTCGGGATCGGGCTCGAACCGGCAGCCGTGGACCTTCCTCGTGGTCGAGAGCCGTGCGCGGATCGAAGCCCTTGCCCGAGGCGTCTTCGCCCCCGGGAACGTGCTCGGGGCAGGTCTCGTCGTCGCCATCGTCGTGTCGGGCAAGGGGCCAGTCTCGTTCGACGCGGGCCGTGCAGCGCAGAACATGCTCCTCGCTGCCTGGAACGAGGGTCTCGCCTCGTGCCCGAACGGGCTCGCCGACCGCGAAGCCGTGCGCGCGGCGCTCGCCCTCGGCGACGACGAGACGCCTGCGATCGTGCTGACCTTCGGCGTCCCCGAGCGCGACCGCGATCCCGAGTCGCGCACGGCCGCCGAGTGGAGCGCGCGCGCGAACCGGAAGCCGCTCGACGACGTCGTGCGGCGCCTCGGCTGACCGCCTCGCGCCGGCCGTCACTCGGGTCGTCGCTGTTGACAGGACCGGGCCGATCGGCCTAGTTTGTCCGGTCTCCAAACAAATCGCCACCCCGATGACCCGTTCCCGCCTCCGCGCAGACCGATGACCTTCGACCGCGGCGCTGCGCACCCGGCCGACCAGACCACCGTCCGGCGCGCGAACCTCGGCGTCGTGCTGCGGCACGTCGCGTCCACCGGCCCCCGCTCCCGGGCGCAGATCGCGGCCGAGACGGGGCTCACGCGCGGGACCGTCTCGAGCCTCGTCGCGGAGCTGATCGAGCGCGACCTGCTCCTCGAGACGGGCGAGACCGCGTCGCCGCGCGGGATCGGGAGGCCCGGGACGGCGCTCGAGCTGTCGGACGTCGTCGTCGGCGTGGGGCTCGAGGTCAACGTCGACTACGTCGCCGTGTCCGTCGAGGACCTGACGGGGGCGGTGCGCTACGGCAGGCGCTTCAACAGGGACAACCGTGAGTCCGCGCCTCGCCTCGTCCTCGACCGCATCGGCAAGGCGGCGCGCGACGCGCTCGGCGCCGCAGCGGCGGACGGGCTTCGCCCCGCCGGCGTCACCGTCGCGGTCGCGGGGCTCGTGGAGGAGGCCTCCGGCACCGTCGTGCTCGCGCCGAACATGGGCTGGGCCGCCCTGCCCGTCGCCGCCGAGCTCGAGTCCCGGCTCGGGCTCCCGGTCGTAGTCGAGAACGAGGCGAACCTGTCCGCGCTCGCGGAGCACTGGACCGGTGCGGCGGTCGGCATCGACGACTTCGTCTGCGTGTTCGGCGAGGTCGGTGTCGGGGGCGGGATCGTGCTCGGCGGCCGCCTCTTCCGCGGAACGCACGGCTTCGGCGGCGAGTTCGGGCACATCTCCGTCGATCCGGAAGGCCGAGCGTGCGCCTGCGGCAGCCGCGGGTGCGTCGAGACGCTCGTCGGTCAGGAGTCCATCGCACGGGCCGCCGGCATCTCCCCCGTGGCCGGCCGCCCGCGGAGCCTGACCGACGAGCTGGTCCGCCGTGCGCAGGACGGCGCCCCCGCCGTCCTCACCGCCCTCGACGACGCGGGCCGCTGGCTCGGGATCGCGCTTGCATCTGCCTTCAACCTCCTCGACCTCCGGGCCGTCGTCCTGGGCGGATGCTTCGGGCCGCTCGCACCGTGGCTCGCGGACGGCGTCCGCACGACGCTCGAGGAGCGCTCGCTCGCGGCACGGTCGGGATCGTTCTGCGTGCTCCCGTCCGCCTTCGGCGACGGCGCCGCGGTGCGCGGCGCGGCGGCGCTCTCGCTGCGGCGGGTGCTCGACGCGCCGTGGATCGTTGAGGCGCACGAGGGGCGTGTGGGGCCCCTCGCTCCCGCCGGGCGTCGCGAGAAGGAGGTGGCGATCGGCCGGCATTGAGGCTCGGGTCGAGACTGTTGAAGCCACCGCCCGGATTGACTACCGTCCCGCGCGGAGGCGGAGTAGAGAACGGCAGGAGAAGGAGGAGACCGGAGTGAAGAAGTTCATCGTTGCGGTTCTGGTCGCCGCACTGGCAGTCGGCCTCTTGGTCGGCGGCGCGGCCGGCAAGAGCGCAAAAACCACGGCCGGCACGCAGGTCTGCGTGCTGCTGCCGGACACCACGACGTCCGCGCGCTGGCAGCAGTTCGACAGGCCGGCGTTCATCAACGCCTTCAAGAAGGCGGGCCTGACGGCGTCGGTGGTGAACGCTCTCGGCCAGCAGCAGAAGCAGCTCGCCCAGGCGGAGCAGTGCATCAACGACGGCGCCAAGGTCGGCATCATCACGTCGCTCGATACCGGCACGTCGATCGCGATCCAGAAGAAGTTCACCGCGGCCGGTGGCAAGACGATCGACTACGACCGGCAGATCGTCGGCGGCACCGGATCGGTCTACATCAGCTTCGACGGCAACGCGGTCGGTCGCCAGCAGGCGCGCGCGGTCATCGCCGGCATGGTGGCGAAGAAGACGTACGGGCCCAAGGGCGTCATCGCCCAGCTGTGGGGCGGCCCCACCGACGCGAACGCGTTCTGGTTCAAGAGCGGGAACGACGACGTCCTGAACCCGTTGTTCAAGGTGAAGAAGGTCACGAAGGGCCCGGCGAAGTTCGTGCCCGACTGGGACTCGAAGAACGCCCAGACGATCTTCGAGCAGATGCTCGTCCAGACGAACAACAACATCCAGGGCGTCGTGGCGGCGAACGACGGTATCGCCGGCGCCGTCGTCGCGACCCTGAAGGCGAAGGGGCTGAAGCCGATTCCCCTGAGCGGGCAAGACGCGACGGTCCAGGGTGTCCAGAACATCATCTCCGGCTGGCAGACGAACACGGTCTACAAGTACGTGCCCGACGAGGCGAACGCGGCCGCCGCGGCGGCTGTGGCCCTGTTCAAGGGGAAGGCGCCGAAGACGAATGCGACGCGCCCGAACGGCTCGAAGAAGCAGCCGACCTTCGTGATCCCGGTGGTCTCGATCACGAAGGCGAACTACACGCGTCTGTTCACGGACAAGTTCCTGAAGCGAAGCGACGTGTGCTCCGGGCAGTACAAGCAGTACTGCAAGTAGATCGGCGACATGGGTGGAGGCACCTCCGGGTGCCTCCACCGTCGCTCGGAGGCGGCCCGTGACCGACACCCCACTTCTCGAGATCCGCGACCTGTCGAAGACCTTCGGGTCGGTGCAGGCGCTGAGCGAGGTCGACTTCGAGGTGCGCGAAGGCGAGGTGATGGCGCTCGTCGGCGACAACGGCGCGGGCAAGTCGACGCTGATCAAATGCATCGCCGGCATCCACGGCTACGACTCGGGCGAGATCGTCTTCGACGGCAAGCCGGTGACGATCCACAGCCCGAAGGACGCGGCGAGGCTCGGGATCGAGGTCGTCTACCAGGATCTCGCGCTCTGCGACAACCTCGACGTCGTCCAGAACATGTACCTCGGCCGCGAGGAGCGCGACTGGCTCTTCCGGCTGAAAGAGCCGGTCATGGAGCAGCGGACGACGGAGACCCTCCGAGGGCTCGCCGTCACCACGATCCGCTCGATCCGCCAGCCCGTCGCATCGCTCTCGGGCGGTCAGCGCCAGTCGGTCGCCGTGGCGAAGGCCGTGCAGTGGAACTCACGGCTGGTGATCCTGGACGAGCCGACCGCCGCACTGGGCGTCGCCCAGACACGACAGGTGCTCGAGCTCGTGAAGCGGCTCGCCGAACAGGGGCTCGCCGTCGTCCTCGTCTCGCACAACCTGCACGACATCTTCGAGGTCGCGACGCGCATCACCGTGCTTCGCCTGGGCCGTGACGTCGGCGTGTACGAGCGCGAGGCGACGACGCAGCAGGAGGTCGTGACCGCGATCACCGCCGGTATCCCCACGAAGGTCGCCGGTATCGCCGAGGCGACCGGAGACGCGCTGTGAGCTCCGACGCCGACGTCGTCGCTCCGGGGATCGAGGCGCCTGACACTGGCGACACGCCCGAGGGCGCCGGTTTCTGGGAGCGCATGCAGGGCAACATCCGCTCCGGGAACCTCGGCGTCCTGCCGGTCGTTTTCGGCGAGATCCTGATCGTCACCTACTTCGCGTTCACCGCGACGAACTTCTTCACGGCGGCGAACTTCGTGAACGTCATCCTCCAGATGGCGGGAACGACCCTGATCGCGTTCGGGGTCGTCTTCGTGCTCCTGCTCGGGGAGATCGACCTCTCGATCGCGTACGTGAGCGGCATCTGCGCGGTCGCGGTCGCCGAGTTCCAGCTGCCGTCGTCATCGCACGACTACCCGGGGTGGATCGCGATCCTGCTCGGTCTCGCGATCGTCGCCGTGATCGGGTTCGCGCAGGGAACGGTGGTGGCGAGAATCGGGGTGCCATCGTTCGTCGTGACGCTTGCCGGCCTGCTCATCTGGCAGGGCGTCATCCTCAAGGTGCTCCAGGCGCGCGACACGATCATCATCGAGGACAACTGGGTCAACTACGCCGCGACGTACTACTTCTCGGCGAACTGGGGCTGGCTCATCGCGGCCGGGATCACCATCCTGTACGGGGCCGTCGCCCTCGGCGGCGTTATCGGCCTCCGCCGGGCGGGCCTCTCGACGGGCATGGGGACGGCCATCGCCAAGTTGGTCGGCGTCGGCGCCGCGAGCTTCGCCACTGTCGCGATCTGCAACCACGCGAAGCGCCCGACCGCGTGCCCGGCGGGCACACCTCTCACCGAGACGTGCTACCGGCCGCTCGGCCTTCCGCTCGCCGCGCTCATCATGGTCATCTTCCTCGTCGGCCTCACCTACCTCGCGAAGCGCACCGCCTTCGGTCGGCACGTGTACGCCGTCGGCGGGAACGCCGAGGCGGCGCGGCGGGCCGGCATCAACGTTCCGCGCGTCCGCGTCATCGTGTTCGTTATTTCCTCGGTCATGGCCGGCGTCGGCGGCATCGTCCTCGCGGCGAGGCTCCAGTCGGTGAACCTGAACCAGGGCGGGGGGACGCTCCTGCTGGATGCGATCTCGGCAGCCGTCATCGGCGGCGTGAGCCTCTTCGGCGGGCGCGGCGAAGTGCGGGGCGCCCTCCTCGGCGCCCTGGTCATCGCGACGATCGCGAACGGCCTCAACATCGGCGGCTACAGCACGGGGACGATCTACGTCGTCACCGGCATCATCCTCCTGCTCGCCGTCACGCTCGACACCATTGCGCGACGGCTCCAGGTGCGGGCCGGCCGCTAGCACCCGTGCGCACGAGTCTCGGCATCTGGGCCCTCGGGTCGATGGTCACGCGCTTCGTACCGGGCGGATACCAGCCCGAGCATGCCTCCGAGACGACCGCCCAGCGCGTGCGTCGCGCCGTCGACGGCCTTGGCGACCTCATCGACGACTACGAGTTCCACTACCCGGGCGAGTTGTCGCACGAGAACCTCGACGAGGTGCGCGACGCGCTCGACGGCCACGGGATCTACACGATCTGCACCGGCCTCCACCTCGACCCGCGCTTCGGCCGCGGAGGTCTCGTCTCGCCCGATCCCGCCGTGCGCGCGGAGGCGCGGCGGCTCACGCGGGAGACCGCGGAGCTCGCGGGCGAGCTCGGCGCGAACATGGTCTGCTGGCCGGGCATCGAGGGCTACAACTACCCCTTCCAGACGCCGTACGCCGAGTCGTGGGAGTGGTTCCTCGAGGGGATCGTCGAGGCGGCGGAGACGTGTGCCGCCCACGGCGTGAAGCTCTTCCTCGAGCACAAGAACTCCGAGCCCGCGATGAAGATCCTGATGCGGAACATCGGTATGACGCTCCACGTGATCCACACGTTGCGGGCCCGCGGGATCACGAACGTCCAGGTGAACATGGACTGGCAGCACCTCCTGATGAACGGCGAGAGCCTCGGCGAGTACGCGGCGCTCCTCGCCGCGGAGGGTCTCCTCGGACACCAGCACGCGAACTCGGGCTGGGGGACGTTCGACGACGACAACATGGTCGGGACGACCGCCTTCATGGAGACGCTCGAGCTCGCGGTCGAGCTCCGTCGCGCACGCTACGGGGACCAGGGCGAGCGGCTCGGCTTCGACCTCTACCCGTACACCGAGGACGCGGTCGCGGCGGTCGCCCGCAGCGTCGAGCAGTGGCGCTTCATCTGGGACGTGTCGGGGCGGATCGACGACGCGGCCCTGCGCGAGGCGCAATCGCGCAAGGACGCGATCCGTGCCTACGAGCTCGTCTACGCCGCCCTTGGTGCGCAGCCCCGGTAGCACGGGCGGTGTCCGGCTCCTGACCGGACGGCTTCGCGCATGACCACGCTGATCGGGCTCGACGTCGGGACGACGGGCGTCAAGGCGATCGCCCTCTCGCCCGACGGCGAGGTGCTGGCGACCGCGTCTCACGGCTATCCGCTCTCGACGCCGTACGCCGGTTGGGCGGAGCAGGACCCCGCGGACTGGTGGGCCGCGTCGAGATCCGCCCTCGCCGAGGTGGCGGCCGGTCGCGAGGTGGCCGCAATCGGGCTCTCGGGCCAGATGCACGGCCTGGTCGCGCTCGACGCGGAGGATCGGGTGATCCGGCCGGCGATCCTCTGGAACGACCAGCGGACGGCCTCCGAGTGCGCCGAGATCGAGTCGCGGATGGGCGTCGAGCGCCTCGTCGAGCTCACGGGGAACCGGGCGCTCACGGGCTTCACCGCGCCAAAGCTCCTCTGGCTGCGTCGCAACGAGCCCGACGCGTATGCACGGATCGTGCGCGTGCTGTTGCCGAAGGACTACGTCCGACTTCGGCTGACGGGCGAGTGGGCGATCGACGCGTCGGACGCCTCGGGCACGCTCCTCCTCGACGTCGGTCGCCGGAGATGGAGCGAGGACGTCCTCGACGCGCTCGAGCTTCCCGCGGCGTGGCTCCCGCCGCTGCTCGAGTCCCCCGCGCTCGCAGGTGAGGTCGTCGCGGGGGACACCGTGATGCGAGGAACGCCGGTCGCGGCCGGGGCCGGCGACCAGCCCGCGGCGGCCGTCGGCGTCGGGGCCGACCGGCCGGGGGTCCTCTCGGTGGTGCTCGGGACCTCGGGCGTCGTGCTCGCGCCGCTCCCCGCCTACGCCCACGATCCCGTCGGCCGCGTCCACGCGTTCTGCCACGCGGTCCCGGGCGCGTGGCAGGCGATGGGGGTCATGCTCGCGGCGGCGGGGTCGCTGCAGTGGTTCCACGAGCGGCTCGCGCCCGACGTGCCCTTCGCAGAGCTCCTCGCCGAGGCCGAGGACTGGGACCCGGGCGCAGGCGGCCTCGTCTTCCTCCCGTACCTCGCCGGGGAGCGCACCCCTCATGCGGACCCCGACGCGCGCGGCGCCTTCGTCGGCCTCGAGCTGCGGCACGACCGGGGGGCGCTCGTGCGGGCCGTTCTCGAGGGCGTCGCGTTCGGCCTCCGCGACTGCCTCGATCTGCTCCGCGCCCTCGGCGTCGACGCCGAAGCCGGGCGCGTCTC
>DASXAW010000158.1:0-3190 GCA_036406535.1 Gaiella sp.
GGCGCCTTGTCGATCTCGTCGAAGGCGACCGCGGTGCCGCCGCCCTGCTCGGCGAGCACCTTGGTGATCGCGGCGGTCAGGGTCGTCTTGCCGTGGTCGATGTGCCCGATCGTGCCGACGTTGACGTGCGGCTTGGTGCGCTCGAACTTCTGCTTGCCCATGTCCTTGTGCCTCCGAAGAAATGACTCGTATGACGGTGAACTGGTCGGTCAGCCTTCCGACTGAGTGCTCACGATGGTCTCCGCGATCGACGCGGGGACGTCCTCGTAGCGGTCGAACTGCATGGTGAAGGTCGCGCGGCCCTGCGTCATCGAGCGCAGGTCGGTCGCGTACCCGAACATCTCGGAGAGCGGCACGCTCGCCTTGATCGTCTGCGAGTTGCCGAGCGGCTCGAGGTGCTCGACCCGCCCGCGCCGCGAGTTGAGGTTGCCCATCACGTCGCCGAGGTAGTCCTCGGGGGTGACGACCTCGACGGCCATCATCGGCTCGAGCAGCTTCGGCTTCGCCCGCTTCATCGCCTCCTTGAACGCCATCGAGCCGGCGATCTTGAACGCCCGCTCGCTCGAGTCGACGTCGTGGTAGGAGCCCTCGACGAGCTCGACCCGCACGTCGACGACGGGGTAGCCCGCAAGCACGCCCGCGCCCATCGCCTCCTGGATGCCGTCGTCGACCGGCTTGATGTACTCCTTCGGGATCTTCCCCCCGACGATCTTGTCCTCGAACTCGTAGCCCTCGCCCGGCGACTGCGGGATCAGGTTGATCACGACGTCGCCGTACTGGCCGGAGCCGCCCGTCTGGCGGACGAAACGGCCCTGGATGTTCTGGACCGGCTGCGACGCCGTCTCGCGGTAGGCGACCTGCGGCCTGCCCACGTTCGCGTCGACCTTGAACTCGCGCATGAGCCGGTCGACGATGATCTCGAGGTGCAGCTCGCCCATCCCGGCGATGAGCGTCTGCCCCGTCTCCTCGTCCGAGGAGACGCGGAACGTCGGATCCTCCTCGGCGAGCCGCTGGAGGCCCTGCCCGAGCTTGTCCTGGTCGCCCTTCGTACGGGGCTCGATCGCGACCGAGATCACCGGGTCGGGGAACGTCATCGACTCCAGCACGATCGGTGCGGAGTCGAGGGCGAGCGTGTCGCCGGTCGTCGACTGCTTGAGCCCGACCGCGGCGGCGATCTCGCCCGCGCCGAGCTCCTCGCGCTCCTCGCGGTGGTTCGCGTGCATCTGGAGGATCCGCCCGATGCGCTCGGTCTTGCCGTTCGTGGTGTTCAGCACCCGGTCGCCGGCCTTGACCTTGCCCGAGTAGACGCGGAAGTACGTGAGCTTCCCGACGTACGGGTCGGACATGACCTTGAACACGAGCGCCGAGAACGGCGCCTCCTCCGACGGCGGTCGGGTGATCTCGTCCTCCGTCCCGGGATCGGTGCCCTGGACGGCCGGGACGTCGAGGGGGCTCGGCAGGTAGTCGACGACGGCGTCGAGCAGCGGCTGCACGCCCTTGTTCTTGAAGGCGGAGCCGAGCAGCACCGGCGTGATCGCGTCGGCGAGCGTGCCCGTGCGGAGCGCGCGGCGGATCATCTCGGGCGCCACCGAGGTCTCGTCCTCGAGGTACGTCTCCATCAGCTCGTCGTCGTGCTCGGCGACGGCGTCGATCAGCGCGTGGTGGGCCTCCTCGGCGGCGGCGGCGAGCTCCGCCGGGATCTCGCCGACCGTGAACGACTGGCCGAGCTCGTCCTCGTAGACGATCGCCTGCATCTCGACGAGGTCCACGACGCCGACGTGGGCGTCCTCCTCGCCGATCGGAAGCTGGATCGGAACCGGGTTCGCGCCGAGGCGGTCGCGCATCGACTGCACGGCGTTCGCGAAGCTCGCGCCGGTGCGGTCCATCTTGTTGATGAACGCGATCCGCGGGACGCCGTAGCGGTCGGCCTGCCGCCAGACGGTCTCGGACTGGGGCTGGACACCGGCTACCGAGTCGAACACGGCGACCGCGCCGTCGAGGACGCGCAGCGAGCGCTCGACCTCGACCGTAAAGTCCACGTGCCCGGGAGTATCGATGATGTTGATGCGATGGTCGCGCCAGAACGCCGTCGTCGCCGCCGACGTGATGGTGATGCCGCGCTCCTGCTCCTGGGCCATCCAGTCCATCGTCGCCGCGCCCTCGTGGACCTCGCCCAGCTTGTGGGTGCGCCCTGTGTAGTAGAGGATCCGCTCGGTCGTCGTCGTCTTGCCCGCGTCGATGTGGGCCATGATCCCGATGTTGCGGACGCGGTCGAGCGCGACCCGTGTTGCCGTGGTGCTCATCGTCTCCTCTACCTCACCACCGGTAGTGCGCGAAGGCCTTGTTCGCCTGCGCCATCCGGTACATGTCGTCCTTGCGCTTGAACGCGCCACCCTGCTGGTTGATCGCGTCCATCAGCTCCGCGGCGAGCTTAGACTCCATCCCCTTCTCGCGCCGCTCGCGGGCATACGTGACGAGGTAGCGCAGCGCGAGCGTGCGGCCGCGCGGCGCCGGCACCTCGACCGGGACCTGGTAGTTCGCCCCGCCGACGCGGCGCGAGCGAACCTCGAGCACCGGCGTCACGGACTTGACGGCCGCCTCGAGCGCCTCGAGCGCCGACCTGCCCGACTTGTCGGCGACCTGCGAGAGCGCGTCGTAGACGATCCCCTCGGCGATCGACTTCTTGCCGTCGAGCATCACCCGGTTGACGAGCTGCGTGACGAGCACGGAGCCGTACACCGCGTCGGGCTCGACCGAGCGGGGCTGGATCTGCGCGCGGCGCGGCACTACGAGCCGCCCTTCTTCGCGCCGTACTTGGAGCGACCCTGGCGCCGCTCGGAGACGCCGGAGGTGTCGAGACCGCCGCGGATCACCTTGTAGCGGAAGCCCGGCAGGTCCTTCACGCGCCCGCCGCGAATCAGCACGACCGAGTGCTCCTGCAGGTTGTGCCCCTCGCCGGGGATGTAGGCGCCGACCTCCATCTGGTTCGTCAGCTTCACGCGCGCGACCTTGCGCAGCGCGGAGTTCGGCTTCTTCGGAGTCGTCGTGTAGACGCGCGTGCACACGCCCCGCTTCTGGGGGGCGCCGCGAAGGGCCGGGGTCTTCACCTTCGTCTTCGGGACCTTGCGTCCCTTGCGGACGAGCTGGTTGACGGTGGGCACGCTGCTCCTCGGTACTCGGTCGTGGCTTT
>DASXAW010000159.1:0-22634 GCA_036406535.1 Gaiella sp.
GAGGGGGATGCGCGACGTGACCCGGTTCGAGGCGGGGTCGATCCGCACGAGGTCGTCGGCGCCGTAGGCGGTGGCCCACGCGGAGCCGTACGCGAACGTCGCGTCGTACGGCGTGCCTCCTACGTCGATCGCGGCGGTCCGTTTGCCGCTTCGCACGGAGACACGGCTCACGGTGGAGGAATAGGTGTCCTCGACCCAGAGCGAGCCCGCCCCGGCGCCGAGGCCGCATGCGCCGCTGCCGACGCGAGTCCTTCCCGCCACGACGTTCCGCCGTGGGTCGATGCGCAGGAGATACGGCGCGCCGAACATGCTCACCCACACGAAGCGTCCCGCCGCGGCCGCCGCGCACGGCTGAGCCGCCGCCGGCACAGGGATCTTCGCGACGGTCGTCGGCCCGCCCGCGGCTGCCGACGCCGCTCCGAGGGCCAGGACGATCGCCACGAGGACGGACAGCCGGCGCACGGCCGCTGATAATACTACGAACTCGTAGTAAATGCTACGTCTTCGGAGTTTCCTCGGGTGGTGCCGCGAGCATCCCCTCGAACGCCGCGCCGAGCCGTTCGAGGCCGGTCCGAACGAGACCCGCGTCGTCGAGTGTCTCGCTCAGCTGCTCGTTGATCCGGCGGAGCGCCGGCCAGCCGCGCCGCCATTCGGCGTCACCCGTGTCGGTCAGCTCGACGAGCACGGAGCGTCCGTCGTCGGGATTCGGCTCCCGCCGCACGTGCCCGCGGGCCTCGAGCCGCCTGACCGCGTCGGATGCCGTCGTCAGCGGCATGCCGAGCTCGGCCGCGACCTCCGTCAGCCGGGCGGGCCCGCGCGCGCCGACGAGGCTGAGGAGCGCGTAATCGGCGGCAGCGACGCCGTCGGCCGCGAGCTCCCGGTCGACGAGCTGGCCCATCCGCTGATGCGCAGCCACGACGAGCAGGAGCATCGAGAGCCGACGCTCCGGCGGGGCGTCCGTGCCTGTCGCCTCCACGAGGGCATCCTCGCACCAGGCGGGGGTTGCGGTCGTCGCCGATCTCATAGAGGATCGGCGACGATCACCTGTATATGGGACAGATCTCCGACATCCTCGACGCAAAGGGTCGCGACGTTCTCAGGATCGACGCGTCCGCGACGGTCCTCGATGCCGTGAAGACGATGGTCGAAGGGAACGTCGGCGCGCTGATCGTGACCGAGGGCGGCCAGCTCGCCGGGATCGTCACGGAGCGTGACTACCTGCGCCGCGTGACGCTCGAGGGCCGGGACGAGCGGACGACGCCCGTCCGGGACATCATGAGCGCGCCCTTCGTCTACATCGGGCCGGACGCGACGATCGACGAGTGCATGGCGATCATGACGGAGCGCCGTTTCCGCCACCTGCCGGTGCTGGACGACGAGCAAGAGCTCGTCGGGATCGTCTCGATCGGCGACGTCGTCAAGTTCCAGTCGCAGGAGCAGGGCGTGCAGATCAAGTTCCTGACCGAGTTCATCTCGGGCTAGCCGCCCACCCCGAACGTCACACCGCGTTTGCGCCCGTGGCGAACGGGTAGGTTGTCGAGATGGCGAGATATCTCGTCGCCCTCGCTTTGCTCCTCGGTGTCCTCGCGCTCGTCGGCGCGGGATGCGGCGGTAGCGACGACGAGTCGTCGGCGCCGCCCGCGACCACCACCGAGACGACGACCGGCGGCGAGACCACGACGGGTGGCGGGGAGACCGGCGATGCGACGAACGGCAAGGCCGTCTTCGCCAGCGCCGGCTGCGGGAGCTGCCATACGTTCTCGAAGGCGAACTCGAGCGGGACTGTCGGTCCCGACCTCGACGACCTCGGCCCCTCGTTCGACACGGTCGTGCACCAGGTCACGAACGGCGGCGGCGCGATGCCCCCGTTCAAGGACCAGCTCTCCGAGCAGGAGATCCGAGACGTGGCGGCGTTCGTCTCGGGCTCGTCCTCGTAGCGCCCGCCGTTCGTCGCACCGAGTGAGGGTCGACCGTGGCAGCGGCCGCGATGCCTATGCTGCTTGGTTCTGCCCGAGTCGACCCCCACTCCTGAATCCGCGCATGCGGCCGCGCTCGAGCTGCTCTGGCAGGACGACGCGACGACGTTCGCCGTCCTGCGCGACGCGAACGGCGAGCTGACGCCCCCACCGCTCGACGTGGGGCTGCCCGGCGTCGCCGACGTCGCCCGCGCGGGGCACGGCGTCGCGGGTCGCCGGCTCTCCCTCGCCGACCTCCTCGAGCTCGATGCGGGCGAGCTGGAGCTGGGCGGCACGGCACGGGCTGTGCTCGCCGTGCTCGATCGGGCCCGGCGATCGGTCGCCGAAGGGCTCGTCCACCCGCATCTCGAGCCGAGCGACGGGCGCTGGCACGCGCTCTGGGGTGCCACGCTCGACGAGGTCGTGAGCGACGAGCTCGGGCGGATCGCCACCGCGGCCCCAGCGGTGTGCGCCGACCAGTTCGACGGCGACGTCGACGCGTTCGTCCACGACCTCTACGCGTGTGCGATCGACGAGCTCGCGCGCCGTGCGATTCGCGCGACGGCCCTCCGGGCGCCGGCCTCCGGTCCGCGCGAGACGGGCGCTGCCGACCGCCTCCTCGCCGGGCTGCTCTCGGACGAGCCGGAGCTTCCGTCGGGCGCCGGGTATGCGGCGCTCGAGCGCCGGGTCGCCGCCTGGGTCGACGGCGGGCTCGCACATCGCTCGCGCGCGCCGTGGAACGTCGGTCTCCGCCTCTCCGCGCGGGACGAGGGGCTCGATGGCGACGTCGTTGCCGCGCTCTGGCTGGAGGCGGCCGACGACCCGACCCTGGCACTGCCGGCGAGCCTTCTGCAGGACGGGAACGACGACGTGTTCGCGTTCCTCCGAGAGGGCGATCCGCGGGGCGCGATCGAGCGGAGGGTCGCGACGATCGGCCCGATCCTCGCCCGGGCCGGCCTGCCGCCGCTCGACGCCGAGACGCCTGAGGCGCCGCTCGACGACGACCAGGTGCGAGCGCTCCTGCGCGAAGCGATGCCGCGGCTCGAGGAGCTCGAGGTGCCCGTTCTGCTCCCGCGCGAGTGGGTCTCGACGCCGAGCCGCGTCCGGCTGAACCTCGTCGCCACCGCCCCGGGGCGCTCGACCGGGTTGCTCTCGCGCGACAGCCTCGCCCGCTTCGACTGGCGCGTCGCGATCGGGGACGTCGAGCTCACCGAGGAGGAGCTGAGCGCGCTCGCGGCGGCGAAGGAGCCGCTCGTCCGGCTCCGCGGCCGTTGGCACGCGCTTCGCGCGACGGACGTCGAGCGCGCGCTGCGGTTCCTCGACACGCGGGGACGCGATGCGTCGATCGTCGACCTCGCGCGGGCGCTGTCGGGTCTCGAGACCGAGGAGGCGGGGCTGGAGCTCGGCCGGGTCACCCTCGATGAGGCGCTCGCGGAGCTCGTGGACGGTGGCGAGCGCCGCTATCGGCCGCTCCCGACGCCGTCGGGGATGCGCCACGACCTGTTCCCGTTCCAGGAACGCGGCCACGGCTGGCTTCGCCTCCTCGGCGACCTCGGCGCCGGCGGGATCCTCGCCGACGACATGGGCCTCGGGAAGACGGTGCAGGCGATCGCGACGCTCGTCTCGGAGCGCGAGGATGGGCTCGCATCGGGACCGACGCTGGTCGTCGCGCCGATGAGCGTCACGCGGCAATGGGCGCGAGAGCTCGAGCGGTTCGCGCCGGACCTCCTCGTCCACGTCCACCACGGCCCCGACCGTCTCTCGGGCCCGGCCCTCGCCGAGCGGGCGACGGGCTCCGACGTCGTGATCACGTCGTACGACGTCGTCGCGCGCGACCTCGAGGCGCTCGGGCTCGTCACCTGGGACCGCCTGATCCTCGACGAGGCGCAGGATGCGAAGAACCCGGCGACGAAGCGGCACCGTGCGCTTCGCAGGCTTCCGCGGCGCCGTGCGCTCGCAATGACCGGCACGCCGATCGAGAACTCCCTGGGCGAGCTCTGGGCGATCATGGACCTCGTCAACCCGGGCCTGCTCGGCTCGCGGCAGGCGTTCGAACGGACCTTCGCGCGTCCGATCGAGGCGGGGCGCGACGCGCGGGCGCTCGAGCGGCTGCGCGGCCTCGTGGGGCCGTTCCTCCTCCGGCGGGCGAAGGACGCGCCAGAGGTCGAGCTCGAGCTGCCGCCGATCACGATCGCGAAGCGGGCGTGCCTCCTCACGGTCGAGCAGGCGAGCCTCTACCGGGCGACGGTCGACCGCTGGATGCCGCGAATCGAGGAGCACGAGCGGCGCTTCGACCGCCGCGGCGCGGTGCTCGCGATGCTCGGGCAGCTCAAGCAGGTGTGCAACCACCCCGAGCTCGTCGTGCCGACGGGCCGGCCGCTCGAGGGGCGCTCGGGAAAGCTCGAGACGCTGGTCGAGCTCCTGGGCGCGGTGCCCGACGACGAGCGTGGCCTCGTCTTCACGCAGTACCCCGGCTTCGGCCGCCTCGCGCCGCACCTCGCGCAGCGCCTCGGCGTGGAGGTCGGCTTCTTCCACGGCGGGCTGTCGGCCCGGGCGCGCGACGAGCTCGTCGCGCGCTTCGAGTCGGGCGCCGGCCCTCGGTTCCTCGTAGTCTCGCTGCGCGCGGGCGGGCGCGGGCTGAACCTCCCGGCCGCCAACCACGTCGTCCACTTCGACCGCTGGTGGAATCCCGCGGTCGAGCAGCAGGCAACCGACCGCGTCCACCGCTTCGGTCAGCGCAAGCACGTCCACGTCACGAGCCTCGTCTGCACGGCGACGGTCGAGGAGCGGATCGACGAGCTTCTCGACGCGAAGCGCGAGCTCGCCGAGCAGGTGATCTCCGGTCGGGCGGACGACTGGCTCTCCGAGCTCGACCTCGACACGCTCCGCGCCGCCGTGGCGCTCGCGCCCGAGGCGATCGAAGAGGCGGCGTGATCCCCCGGCTGCTCGAGAACGGGGCGCCGCTCTCCGTCGAGAGCCTCGACGAGCGGATCGGCGTCGGGCCGTGGGCCCGCTGGCTGGCGAGCGGTGTCGCGCCCGACGAGGCCACGCACCGCGCCGAGCGCGGCCGACGCCTCGCACGCGCAGGCGCGGTGAGCGAGGTGACCGTCTCCGACGGGCGGATCACGGCGCGCGTGACCGGATCGACCGGGAACGAGTACGACGTGTCGATCGCGGCGGAGCCGGTTCGCGCCGCTGCCTGGGATGCCGCGGTGCGCGCGACGCGGGGCCGCGCGCCGCTCGAGGCGGCGGCAACAGGCGAAGCGCAGTCGGTTCAGCTCGCGCACGTGCTCGAGACGCGTTTCGGCGCCAGGCTGGCGCCGTCCGCGAGGGAGGTCCGTCGCCACTGCACGTGCCCGGACGACGAGCCGATCGGCGCGTGCAAGCATGTCGCGGCGGTCGCCTTCGCCGTCGCCGACGCGGTCGACCGGGATCCTTCGCTGTTCCTCCTCTGGCGCGGCTGCGAGCCGGCCGAGCCGGCGCCGACCGACCCGTGGCAGGCCGGAACGCTGCCCGAGGCGCGTCCCGTGCGCGCGCTCCCGACCGCCGCCGTGCTGCGGCGTCTCGGCCGAAGCGGCATCCGGGCCGGAGGTGTGGATCTCACAGACGCGCTCGAGCGGGCCTACGAGGCGTTCGCGGCGACCCGGCCCGGCGCGGCATGATGGGTCGATGGACCAGCGGCTCAGCCTCGTCACGCTCGGCGTTCGCGATCTCGGGAGAGCGCGGCGTTTCTACCAGGCGATGGGCTGGCGGACGGGCGCGACCCCGGACGACGACGTCGTCTTCTTCCAGGCAGGCGGGATGATCGTCGCGCTCTGGGGCCGGGCGGAGCTCGCCGAGGACAGCGCGGTCGAGGACGCGGGCGGCTGGGGCGGCGTGACGCTCGCCTACAACGTCTCCTCGCCCGCGGAGGTCGATGCCGTCGTCGACGAGGCACGCGCTGCCGGGGCCACGATCGGGCGGGAGCCCGGGAACACGTTCTGGGGCGGTTACTCCGCTGTGTTCCTCGATCCCGATGGCCACCCGTGGGAGATCGCCCACAACCCGCACTGGACGGTCGGCCCGGACGGGTCGACCACGCTCTGAGCGCTAGGCGAGGATGTTCACGGCGCGCGCGCCGATGACGAGCACGGTCAGCAGCGAGATCGTCGCCTCGAGCCCCATGAAGACCTTCGCGTGGTGGGTGAGCGGCATCGCGTCGGTCGGGCTGAACGCGACGGAGTTCGTCAGCGAGAGGTAGAGGTAGTCGACGAGCGCCGGCGCCCAGCCGGGGCGGGCGAGCTCGCGATTCTCGTCCTGCGGGAACTGGAAGTCGGGATGATCGCGTGCCTC
The DNA here is from genome assembly GCA_036406535.1 of Gaiella sp. GTDB lineage: Bacteria > Actinomycetota > Thermoleophilia > Gaiellales > Gaiellaceae > Gaiella. Next base: position 6,288 of record DASXAW010000159.1, read on the forward strand.
CGCAAGGGCGCGCGCGATCGGGCCGCCGTCGTCGACCTCCCAGAACACGAGCGCGTACGTGATCACGTTCGTGACGAGAACGACGACGGCGGACAGGAGCAGCTGCGGACCGGACGGCGTCCACCGCGTCAACGAGACGACGAGGCAGAGCGTCGCCGCGCCGGTCCCGGCGCCGAGCAGGGCAAGCAGGGTGATCGCGACTTCCCGCTGGAGGCGTTCGAGCCCCACCCGGGACGGGCCGACGACGAGCGTGGCGAACAGCAGGCCCGATGGCGCCGCGAGCAGCAGCCAGACCCACCAGTCGCGCGAGCCGAAGAGCTCCCAGCCCGCGCCGCGGCTCACGAGCGAGAGCAGCGCGTTCGCGCCGAGGATCGCGAGCGCGAACGGCGCCGCCTCGCGTCGGACCTCGTGGCGCACCTGTCGGAGGTGGTCGTCGCCCACGGCGGTGTGTTCGGCGGGCGAGCCTCGATACCTATGGCGCCGCCGAGGTACGCCGGCTGCATACGATCGGCCGGTGGAGCAGCGCGCCCTGGGCAGGAGCGGTGTGGCGGTCACGCGCGTCGTGCTCGGCTGCGGGAACTTCGGGGGCATCGGCTCGAAGCCGTCGCTGTTCGGCCAGGGAACGAGCCGTGAGGAAGCCTTCAGGCTGCTCGACGCGGCCTGGGACCTCGGGGTGACGACGCTCGACACCGCCGACGCGTACGGCGGCGGACGGAGCGAGTCGTACATCGGCGACTGGCTCCGCACGAAGGGGAGCGACGTGCGCGATCGCGTCGTCCTCGTCACGAAGACGTTCAACCCGATGGCGGAAGGCGCGGACAGCGGCCTCGCCCGCGCGCGAATCCGTCGCCAGGTCGTCACCAGCCTGGAGCGGCTCGGGCTCGACCGGCTTCCGCTCTACATGGCGCACGACTTCGATCCCGACACGCCGCAGGAAGAGACGCTCGGGGCGTTCGACGAGCTCGTTCGCGAGGGCACCGTCGGAGCCGTCGGCGCGTCGAACTTCACCGCGGAGCAGGTCGCCGAGGCGCTCGAGCTCTCCGCCCTCGAGGGCCTGACCCGCTATGAGTGGGTGCAGAACGCGTTCTCGCTCCTCGAACAGGGGGACCGGCAGACGATGTTCCCGCTGTGCCACGAGCACGGGCTCGGCTACGCCCCGTTCGGCCCGCTCGCAGGCGGCTGGCTGACCGGGAAGTACCGCCGTGGCGAGGAGCCCCCGCCCGGGTCGCGCATGACCCTTCGGCCGGAGGGCGGCGAGGGCTACCGGACAGACGAGACGTTCGACGCGCTCGAGGCGTTCCAGCGCGAAGCGGACGACCGCGGCGTGTCGATGGCGTCGCTCGCCCTCGCGTGGCTCCTCCACGTCCCCGAGCTGACCGCGCTCGTGGTCGGCCCGAACGACGTCCCGCAGCTGCAGCCCGTGATCGGGGCATTCGAGATCGAGCTCGACCCGGACGACCACGCACGGATCGGGGCGTTGTTCGCATGAGCCTCCTCGTGCTCTCCGAGGCGGACGTGCACGCGGTTCTCGACATGGAGTCGTGCATCGCGGCGATGGAGGACGTGCTCGCGGCGCTCGCGAGGGACGAGCTGACGATGCCGCTCCGGTTCGTCGTCCGGCCGCCGGCCGAGCAGCTGCTCGGCCTGATGCCCGCCCACCGCGGCGGCGATGCGCCCCTCTTCTCGTTGAAAGAGGTCGTGATCGCGCCGGGGAACAGCGCGCGCGGGCTCGATCCGCACCAGGGCGCCGTGCTCCTCCACGACGGCGAGACGGGCGTCCTCCGGGCGGTCGTGAACGCGTCGGCGATCACCGAGATCCGGACGGCCGCCGTCTCCGCCGTCGCGACGAAGCTCCTCGCGCGGGAGGGCGCACGCCGCGTCGCGGTCCTCGGCGCGGGCGTCCAGGCGCGGTCGCATGCCGTCGCGATGCGCGCCGTGGTCGACGACGCCGAGTTGCGGATCTGGAGCCGGACCCCGGCGCACGCCGAGGCGCTCGCGCTCGAGTCGCACGCGGTCGTGTGCAGGAGCGTCGAGGAGGCGCTGGACGGTGCGGAGGTGGTCTGCACGTGCACCTCGTCTCGCGATCCGATCGTGCGCCTTTCCTGGTTGGCCCCGGGAGCGCACGTCAACGCGGTCGGCTCCTCGATCCCGACCGCGCGCGAGCTCGACGCGGACGCGATCGCCGCCTCGGCGCTCTTCGTCGATCGACGCGAGTCGACCGTCAACGAGTCCGGCGACTACCTGGCCGCGGTCGAGGAGGCCGGGATCGGGCCCGACCACATTCGCGCCGAGCTCGGGGAGCTGCTCGTCGGATCGGCGACGGGGCGCCGGGACGACGCCGAGCTGACGGTCTTCAAGTCGCTCGGGCTCGCCGTCGAGGACCTCGCAGCAGCTTCGCTGTGCGTCGAGCGCGCCCGGGAGCACGGCGTCGGAGCGGAGGTCGCGTTCTGAGCCGCGCCGGCGCATCCGCCGCGATCCCCCTCGAGGCGATCGAGCGGGCGCGGGAGCTCACCGCGGACGCGGTGCGCGAGAGCCCGCTCGTGAGGCTCGACGTCGACGCGCCGGGCGAGATCTGGCTCAAGCTGGAGTCCCTCCAGCCGATCGGCTCGTTCAAGCTCCGCGGCGCGACGAGCGCGATCCACCAGACCGAGCCCGATGAATGGCGCGCGGGGGTCTGGACGACGAGCGCGGGGAACATGGCGCAGGGCGTCTGCTGGGTCGCGCGCGAGCTCGGCGTTCGCGCGACGGTCGTCGCGCCGGATCACGCGCCGCGCGCGAAGCTCGACGCGATCGCGCGTCTCGGCGGCGAGGTCATCCTCGTCCCGTTCGACACGTGGTGGGAGACGATGGAGAGCGGCGCCTACCCGGGGCTCGACGGGATGTTCGTCCACCCCGTGCTCGACGAGCGGGTGATGGCGGGCAACGGCGTGATCGGGCTCGAGCTCGCCGAGCGCCTCGATGCGATCGACACGGTGCTCGTCCCGTGGGGCGGCGGCGGCCTCACGTGCGGGATCGCCAGCGCGCTCGCCGCGGTCTCGCCTTCCACGCGCGTCGTCGCCTGCGAGCCGGCCACCGGGGCGCCGCTGAGCGCCTCACTCGGCGGCGATCGATCGACCCAGGTCGAGTACACGGCCTCGTTCGTCGACGGGGCGGGGTCGAAGGCGCTGCTGCCCGCCATGTGGGAGCGCGCCCGGTCGCTCGTCGCCGAAGCGGTTCCGCTGCCCCTGGCGGAGGTCGCCGCGGCCGTGCGCGTGCTCGCGACACGCGCGCACGTCGTCGCCGAGGGAGCCGGTGCTCTCTCGGTCGCGGCGGCGCTCGCCGGTCGAGGAGGCGAGGGCCGCGTCGTCTGCATCGTGTCCGGCGGGAACATCGACGCCGACCGGCTCGCGGCGATCCTCGCGGGCGGTGTCCCCGAGGCCTAGCGCCTCACGTCCGGCGCGTCGGACGCGTCTCTACGTCGGTGTCCCAGCGGTCGTACGGAGTGGAGAGCGGCAGCGCAAACCACAACGAGCCGAAGGCCGACGCCGCGAGCACGGTCGCCGCGATCGCCCACGGCGTCGACACGACCGTGTCGATCACGAGGTAGACGGTCGCCGTCATCGCGACCGCGAGACAGAGGACGCCACCGATCGCGCCGAGGTGCGAGTAGCGCAGCATCCGCTCCTTGCTCCGCTCCCGCCAGCGGAGCCGGTGGTACGCAGTCGGCATCATCAGCATCAACACCGCGAGCACCGTCGCGACGAACGCGACCACGTAGGCCTCGCGCTGGATATGCGTCGTCCGCTCCCAGCGGGCGCTGAACGGGACGATCAGGAGGAAGCCGAAGAGGACGCTCGCGCCCGACAGCGCGACGCGGGCCTCGTTGAGCAGCTCGATGAGCTCCTGGTCCTGCTTCTCGCGAAGGGTGGCCTCGTCCACGACGAGACCGTACAAGGCCTCAGTGGATCAGCAGTTGCGGCGGACCGTCTCGGAGATCCCGAGCTTGATCCACTCGAGCGGCACCGCGATCGCGTTGCGCCACCACGGCTCGTCGACGCCTTGCTCCGCGACGTTCGCGTCCACGCAGCGGTCGAAGATCCGGCTTGTCCGGAAGAGGCTGTACTGCGGGGCGACGAGCACGATCGAGCTCCAGTGATGCCGCTGCGCGAGGTCGTCGACGATCCGCGCCGCATCGAGCGTCGCGTACGGCTTCGTCTCGATACAGACCACGCCCCGGGGCGGCTTCCGGCAGAGCGCCGCCCGAGCCGGGTCTCGGCTGCTGCGGTCGCCGGACACCACGAGCATCGGGGCGATCTTGCGCCGGAACAGGGCCTCGCCGGCCGGCACCGGACCGTCCGAGCCCGCCAGGACTACGATGGCGTCCGCCTTGCGCGGCAGCGGGTCGTCGTCCCGCTCGAGGAACGCCGGGACACCTATCACGTACGCCAGCCCGAGCCCGATAGCGACGATGATCACGAATCGGCGCACGCCGGGAAGAGTGACACCCGCGTCGGCCGACGTGGGGTAGAAACCCTCGATCAGGGGCCCCCCTATCTCCCTCACGTCGGTCAGGCGGCTCGCGATCGAGGCGCAGGGCTACGCATCGCGCCCGCGACGCGGCACGACGCCCGAGGTCGAGGGCACCGTTCGGCGGCTCTCGTGCGTCCAGCTGGACTCGATCTCGACCGTCGAGCGGAGCCACCGGATCGCCCTGGGCAGTCGGATCGGCGCGTATCCGCGGGAGGCGGTGTCGAAGCTGCTCCGGGAAGGCCGGCTGTTCGAGTACTGGGCGCACGAGGCGTGCCTGATCCCGGCCGAGGACTGGGCGCTCTTCCGGCCGACGATGCACGTCGGTGGGCGCCGGTGGTACGGCGAGGTGGACCGCACCCACCCGCACCTCCGCGAGCACGTCCTCGACGAGATCAGGGAACGCGGCCCGCTCGGCTCGCGGCACTTCGACGGCGCCGCGAGACAGGGCGAGATGTGGGGCTGGAAGCCGGCGAAGCGGATGCTCGAGCTCCTCTGGAACCACGGCGAGCTCGTCGTCGCCGGGCGGCAGGGCTTCCAGCGGCTCTACGACCTGCCCGACCGCGTGCTCCCGCGTGGAATCCTCGATGCGCCGACGCCCCCGGAGCCGGAACGGCTGCGGGAGCTCGTCGTGCGCGCCGTCCGGGCGCGCGGGGTGCTCACCGAACGCGGAGCGGTCGAGCACTGGCGCCTCCGGGGCGGCGCGGCGCGCATACGGGCCGCCGTCGATTCGCTCGTCACCGACGGCGTCCTGGAGCGGCACGCGGTGGAGGACGACGGCCAGCCGGTGCTCGCCCCCGCGGGCGCCGAGCTCGACCGCCCACCGCCCGCCGCCGCCGTGCTCGTCTCACCGTTCGACAACCTCCTCTGGGACAGGCCGTTCGCGCGTCGCGTCCTCCGATTCGACCATCTCATCGAGGTGTACAAGCCCGCGCCGCAGCGGCGATACGGCTACTACGTCCTCCCGCTCCTCTGGCGCGACCGGATCGTCGGCCGGGCCGACCTCAAGTCGGAACGCACGACGGGGACGCTCGTCGTACGCGCCTTCCACGTCGAGGACGGCGTCCGCAGCTCTGCGGCGCTCGATGCCGCCTTCGACCGCGCCCTGGACCGTCTTCGGCGGGTGATCGGGCTCGAGACGGTCGCCCGGTGAGCCTCGTCTCGCCGGACGACGCGCGGAGAATCGCCGTTCGGGCGCAGGCGCTCGACGGCAGCGCACGCGATGTACGTCCGAAGGCGAGCGCGAGTACGGGTACTACGTCCTGCCGATCCTCGTCGGCGACCGTCTCGTCGGCCGTGTGGAGCCGCGCTTCGGCCGCAGGACGGGGACGCTCGAGGCCCTGGGTGCGTGGGGCGACACGCCGCGGCTGGACGAGGCGCTCGCCTCGCTGCCCGAGTGGCGAGGGGCGAGCCCGGCTGACGGGCGCGGATACGATCGCCGCACATGGAATTCGAGACGCGCGCGATCCACGCGGGACAGGAGCCCGACCCGACCACCGGCGCGGTGATCACGCCGATCTACCAGACGTCGACGTTCGCCCAGGAGGCCGTCGGCGTGAACAAGGGCTACGACTACGCACGCGGGGCGAATCCGACGCGGACGGCGCTCGAAGAGTGCCTCGCCTCGCTGGAGAACGCGGCGCACGGGCACGCGTTCGCGTCCGGCGTCGGGGCGACGTCGTCGATCATGCACATGCTCGACCCGGGCGACAGCGTCGTCTGCGTGAACGACGTGTACGGGGGCACCTACCGGATGTTCTCGCAGGTGTACGAGCCGAAGGGCTACCGCTTCACCTACGTCACGCCCGAGGAGCTCTCGTCGGCGCCCGAGGCGCATGTCTCCGACGCCCGGCTTGTCTGGATCGAGACCCCGACGAACCCGCTGCTCAACATCGTCGACATCACCGCCGTCGCGGCGGCGACCGAGGCCGCGGGCGCGCTCCTCGTCGTCGACAGCACGTTCGCGACGCCCTTCCTCCAGAGGCCGCTCGCGCTCGGCGCCGACATCGTCCTCCACTCGACGACGAAGTACCTCGGCGGCCACTCCGACGTGATCGGCGGCTTCGCCGCGACGAACGACCCGACGATCGCCGAGCGCCTGCGATTTCTTCAGAAGTCGCTCGGCGCGGTTCCGGGCCCGTTCGACAGCTGGCTCGTCCTGCGTGGGCTGAAAACGCTCGCGATCCGGATGGAGCGCCACTGCGCCAACGCGCGCGTAGTCGCGGAGTTCCTCTCGGCGCATCCGCGCGTCACGCAGGTGCTCTGGCCGGGCCTGCCCGACCACCCGGGGCACGAGATCGCCGCACGGCAGATGCGCGACTTCGGCGGGATGGTCTCGTTCCTCGCCGAGAGCGAGGACGAGGCCGTCGAGCTCGCCTCGCACACGAAGGTGTGGACGCTCGCCGAGAGCCTGGGCGGCGTCGAGAGCCTGATCGAGCACCCGGCCCGGATGACGCACGCCTCGACCGCCGCCGGCCCGTTCGCGGCGCCCCGGAACCTCGTCCGGCTCTCCGTCGGGCTCGAGGCGGCCGACGACCTCGTCGCCGACCTCGAGCGTGCGCTCGCCGCGACGCCCGTTCGCGCCTGAGCGCCGCGCCTCCGCCTCCGTGCGCCGCGGCGCGGGGGCCAAGCGGTGTCAGACACCGTTTCTGTCAAGGGGATTTCGTCGCAACCTCGTGCCAATCGCTCCACACCAGCGCACGCCCAGAATTCATGCGGCGCCTCGTCGGATCGGCGGCGTCGCGGAGGGGCTGCCTGGACGCTGCCGGACGCTCCCGGGTGACAGGACGCCCTTTCGCTTGTGGACGAACCGACACGAAGTCGGCGCCCGCGACCCTTGACGAGGAACGGTGTCTGACACCGTCCCGGTCGCGTGCCCGCACGGCCCACGCCGAGGGCGGCCCCGGGCGCCCGCGGGGCGGGCGCCCGGGGCCTTCTCTCAGGGGCTCGTGACGAGGCGGAAGGCGGTCCCCGTCGGGTCCTTCACCCTGGCGAGGCGGCCGTAGGGCGTGTCCTGCGCGGGCTCGACGACCGTGCCGCCGAGCGCCGTCACCTGCGCGAGCGCCTCGTCGACGTCCGCGACCTCGAAGTAGACGTTCCACCCGGACGGCTCTCCGGGGTCGTCCATGATCCCCGCGAGCGCGTTCTCGTCCTTCCCGAGCGTCGTGTAGTGGAGCTCGTCGGAGTCGCTCATCACGTGCGTGTCCCACCCGAACACGTCGTGGTAGAACGACACGGCGTCGTCGTACGCCGCGGTGTGGAGCTCGAACCACGCGGGCGTGCCGGGCTCGCCGGTGACCTCGAAGCCCTTCACCTCGTTCGGCTGCCATGCGCCGACGACGGATCCCCCCGGATCCTTGATCATCGCCGAGCTGCCGTTCTCGGCGACCTCCATCGGCCCCATCTCGACGGAGCCGCCGTGGCCCGACGCTGCGTCCGCGATGCCCTGGACGTCGTCGGTCATCAGGTGGACGCCCCACGCGTCCGGATACCCGGTCGACCCGTCGTTCGCCATGCAGCCGGCGATGTGCTTCCCGTTCTTCGTGAACGTGAAGTAGCCGCCGAACCGCTCGTCCGTCTCCTCGGCCTTCCAGCCGAGCAGCCGGCCGTAGAACTCGATCGCCTTGTCGGTGTCCGAGCTGTACAGGTCGATCCAACACGGAGCGCCGACGACGAGCGTTGGTGCAGGCATGTGTGCCTCCCTTGTCGGGGTCTCGGTGCAATGACCGCCTCGCCGCGCGGAAGTCATCGCTCCGCCAGACCCGACCGTAGAGCGTCGCCTCGCCCGCGGGGGTACGGGTAACCCGAGATAGCGTCCCTGCCATGACAGCGCCGCTCGACCTCCTCCACCTCGGCGACCGGCGCCGCATCGGGGCATACCTGCTCGAGACCGACGACGGCCTCGCGCTCTTCGACTGCGGCCCGGCGAACTGCGTCCCTGCGCTCCACGCTGCCCTCGGCGACCGCGGAGTCGAGCTCGGCGACGTGCGGCACCTCCTGCTCTCGCACATCCACCTCGACCATGCCGGCGCGGCCGGCGTGCTCGTCCGGGAGCACCCGAGCCTCACGGTCCACGTCTCCGAGGTCGGGCTGCCCCACATCGTCGATCCGAAGAGGCTCGAGACGAGCGCACGGCGCCTCTACGGGCACGCATTCGACGAGCTCTGGGGCGAGCTCGCTCCCGTGCCGGCGGAGAACATCCGCGCGGTCGGGGACACCGTGGTGGGGCTCGCGTGCTTCCCCACCACCGGGCATGCGGCGCACCATGTCGCGTACCTCCACGAGGACGGGACGCTCTACGCCGGCGACGCGGCAGGCGTCCGGATCGACCCGGGGCGCTTCGTCTACGCCCCCACCCCGCCCCCCGAGGTCGACCTCGAGGCGTGGGAGCGGACGTTGGACGAGCTCGGGCGGCGCGAGCCCCGACGGCTCGCGCTGATCCACTTCGGCGTCTTCGAGGACGTCGACGAGCACCTGGACCGACTGCGAAAGACGATGCACGAATGGGGCGCGCGCGTCGCCCACGGCATGGACGAGGCGACCTTCGTCGCCGCGGCGCGCGCCGACGTCGCCGCGGCCGAGCCGGGCGAGGTCGAGGCGTACGACCGCGCGGCGCCGTACTGGCACTGCTACCTCGGCCTCGAGCGCTACTGGCGCAAGCGGGCAGAGGCCACCGCCACGCGCTGATCACGTTCAGGCGTCGACGGCGTACTCGCGCAGCGACTCGAGCGAGGAGAACTCGAGCGCGAGCGCGTGTGTCGCCTCGAGCACGACGGGCGGAGCGACGCCCGCCTCGAGCGCCTGCTGCCAGCGGCCGGCGCAGAGGCACCACCGGTCGCCCTCGCGCAGACCGGCGAAGCCGAGCTCAGGGTGGGGCGTCGAGAGGTCGTTCCCGACAGAGTGGCTGTACGCGAGAAACTCCTCCGTCATCACCGCGCAGACCGCGTGCACGCCGAGATCCTGCCCGCCGGTCCGGCAACTGCCGTCCCGCCAGAAGCCGGTCACCGGGTCGTACCCGCACGGCTCGAGCGGCCCGCCCATCACATTGAGCCCGTCACTCACCCCCCGGAGGATATGGCCCAGGTGTCCGACTCGAGGTCGGAGAGCGGCGTCGTCACGCCCAACCGGTGACGAGCCAGCGGCGCCGCGCAAATCGAGCGCCCATCGTCGCCGCGCGAACGAGGATCAGCGCCGCCAGCGCCGCCCAAACACCGCGGACGCCCCAGTCGCCCTCGACCGCGAACGTGAGGCCGGTCGCGCACGCCGCAAAGGCGACGACCATCGAGGCGGCGATGTACGGGCCGTCGCTCGCGCCGATGAGGATCCCGTCGAGCGCGAAGACCGCGCCGCTCACCGGCTGCAGGAGGGCGAAGATCGGCCACAGCGCGGCGCACTCGGCGAGCACCGCCTCGTCCGAGGAGAAGAGCCGCGGCAGCACGTCCGCCAGCGCGAGCAGCCCGACGGCGAAGAGCACCCCGGTCGCGACCGAGAGCGTGATCATGCGCACGCTCGCCTCGTACGCCCGGTCGGGCCTGCCCGCGCCGAGCTCCCGCCCGACGAGGATCTGACCGGCGATCGCGATCGCGTCGAGCGCGAGCGCGAGCGCGAGAAAGAGCTGGAACGAGATCTGGTACGCGCCGAGCTCCGCGTCGCCGAAACGCGCGACGACCGCGCCGGCGAGCAGGAACGCGGAGATCAGGGCCGCGGTGCGCACGAAGATGAACTTCCCTACCGAGAGCAGACGTCGCGCGAGGCGCACGACCGGGGCCATGTTCTCGCGCCCGGCGCGCGACACGATCAGCCACACGAACCCCGCTCCCATGCAGGACTGGGCGATCACCGTCCCCCACGCCGACCCCTCGATCCCCCAGCCGAAGCCGTATACGAACAGCACCTCGAGCGCCGCGTTGAGCGCGTTCCCGAGCACGATCACGACGAGCGGCGCGGTCAGCTCCGCGCGGCCGCGGAGGAAGCCCTGCCCCGAGAGCGCGAGGAAGAACGACGGCACGCCGAGGGCGACGATCCGGAGGTAGGTCTCGGCATAGTCCGCCGTCTGCCCCTCGACGCCGACGAGCGCGACGACCTCGCCGGCCAGGGCAGCAAGCGCCGCGCCCAGCGCGATCCCGATCGCGAGGGAGAGCCAGAACGCCTGGGCGCCCAACCGTCGCGCGACGACGTGCTCCTTCGCGCCCGTCGCGCGGGCGACCTGTGCCGTGGTCGCGTACTGGAGGAAGTTGAACATCCCGAAGACCGAGACCACCGTCGCCGCAGCGCCGAGCGCCGCGAGCTGTGCGCGGCCGAGATGACCGACGATCGCAGTGTCGACCAGCACGTACAGCGGCTCGGCGGCGAGCGCACCGAGCGCCGGCACCCCGAGCCGGAAGATCTCCCGGTCGTACGCCGAGCGGAGCCTCACCGGGCTCAGGGCGCGTCGCGGCGTACGACCCGGGCGCCGCTCGACTGCGCGAGCGCCTTGATCACGATCTCGTCGAGGTTCACGTGGAGCGGCCGCGTGAGGGCGAACAGCACGCAGTCGGCGACCTCCTGGGGCGTCACCGGGTCGAGCCCCTCGTAGACGGCGTCCGCCTTCTCCTCGTCCCAGCCGAAGCGGACGAGCGAGAACTCCGTCTCGACGAGGCCTGCGTCGACGGTCGTCACGCGGATCGGCCGGCCGAGCAGGTCCTCCCGCAGCGCGTACGAGAACCCGCGAACGGCGAACTTCGACGCGATGTACGACGCGCCATGCGGGTAGGCCTGTCGTCCAGCGATCGAGCCCATGAACACGATGTGCCCCTCGTCGCGGATATGCGGAAGGCAGAGCCGCGTGATCCGCAGCACGCCATCGACGTTCGTGTGGAGGACCGTCGCCTCGACCTCCTCCGTCGACTCCTCGAACGGCACCCGACCAAGCGCAAGGCCGGCGTTGTTGAAGAGGATGTCGATACCGCCGAGCTCGGCGACCGCCTGCTCGACGAACGCGGTGCTGGAGGCCTCGTCGGTGACGTCGAGCGGAAGTGAGACGTCGGCGTCGACCCGGTCGATGCGCCGCGCACCGCCGGCGACCCGGACCCCGGCCTCGCGGAGCTTCCGGACGGTCGCCGCGCCGATGCCCGACGACGCGCCCGTGACGACCGCCGTCTTGCCCGCGAGCTCCATCCGCCCGAGCCTAACGACTGGTGTCCGCGCCTACGTCAGCTCGACCCTGTCGATCGTCACCGGCGACGTCGGCTTGTCCCTCGCGTCACGGTCGACGAGCGAGATGCGGTCGACGACGTCCTGGCCCGACGAGACCTGGCCGAAGACCGTGTGCTTGCCGTCGAGCCACGGGCACGCGTCGGCGGTGACGATGAAGAACTGCGAGCCGTTCGTGTTCGGCCCCGCGTTCGCCATCGCGAGCGCGCCGCGCGCGACGGGATGCTCGCTCGGCTCGTCCTCGAACGTGTAGCCGGGGCCACCGGTCCCGTCGCCGAGAGGGCAGCCGCCCTGGATCATGAAGTCCGGAATTACCCGGTGGAAGGAAAGGCCGTCGTAGAAGCCGTCGGACGCGAGCCGCGTGAAGTTGTCGACGGTCTTCGGCGTCTCCTGGGGGAAGAGCTCGATCTCGATCGGGCCCTCGCTGGTGTGAAGCGTCGCCTGTGTCATGACCCCGACGCTAGCAGCGTCGCGGCGGGCTCCAGAGCCCCTGTCAAGCGGGCTGCGAAGCCGTGTTTCGGGCGCTTAACATCCGGCCAACATCTGTGCCTGGGGCCTCCTGCGTACACTCTCGTGCATGGCGACGGCTGCCGAATCACTTGCCGGCCTGCCTCAGGCCGAAGCTTCGCAGGACCTCGCACGGAGCTGGAAGAAGCTGACGCGCGCCGCGACGATCGTCGCGGTTCTGACGTCGCCGGCGCTCTACATCTGGTTCACGCAGCGCAGCGATCTCTCCTGGTGGCAGGCCCTGCTCGCGACTGTCGCGATCGTCGTCGTGTTCCGGGGCTTCGCGGACCTCCTCTTCCGCAAGCTGATCCCTGCGCCGAGCCTGTTCGGCATCGAGAGCCGCGACCTCCGCGAAGAGGACATCGTCGGCCGCCGCCGGGCGTGGTTCTGGCGCTTCTGGTTCAAGCTCACGCTGCTGTTCGTGATCGCGATCACGATCATCTGGTTGTTCCGGGGAGGCACCTGGTTCGGGACGATCGGCTGGATCTTCGCGGGAATCGGGACGATCTTCTCGTCGCCCGCCCTGTGGATCCAGGTCGTCTTCGTGTTCTTCCTCTTCATCGCGAACTTCGGGATCCTGTTCGGCCCGCTGCTCGCGATGAACCTCACGCAGATCAAGACGTTCGAGCCGGGTGACGCGCAGTGGGGCGTGAAGCTGGACGACGTCCGCGGCCAGGCGGAGGCAAAGGAGGAGGTCCGTCGGGTGGTGTCGATCTGGCAGTCGGGCGAGCAGTTCGAGCACCACGGCGGTAAGCGCGAGCGCGGCGTCCTCTTCTTCGGGCCCCCCGGCACCGGCAAGACGATGCTCGCGAAGGCGCTCGCGACCGGTTTCAACTCGCCGTTCGTCTCGATCCCGGGCTCGGGCTTCGCGGCGACGTTCATCGGCATCGACGCGATCGTCGTCCGCTACCTCGCCTGGAAGGCGAAGCGCGCGGCCCGCAAGTGGGGCGGGACCTGCATCGTGTTCATCGACGAGATCGACGCAGTCGGCATGCGCCGCCAGGCGCTCGGCAGCGGCTTCGGGGGCGCGATCAACGTCCCGCCGCTCACCCCTCTGAGCCTCCACGACGACCTCTTCTTCGGGCCGTGGGGCTCGCTCAACCCCTCCGGCGACATGGTGCTCGAGACGCGTGCGTGGCGCGAGAAGCTGTTCGCCAGCCGCGAGACGCCGACGTTCGGATGGAGTGGCTTCGGGGCGACCATGATGCGCTTCTACGGCTACATGTTCCCCGGCGGCATGATGGGCGGCGGCGGCATGGCGCTCAACCAGCTCCTCGTCGTGATGGACGGCATCGACAACCCGCCCTTCATGCGGCGGGTGATCACGAACAAGACGAACACCCTGCTCGACGCCAGTTTTATCGTCCCACGTCGTCTGAAGGGCAGGTCGCTCAGGCTGCCCGCACCCCGTCCGCGGAGCGAGCAGGTCTACTTCATCGGCGCAACGAACGTTCCGATCGACCGGCTCGACCCGGCGCTCATTCGTCCGGGCCGGATGGGTCGCCACGTGTGGTTCCGGACGCCCACGAAGCACGACCGGCTCGACATCATCGACCTCTATATCAACAAGGTCTCCCACGACGCCGACCTCGACATGCCGCGCCGCCGCGACGAGATCGCGCGGGTGACGAACGGCTACTCGCCCGCCATGATCGAGCAGGTCACGTCCATGGCGCTGACGATCGCGCACCACTCGGGCCGCGAGCGGTTCAGCTGGGAAGACCTCGTCGAGTCGATCACGACGCTCGAGTCGGGCACCGCGATCGGGATCGAGTACATCGAGCGCGAGGGACGCGCGATCGCGATCCACGAGGCCGGGCACGCGATTGCCGGCCACTCGTTCATGAAGGACTTCGAGTCGACGCGGCTGTCGATCAAGCGACGCGGTGACTCCGGCGGGCACCACCAGGCGCGTGAGAAGGAAGAGCGCTTCGCTCGCTTCCAGAGCGAGATGTTCGCGCAGCTCGTGTGGGGCCTCGGCGCGATGGCCGCCGAGCGCGTCTTCTACAACGAGAACTCGACCGGCGTCGGCGGCGACGTGATGTCGGTCACCGCGCAGACGGCCGGGATGGTCGGCGCTGCAGCGATGGGCCCACAGCCGTTCCACGTGACCCCGAAGAAGGGCGAGACCGAGGACGAGGCGCGCACCCGCGTGCTCGAGCGCTTCGAAGGTATCGGTCTGCAGATCATGAACCGGATGGGCGGTGGCGGCGGCCCCATGGCGCCCGACCCGATCGCCGGTGCGCTTTCCGACCCGGCGAAGCGACGTGTCGGCTCGCAGATCATCGGGCAGGCCTACGTCGTGGCACACAATCTTGCGAAGGAGAACCAGCAGGCGCTCGCCCGCATCGCCGACGTGTTGATGGAGAAGAAGGAGATCTTCGGCGACGAGCTTCTCGACCTGCTCGACTCGGTCGGCCTCCGGATCCCCGAGCTCGACTACGGGGACGAGGACGTCTGGCCGCCGCCGTTCTTCGCGGTCTCGAGCCATGAGCGCGAGCGCCGGCCGAAAGAGGTCGAGGCGAAATGAGCGAAGGCGTCGAGCGCCGACCGTTGATCGACGCGGAGACTGCGAAGCCCGTCACCGAGTCGAGCAAGGTCCCGCGCCGCGAGCGTGCGCGCAAGACCGGCTATCGCAGGCGCTTCGCGTACATCTACGGCGCGCTCGCGCTGATCGGCGGCATTGCCCTCGGCGCGCTGATCGTGCTGCTGACGCGCCCCGACGCGGTGCCGAACCCGTCCTGGTCGTCGTGGGAGCCGGACGGCAGCTCGAGCGCGAGGGTCAAGCAGATCGCCGACCATGTCGCGAAGGAGTACCGCATCCAGGGTCAGCAGATGGTCGTCGCGCTCGGCGGGCCGCCGACTGTCGCCGCGGGCGGCGACTCGACGAGCCCAATCCCCGTCGCGGCGATCGCCGTGCGACCCGACACCTCGACCGGACAGGCCGAGGAGGACGACATCGAGCTGGTCGACGCCTCGAAGAGCATGCAGTACGTGCTCTGCGGTCTGGGTGACGGCTGCGCGCTCTCGAGCGGCCCACCGACCGAGGCGCGCCACACGTTGCTGCGGCGCGAGGCGCTCGAGCTCGCGCTCTACACCTTCAAATACGTCGACGGCGTCGATTCCGTCACCGTCTTCCTGCCGCCTCCCGCGGGCGGGCAGTCGCCGGCGACGGCCGTCTTCCTCGAGCGCGGCGACACCAACCCCGAGCTCGGGAAGCCGCTCTCGCAGACGCTCTCGCCCATCACCCCCTCGGTCGGGACGATCAAGGCCGGCGAGCTGCAGACGCTCAACCGCATCACGAGGTCTCGGCTCTACCAGTTCCAGTACACGCAGGCACAGGATCTCTCGGCCGTGCTGGTGCTGGACCCCGTCGCCTGAGCGGCACCTCTGACCCGAACCTCGTCCGCGCAAAGGCGCGCCTCGACCGGCTCGACTGGTGGCCGCGACCCGTGCGCATCGGGCACGTCCGCATCGTCGTGACGCCGTGGCTGTTCCGGCTCCGACCCTGGCGCGGGTTCGACGGCTTCGCCACGCACTTCGTGATCTTCCTGCGCCGCGCCGACGTGCACGAGGGGCTCGTCACGCACGAGCTCTGCCACGTCTGGCAGATGCAGCACCGGCCGGTCCGAATGCCCCTCAGCTATCTCCGCACCGGCTACCGGCGGAGCCCGTACGAGCGGCAGGCCCGTGAGGCCGCGCGCCGAACGGCCGTCTGAGCCGCGGCTGCCGCCGACGCGCCTACCGGTGCCGGCGAGGTACGATCGACGTAAGGAGGGAGGTCATGAAGCTCGCAGCGTCGCTCACGCTTGCACTCGTCTCCGCGATTGCGCTGCTGTATGCCGGGATCTGGCTCGGCTCCCGCGAGCGGACGTGCGCCGCCGTTCCGAGCAACTTCGGCAAGGTCGTCGTCTGCTCGAGCGACTACGCGCAGCAGATCCGGCAGTAGCCACGGCGATCCGCGGCGCTGGCGCCCGTTTGTCGGCCCCCTTCGAGGTGTGGCCCGACCGTCCTCGCGGACTGCTGCGCGACGGTCGACCTCGCCACCGCGGCCGGACAGCTAGGCGACGCCGACGATCAGTCTCGCCGACGAAGGAAGCGCAGCGAGCACGTGCGTCGAGGGTCGGCCAGGATGGCGACCCC
>DASXAW010000160.1:0-1533 GCA_036406535.1 Gaiella sp.
GGGCCCGGCGACGTCGAGAAGCTGCTCGCCTCGGAGAAGGACCGCGCGGAGCACGTGATGCTCGTCGACCTCGGCCGGAACGACCTCTCCCGCGTCTGCAGGCCGGGAACGGTCCACGTCGAGCGGTTCCTCGAGCCGGAGCGCTTCTCGCACGTGACGCATCTCGTGTCCGAGGTCGTCGGCGAGCTGCAGCCGGGCGTGAGCTCGTTCGACCTCCTGCGCGCGTGCTTCCCGGCGGGCACCGTCTCGGGCGCCCCCAAGGTGCGGGCGATGCAGATCATCTCCGAGCTCGAGGGACACCGGCGCGGCGCGTACGGGGGCGCCGTCGGCTACTCGTTGCCCGGCGGAGCGCTCGACACGTGCATCGCGATCCGGACGATGGTGCTCAAGGACGGAGTTGCGCACCTGCAGGCCGGCGCCGGGATCGTCGCCGACTCGGTTCCCGCGCTGGAGCACGACGAGTGCCTGAAGAAGCTCGCCGCCCTCGAGCGTGCGATCGAGCTGGCGGAGGCGCGCCTGTGATTCTGCTCGTCGACAACTACGACAGCTTCACGTACAACCTCGCGCACCTCTTCGGCGAGCTCGGAACAGAGATCGTGGTCCGGCGAAACGACGAGATCGACGCTGACGCGGCAGAGCGTCTCCATCCCTCCCACCTCGTCGTTTCTCCGGGCCCGGGCCGGCCGGCGAACGCGGGCGAGACGCTCGCGATCCTGCGCCGCCTGACCCCCCGCACGCCGACGCTGGGCGTCTGCCTCGGCCACCAGGCGATCGTGGAGGCCTTCGGCGGAGAGGTCGGACACGCGCGCGAGCTCGTCCACGGCAAGGCGACGACGGTCCGCACGGACGGGCTCGGGCTCTTCCGCGACCTCCCGACCGAGTTCGAGGCCGGGCGCTACCACTCGCTCGCCGCGACGCGCGTCCCCGACGACCTCGACGTGGCGGCGACCGCGCCGGACGGCGAGATCATGGCCGTCCGCCACCGCGAGCTTCCGATCGACGGGGTCCAGTTCCACCCCGAGTCGGTGCTGACCCCCCTCGGCCCGCAGCTGATCCGGAACTTCCTGGAGGCGGCGTGATCCAGAAGGCCCTCGCCGAGCTGCTGGAGGGGCGCGACCTGTCCCAGGAGGACGCGCGCGCGGTGATGCGCTCGATCATGGGCGGCGAGGCGACGCCCGGGCAGATCGGCGGCTTCCTCGTGGCGCTGCGCCTGAAGGGCGAGACCGCCGACGAGATCGCGGGCTGCGCGGAGGCGATGCGTGAGCACGTGCTCGTCGTCAGTCCGGAGCGCTCCGACCTCGTGGACACGGCCGGCACGGGCGGAGACGGGGCGCGGACGTTCAACATCTCGACCGCTGCGGCGCTCGTCGCGGCGGCCGCAGGAGCGGGAGTCGCGAAGCACGGGAACCGCGCCGTCTCGTCGTCCTCGGGCTCGGCGGACGTGCTCGAGGCGCTCGGCTTCAACCTCGAGCTCGCGCCGGACCTGATCGCGCGGTCGATCGACGAGCTCGGCTTCGGCTTCCTGTTCGCGCC
>DASXAW010000161.1:0-3275 GCA_036406535.1 Gaiella sp.
GACTACGGACAGGACTTTCCGGCGCCTGGGCATCGCGCC
Organism: Gaiella sp.; assembly: GCA_036406535.1. GTDB lineage: Bacteria > Actinomycetota > Thermoleophilia > Gaiellales > Gaiellaceae > Gaiella. The sequence continues at coordinate 40 of DASXAW010000161.1, forward strand.
TGAGCATAGAGAGTTCGACGGCCTTCGCTCCCGATACGCTCACCCCGTGAAACAGGTCGTTTTGCGGGGCGGAAAGACCCAGGTCGTCGACGTGCCCGAGCCGGCGCCGGCGCCCGGGTCGGTGCTCGTCGCGAACGCGGCCTCGGCGATCTCGAGCGGAACGGAGCGCTCGGTCGTCGCCTCCGGATCCGGCTCGCTCGCCGCTCGCGCGATCAAGAACCCGAATCTCGTCGCCCAGACGCTCAAGCACGCACGCGACCACGGCATCCGGGAGACGATCGGCGCCGTCCGTGGCGCGGTCGCCCAGGACAATCCGCTCGGGTACTCGTGTGCGGGATCGGTTCTCGACACCGGCGGCGACCCCGGCGTCCACGTCGGCCAGCGAGTCGCCTGCGCAGGCGCGGGCCGGGCGAACCACGCCGAGGTCGTGTCGGTCCCGCCGAACCTGGTCGTGCCCGTCCCCGACGAGGTCTCGCTGCGCGACGCCTCGTTCGCCGCGATCGGGGCGATCGCGATCCAGGGCGTCCGCCGCGCGCAGCCGTCGCTCGGCGACCGCGTCGTGGTCGTCGGGCTCGGATTGCTCGGGTTGATCACCGTGCAGGCGCTGCGGGCATCCGGCGCGCGGGTGGCGGGCGTCGAGCCCGTGGAGAAGCGCCGCGAGCTGGCCGCCGAGCTCGGCGCCGAGGTCGTGCTCGGCCCGGACGAGGCCGAGGAGGCGATCTCCGCGTGGACCGGCGGCGCGGGAGCCGACGCGGTCGTCGTCACGGCCTCGGCCAAGGGCGGCGATCTCGTCAACCAGGCCGTCCGCATGGTGCGTCGCAAGGGCAAGGTCGTCCCGGTGGGCGAGGTCGGCCTCGACTTCGACCGCGAGACGCTCTACGAACGCGAGGCCGACGTGCTCATCTCCACCTCGTACGGGCCCGGCCGCTACGACCCGTCCTACGAGGAAGGCGGCCTGGACTATCCGCTGCCCTACGTGCGGTGGACGGCCGGGCGGAACATGGAGGAGTACCTCCGGCTCGTCGCGGACGGGCTCGTGAAGCTCGATCCGCTCGTCGAGCTCGAACTGCCGGTCGACCGCGCGACCGAGGCGTACGAGGCGCTGGCCGGCGACGAGCCCCCGCCCGCGGCCGTGCTCACGTACGCGGAGCGGCGGGAACCGCCGCGTCCGGCGCGCGCGTCGGCCTCCGTGGAGCCGCGGAACGGCGAGGTGCGGGTAGCCCTGATCGGAGCCGGAAGCTTCGTTCGCGGCACACACGTCCCGAATCTCCAGCGCGAGAGCGGCGTTCGCGTGACGGCCGTCGTCAGCCGCGGCGGGTCGTCCGCGACCGCGCTCGCCCGCTCGCTGAACGGGGCCCGGCCGGGCACGGACTGGCGCGAGGCCGTGGAGGCCGAGGACGTCGACCTCGTCGTCGTCGGCACGAGGCACGACTCCCACGCGGAGATCTCGGCGGCGGCCCTGCGGGCGGGCAAGGCCGTCTTCGTCGAGAAGCCGCTCGGACTGACGCGCGAGCAGATCGACGACGTCTGGCAGGCGGGCGCGGAGAACGACAGGCTGGCGATCGGGTTCAACCGTCCGTTCGCCCCGCTCTCGCGAAAGCTCGCCCAGGAGGTGGGCCGGCTGTCCGGGCCGATCCAGCTCGTCTACCGGATGAACGCGCCGGTCGCGCCCGAGCACTGGCTGAACGACCCGCACGAGGGCGGAGGCCGCATCCTCGGCGAGGCCTGCCACCTGTTCGACTTCGCCGACTGGCTGTGCGGGGCTCCGCAGCGGGTGCTCGCGGCCGCGACGCCCGCCCCTGCCGGGGTCGGCGCGCCCGAGAGCGCCTCGATCACCATTCAGTACGCTGACGGCTCGGTGGCGACGATCCACTACTCGGGGCTCGGGGCCCCGTCGATGCCGAAGGAGCGAGTCGAAGTGCTGCGCGGCGGCCGGTCGTGGGTGCTCGACGACTTCCGGGCCCTCACGTCCTTCGGCGCGGACGGGACGAGCGAGGAGCGCGGTCGCGGCGACAAGGGCCATGCCGAGCTCCTGCACGGCGTGATCGCCGCCTGCCGCGGCGAGCGGCCGTTCGAGCCCGGGCTGGGCGCCGCGTACTGGGCCCAGAGCGTGGCGCTGGCCGCGCTGGGCTCGATCTCGTCCGGCCAGACGGTCGCCGTCGAGCCGCCGCCGGAGAGGGCCGCCTGATGTGCGGCATCGCCGGCATCCTCGGCACGAGCGACGGGTTCGCGGTCGACGAAGAGCTCGTGACGGCGATGCGCGAGCTGGTCCACCACCGCGGCCCGGACGACGGCGGCTCGTGGTTCTCACCCGAAGACCGGGTCGCGCTCGCGCACCGCCGCCTGTCGATCATCGATCTGAGCCCCGCCGGCCACCAGCCGATGTCGAACGAGGACGGCACCGTCTGGATCACGTTCGGCGGCGAGATCTACAACCACATGGACATCCGTCCCGAGCTCGAGGCGAAGGGGCACCGCTACCGCTCGAACACGGACACCGAGACGATCGTCCACCTGTACGAGGAGGAGGGCATCCGCTGCCTGGAGCGGCTCCACGGGATGTTCCACCTCGCGATCTGGGACGCGCGAACGAAGGAGCTGCACCTCGCGCGCGACCGTCTCGGCAAGAAGCCGCTCTACTACGCGCAGCCCGCCGGCGGGCTCGTCTTCGGCTCCGAGATCAAGGCGCTCCTGGCCCACCCCGCGCTCACGGCCGAGCTCGACGAGGAGGCGTTCTTCCACTACCTCACCTTCGTTTGCACACCGGCGCCGCTGACGATGTTCAAGGGCGTCCGGAAGCTCGGGCCCGCGGAGCGGATGACCGTGCGCGCCGACGGCTCGACCGAGGTCGAGACGTTCTGGAGCCCGCTCTCGCAGGAGACCGCGGACGAGGTCGCGGCGATGGACGAGCCCGAGCTCGAGGAGCGGCTGCTGGAGCTGCTCCGCGAGTCGATCCGCCGGCGGATGATGTCGGACGTCCCGTTCGGGGTCTTCCTCTCCGGCGGCGTCGACTCCTCGACGAACGTCGCGCTCATGTCCGAGCTGATGGACGCACCGGTGCGGACGTTCTCCGTCGGCTTCGAGCGCTACGAGCGCTACAACGAGCTCGAGCACGCGCGCACGATCGCGCGCAGGTTCGGCACCGACCACCACGAGGTCGTGATCGACTCCCACGACCTCGAGTCGTTCCTCCCGGAGCTGATCTACCACCAGGACGAGCCGCTCGCGGACTGGGT
>DASXAW010000162.1:0-28899 GCA_036406535.1 Gaiella sp.
GGGTCGGTGAGTCGGCGGTGCGCGGCAGGGGCTCCGCGAGTCACCGTCGTCGTCCCGCGCGCGATCGGCCGAAGCCCTGGTCGCACGGCGAGAGAGCCGGCTACGAGCGCGGTGCAGTCGCGCTGACGTCGGTAACACGACCCGTAGTTTTCCGCTCGCTGCTCAGGTCTTCCCCCGAAGCCGCAGCGCTCCGTTGGAAAGACGCTCTTGGTAACAGAGCTAGGGAGGCCAGCCATGTACAAGACAGTCATCTGGGCGACCGACGGCTCGGACGGTTCGGAGGTTGCGCTTCGACAGGCACTCCGGCTGACAGCACCGGGTGGCCGGCTCGTGGCCGTTCACTGCGATCAGCGCATGACCGGCCGCGCAGCCGCCTCACCAGTGTTCGCCGACGAGGACGACGTGAGGATCTCCATTCGACAGCGCGTGAAGTCGCTCGAGGCAGACGGAGTACCCGTCACGTTGGTCGTACGCCGGAGCCATCACGATGCGGCCGACGTGGTCGCAGCGGTGGCGGAGGAGTTCGAGGCCGATGTCATCGTGTGCGGGACGCATGGGCAGGCCACGTTCGCGGGAGCTCTCGCGCGGAGCTTCTCGCACCGCCTCCTGCACGTCGCAGGATGCCCGGTGGTCGTCGTGCCAGACAAGCAGTGGGGCGGCCAGCACACCTCGGTCGAGGCCGAGACCGTCGCCTGACAGATCGTCGCGAGAGACCCGGGGCTGGCGATTCCCGGGTCTCTTGTCGTGTCGGCCGACCACGCGCACACGAGCTCAATGCTCGCGCAGGGTGGCCGAGCCAGCCCCGCGGTTACGCGCGGGGCGGCCGCTTCGGCGTGAACGGCGTCGCGTGCTGCCGGCCGAGGTCGAGGGCGATTGCGAGCAGCAACGTTGCGGCCCACCAGTTCACCGGGTCGAACGTCAACGGCTCCTTGTCGCCGGTGACGTTCGCGATGAGCCAGACGGCGAACCAGACGAGTGTCATCGCGGCACCTCTCTCCGGATCGTCGCGTCGGAGCCTGGATAGAAGATCGTCTCGTGCTCCTCGTCCCAGCGGACCCGGTAACGCTCGTGACCGGGTGCGCCGAGCACTTCGAGGATGAGGCCCATGCGCTCGTGCTCGCCGACCGTGTGTCGATGGATCACGATCCAGTCGCCAGGCCGCGCCTTGGACACCTGCTTCGACGACGTCGTGCTGTTCTCGGTGCTGTTCTCGGTCATCGATCGAATCGTCCCGTAGACGACCCCCCGGGCCATCGGGGTTGCGCCTGACCGTCGCTCGGGGCATTCGCGGATCGATCAACCGGACCGTCTGTGCACCGACGCACCGCCTTGCCGACTTCGAAGAGACCCGCCGGCACGAGCGCTACCCCAGCGGCGACCGCCAGCTCGCGGACGCCCAGCGAGGTCGTCCCCACCAAAGAGGCGATCGACGGCAGGTAGAGGGCGAGGACGACGACGAGCATCGACGCCAGGACGCTCAGTCCGAGCGCCGCGTTCCTAGGTCCGCGCCACGCTGCCTCGACGGTGGAACGCAGTGCGAAGACCAGGGCGAGCTCGGCGACCGCAATCGTGACGAAGGCCATCGTCTGCGCGGTGTCGGGCGCAATCCCTCTGCCGAGCACGAACGCGCACGTTGCGGCAAACCCGACGGCGGCGCCTGCCCCCACGAGTGCGAGCTGAAACGAGGACGAGAAGAGCCGGCCTCGACCATGCGGCGGCTGCCGCATCGTGCCGGGCAATGCGGGATCACGCGAAAGCGCGACCGCGGGAAGCCCGTCCGTGAGGAGGTTCACCACGAGCACCTGGGCGACGGTCATCGGCGCTCCCAGCCCGCCGAGGATGCAGACGGCGAACAGGACGACCTCGCCAAGATTCGCCGAGAGGAGGAAGGCTACGAACTTCCGAACGTTGGCATCGATCCGGCGCCCCTCGCGGATCGCCCGGACGATCGTCGAGAAGTCGTCGTCCGTCAGCACGATGTCCGCGGCCTCCCGGGCCGCTTCCGTGCCGCTCGCGCCCATCGCAACGCCGACGTCCGCTCGACGGAGGGCCGGCGTGTCGTTGATCCCGTCACCCGTGACGGCGACCACGTGACCGGCGTCCTGCAGCGTCTCGACCAACCGCAGTTTGTCGGCAGGCGTGACCCGCGCGAACACGCCGCTTGTCGCCGCCACGTTCCTGAGCTCTGTGTCGCTCATGGTCGCGAGCTCGTCACCGGTCACTGGTGCGCAGTCCCCGAGCTCGAGACCGGCCGCGATGGAAGCCGCCGTGAGTGGATGGTCACCGGTGAGCATTGCGACCTTCAGACCCGCTGCCCGAGCTCGACGAACCGACTCGGCGGCCGTCGGCCGGAGCGGGTCGCGAAGTCCCACGAGACCTACGAGCTCGATGTCGGCGTCGATGTCGTTCTCGTTCGCAGGAAGCTCGTCGGCCCACCGCTCCCCGACGGCAAGGACACGAAGTCCCTCGGCCGCCCAGGTAGCTGCGCTGTCCGCGTATCCCCGTTGGGTCGCCGCACCCAGTCGCGAGCGCGCGAGCAGGTTCTCGGGAGCCCCCTTCACGACGATGCGGAACCTGCCGTCCTCCAGGTACGCCGCCGTCTGTCGCGCACGCGTCGGATCGAACGGGATCTCGAGCACGACTTGGCGCTCGGCCGTCGAACGGGGGTCGGAGATCCCCGCGGCCATTGCTGCGAGCAGAAATGCGCCATCGACCGGGTCGCCGGCGATCCGAGCCGAGCCGGCATCTTCGAGCACGTCGGCGGTCGAGGCAAGCACGCCGACCTCCAGGAGCTCCTCGACAGTCCGTCCCGGGCTCGGTGCGACCGCTTCGACACGAAGCTGGTTGACGGTGAGCGTGCCGGTCTTGTCGGCGGCGATGACGGTGGCTGCGCCGATCGTCTCGACCGCGGCGAGCCGACGGACGATCGCCCCACTGGCTGCCATCGCCCGAGCCCCCTGGGCGAGCGCGATCGTGACGGTGGCCCCGAGTCCTTCGGGAACCGCCGCGACCGCGACCGCGACCCCAACGAGGAACGCCTCTTCGAACGAGGCGCCCCGGGCCAGCATGCCCGTGGTCAGCAAGAGCGTAACCCCGAGCCCAACGGCGACCATCGACCCGGACAGCCGGCCAAGGCGCTCCTGGAGCGGGGTCGTCGGCGGTTTCGCCGCGGCCGACAGGCGATCGACGGTGCCGACCTCGGTTCGCACGCCTGTCGCCGTGACGAGCGCCCGTCCGCGTCCGCGAGTCACCGCCGTCGAGGCGAAGATCATCGAGGTCCGCTCGGCGAGCGGCGCCTCCGTCGCCGAACTCTCCACGCTCTTGGCGACGGGGACCGATTCGCCGGTGAGGACGGACTCGTCGACCTCGAGTCGCTCCGCGGCGACGAGCCGGGCGTCGGCCGGAACTCGGTCGCCCTCGCGTATGACAATCAGGTCTCCGGGTACCACCTCCTCGACCGATACCTCGAACTCGCGTCCGTCGCGCACGACCGCGGCCCTCCTAGCGACCGTGTTGCGCAAGGCCAGGACGGCGCGCTCGGCGCCCGCTTCCTGTGTGAAGCCGAGGACGGTGTTGAGCACCACGATCGCCGCGATCACCGTCGCCTCGAAGCCGTCGCCGATCGTGCCGGACACGATCGCGGCACCGACCAGCAGGGCCACGAGCGGATCGAGCAGCTGACGGACCGCGATCGTCCCGTAGGCCGGGCGCTGAGGAGCGGCGAGGCGGTTGGGACCGACGGATGCGAGCCGATCGGCGGCATCGCCTGCGCTCAGACCGCGGGCGGCATCCGTCCGAAGCCCGTTCGCGACCGCGGCGGCCTTCGAGGCGTGTGGCCGGCTACCAAACTCCCCTCTGATGGCTGGTGCGGCGCGCATGCCGCATCAGGCGCTCGTCAGGGCTGCGGCGACAGCTCCGACCGCGAAAGCGACTACCGCAGCCGAGGCGCCCACGGCCAACATCTCGGCGCCGCTTCGCATCCAGCCCTGCCGTGTGACGAATGACCGCATCGCGCCAACTGCGAACAAGGAGAACGCAGTGAGAGCAACGGCCACCGCAAAGCGGCCGCCTTCGGGGACGGCGACGACGTATGCGGCGAGCGGGAGGATCCCAGCGACCACGAAGCCGAGCGTGGTGGCGAGTCCGTGGCGCGCCGCCTCCCGCCCGTCCGCGCGATCCGCTGGATCCGCATACGAGCGCCGCGCCAGGAAGTTGCTCGCGCCCATGGAGAACCCGTCGGCAACCAGGTTCGCGAATCCCAGGATCAGGACGACGCGCGAAGAGAGGTCGGCGCCGAAGACACCGCAGACGACCGCGAACGTCGTGACGATCCCGTCGTTGGCGCCGTAGACGAGATCCGGAAGGAAGTGGCGGACGGCAGCCGTCAGTCGAGGCACGACTGGTTCTCGATGAACTGCGGTGCTCACGCACTCAAGCTGCAGCGTCGGAGCAGATCGCGCATCCGCGGCGATACGGGACTGGCTTCGGCTTTCCCACAGCAGCCCCGCCTCGTCTCACTCCACCGGTGCGCGCGAGCCGTAGTTCTCCACATGGATGCGTCGGCCCGTCGCGGACGCGGGCGCCGGTCTTCCGAGCGATCCTTGGGATACGGAAACGCAAGAAGGAGGGCCAGGTGCACGCCACGACGACACCCTCGAGCAACAAGGGACTGAGCCCGGCATCTGCACGAGTCCGGGTCTCGCAAGCCATGACCCATGGCGTCCTCACCTGTCGGCGCGACGAATCGCTTGCCGAGGTCGCGGAGCTCATGGCCAGCCGCCATGTCCACTGCGTCGTCGTGACGGATGACCCTGATGGGGCGGGTCCTCCCTGGGGGATCGTCTCCGACCTCGATCTCGCGGCTGCGTCGAGCGTCCGGGACCTCGCCGAGCAAACAGCCGGGGGCACGGCCGCGACGGCGGTGCTGGCGGTCGGGCCGGACGAGACAGTGCAGCGGGCGGCGCAGTTGATGACAGAGCACGGGACGGCTCATCTGGTGGTCGTCGACGCGGGCCGTCGGCCGATCGGCGTCATTTCCACCCTGGACATCGCCGCCATCCTCAGCGAGCGCTGACGAACCTGAAATCCAGCGCGAGACAGCCAAGAACCGGACACGACTAACGAGCGGCGGCCGGCAGTGGTACCGCATCGACGATGGGCCGGTTCCACCGGCCGCCCGCCTTCGGGTTTGCGGAAAGACGCTGATCCGACAGACTCCGCGACGTGTCACCGAGCGACACCGTGGAGATCGTGCCGCTCGACCCACGCCGGCTGAAGCCGATCATCGGCGATCAACGCCTGGCCTCGCTCTTGGCCGCGGGCGTCGAGCTTCGAAAGCTCGTCGGCGGCCGGCGCATCGTGAACGTGAACTCGACCGGGAGGGGCGGAGGCGTCGCAGAGATGCTGGGGACCCTGCTCGGCTATGCGCGTGGGATGGGGGTCGATGTCGATTGGATCTTGATCTCGGGCGACCACGAGTTCTTCGCGATCACGAAGCGCCTTCACAACTGGCTCTACGGCTCACCTGGCGACGGTGGCGACCTCGGTCCGGGCGAGCGGGCGCACTACGACCGGATCACGTCGGACAACGTCGAGCGGTTGCGGCGCATCGTTCGATCCGGCGACATCGTGCTCGTCCACGATCCACAGCCGGCGGGTCTCGTCGCTCCGCTCGTCGCCCTCGGGGCTCGCGTCGTTTGGCGATGCCACGTCGGCTTCGATGGGTCGAACGAGTGGACGGAACGCGCCTGGGCGTTTCTCCGCCCATACGTCGAGGTTGCGCACGCACACGTCTTCTCGCGTGCGGCATTCGCGCCGGTTTGGCTAGACCGCGCGTCGTTGCGGGTGATTCCTCCGTCGATCGATCCGTTCGCGCCGAAGAACTGCTACCAAACCCCGCACGAGGTGCTGGCCCTACTCAGCGCAGCTGGGCTCGTCGCCGCGGATGGGATCCAACCGGACGGGCGGGTGCGGAGCCTGGCGCAGGTCGTCCGCGAGGGGCCGGCCGATTACCCGGAGACGCCACTCGTCGTACAGGTGTCTCGCTGGGACAGGATCAAGGACATGGGGGGCGTGCTGGAGAGCTTTGTCCGATACGTCGGGGTCACCGACGCACGGCTCGGGCTTGTCGGTCCCGCAGTGAGCGGCGTCTCGGACGACCCCGAGGGCCAGCAGCTCTGGGATGAGACCGTGGCAGTGTGGCGGTCGCTCCCCCGGAACACCCGCAGGCGCGTCTACCTCGCCACCGTCCCGATGGACGACCCGGTCGAGAACGCGCTCGTGATCAACGCACTACAGCGGCACGCGGCGATCGTCGCCCAGAAGAGCCTCGCCGAGGGCTTCGGGCTCACCGTAGCCGAGGCGATGTGGAAGAGCCGCGCCGTCGTCGCGAGCGCTGTTGGTGGGATCGTCGACCAGATCGTCGATGGCGAGACCGGCCTTCTCATAGAGGACCCGCGCGACCTCGAGAGCTTCGGCAACGCAGTCGAGCGCCTGCTTCGCGATCCGCTCGAGGCCGAACGGCTGGGGCGCGAGGCGCGGATCCGCGTGGAGCACCAATTTCTCGGCGACCGCCACCTCCTCGACTACTGCGCCTTGATCGCCGACCTCATCGGCACCTACTAGCGATTCACGACGAGAAAGGGTCCGCATATCATCGCTTCGTGAGCGACGACGACTGGCGCGTCGAAGTCGAGCTGAACGACGAGCAGCACGGCTACTCACTCAGCGAGCGGTTGCGAGCGCTCGACCTGGACGACGAGGCGAGGGCGCGTCTCGGACGGCACGTGATCGTCACTCGGGATGGCTCGAAGCTGTTCCTGTACACGACCACCGAGGAAGAGGCCGACGAAGCCGCCCGGGTTGTCCGAGAGCTGTCGGGCGCCGAGGGTCTGACCGCGGAGATTCGCACCACGCGCTGGCATCCCGTGGAGGCGGCGTGGAAAGACGCTTCCGTGCCCCTGCCGCACACGGAGTCGGAGGAGGCTCTCGAGCGCCAGCGTCGCCAGGACCGCGAACGGCGTGAGGTCGAGGCCGGCGGTGACTACGACTGGCATGTCTTTGCGCGGGCGCACGACCGTGCCGGGGCCGTGGCAATGGAGCGGCGCTTGCTCGAGGACAAGGTGCCCGTCACGCGACGATGGCGGTTCCTGACGATCGGCGCCCTTACGGAAGAGCAGGCGGATGACCTCGCGTCCGCGGTCCTCCGCGCGTTCCCTGAGGCTGATATTCGGATCGAACCCACACTCGACATACCCTCGCCGTCCTTCGTCATGATCCGCTCCTGGCTGTAGTCGATGCGCGGCTGTCGGCTGACCGACGGCGCGCTCGTCGCCCCACGAGGGTGCTTCCGGTCCAAGCGGTCGGCCAGCCTGCGGAGCGGCTCTCGCCACGTCACGACGTGTCAGCACGGAGACGTTGGGGCATTCAGCTCTGAGCTGCGAGCTGTTCGGCCCGGTCCCTGATGCCGCGAAGCATCTTGCGTTCCATGACGAGGGACGCGGGCCCCATCGGGATCATCGCCAGACTCGTTGCCACGGTCGGCGTCCGGAAGCGGTTCCGGCTGATGAGGCGTGTCGAACCGCCGCGTTCCGCCAGGACGAACGCCCAGACCCAGTTGCCGTCCTCAGAGCGCCACGCGAGGACCTGCCCGGGCTCGACCCGCTCGAGGCGCATTCGGTTCGGCCCGTAGCCGATCGTGTCTCCGATCCGCGGTTGCTGGTACTCGGGAAGGATGCGGTCGACGCTGTGCATGTCGAGGCCGAGGAGGTTCTCGATCCAGTCGTAGGTGTACGCGCCTCCGCGCGGCGAAGGCCCCATCTGCGCGATCCACGGCCAGACGGCCCGGGCGGGGGCGCCGATGTCGATTGCGCGCGTCGCCACGCCGTCCGCGTCTTCGAGCAGCTCGTCTCCGGGTAGTCGGGCGCATGCCTCCTCCCGGGTCGCACCCCAGGTCATGATTCGTCGCCGCAGCAGGGCACCGTAGACCGCGCAAAGCGCCAGCGCCGCACCACCCGTCGCGCCGAGGCGGGTCGCGCGCGAGCTCACGACGCCGGCCTCTCGTGGTCGGTCATGCCGCGACCAGCCCGGCGTGGTGTTGCAGTCCGACTATCGCGCTGACGACCTCGTTACGGGACGTCGAGGCGCGCTCGAACGTCGCCGCGCGACGACCGACGTACAGAACGACGATCCGGTCGGCGATCTCGAACACGACGTCGATGTTGTGCGAGATGACGACGATCCCGAGGCCCCTCTCACGCAGCTGGCCGATCAGGTCGAGGACCTGGGCCGTCTGTGTCACGCCGAGCGCCGCCGTGGGCTCGTCGAGAATCAGGAGCTTGACATCCCAGAGCGTCGGGCGTGCGACCGCGACGGCCTGTCGCTGTCCGCCGGAGAGGGAGTTGACCGGCGTGTGAACGTCTGTGAGCGTCGTTACGCCGAGCTCGCGAAGCTGTGCGGTCGTGCGCCGCTCCATGTCCGGTTCCGCGAGGAGTTGCAGGAGCGCGCGAAAGCGCCCCGGCCCCACCAGCTCGCGTCCCAGGAACAGGTTCGCGACGGTGTCGAGGTTGTCGCAGAGCGCGAGATCCTGGTAGACGGTCTCGATGCCCAAACGGGTGGCGTCGCCGGGGTTCGCGATACGCACCTCTCGTCCCTCGAAGAAGAAGCGTCCGTCGTCCGGCGGCTGGATGCCCGAGATCGCCTTGATCAGCGTCGACTTGCCGGCCCCGTTGTCGCCGACGAGCGCAACCACCTCACCGGCGCGGACTTCGAAGTCGACGTCGATGAGCGCCTGGACCGGGCCGAACCACTTGCAGACCCCGCGGCACTCGAGGAGCGCAGGCGGGGCCGCCTGCCCGCGCGGTGCATCAATCGCGTGACACTCGACGGACATTGGCAGAGGCGTCGTCAGCATGTCCCGATCGTCGCCCCCTCGCTTTCTTCCGTCATCGGGACGACCGCGTATCGCGCTTCGGCTTACCACGGACCGACCGGCTCCGGTGATGCGCCGTGAACAGCCGTCGTACCTTCTCGCGTCTCTGCATACCCACGCCGACGCCAGCGCCAGAGCTCGTCTGCGCCCCAGACGACGAAGGGGAAGGGCAGTAGGAACAGCAGCTCCAGCGGACCGAGCGGCGCGGTATGGAAGACCGGCTGGAGCGCGGGCACGTAGATCACCGTGGCCGCGAATGCAAGCTCGAAGGCGATGCCCCAGAGGAGCAGTGGGTTCGAGACCGGGCCGATCGAGCGAAGCGAGGCGCGCTCGGTGCGGGCGGCGACTGCCGTACCGATCTGGCACGCGACGATTCCCGCGAACGTCATCGTGGTCGCTGTGACGTAGGCCGTGTGGAACGCGTCGCCGCTGGAAACCGAGTCGCCGGTGCTCCAGCCGGCGCGCAGGAGCACAAAGAAGAAGCCGCTCATCACCAGTGCCGCCTCAATGCCCCCGACGAAGACCCAGGCGCGGATCAGCATCGTGCGGCGGATCACACCTTCCGTGCGTCGCCTGGGAGGGCGATCCATGATCCCCGGCTCGGCACGCTCGCGTCCGAGCGCAAGGGCGGGAACGATCTCCGTGCCGAGATCGATCGCCAGGATCTGCATCACGGTGAGTGGAAGCGGCACGGCGCCGCCCGAAAGGGCGAACACGAGGAACGGCACGAGCTCCGGTGTGGCGTGCGAGAAGATGTAGAAGATGAACTTCCTGACGTTCTCGAAGACCCGCCGGCCGGCCGCGACGGCGGCGACGATCGTCGAGAAGTCGTCGTCGGTCAGCACCATCGTCGCCGCCTCGCGTGCGACGTCCGTGCCGGACCGGCCCATCGCTACGCCGATGTCGGCCGTGCGAAGCGCGGGCGCGTCGTTCACCCCGTCGCCTGTCATCGCGACGATGTGACCCTGCGAGCGGAGCGCGTCGGCAATCCGCAGCTTCGCCTCGGGCGACGTTCGCGCGAAGACCAGCTCCCGCCCGTCGCGGAGCAACGCGTCGAGGTCGGTCTCCCGCATTTCATCGAGCTGGGTACCGGTCACGACGAAGCCGCTGTCCCGTGCGACACCGATCCGGCGGGCAAGCTCGAGCGCGGTCTTGCCGTAGTCCCCTGTCACGACGAGAATCCGAATCCCCGCCTGGTGGCAGCGCTCCACCGCCTCGGCGACCCCAGGGCGCGGTGGATCGAAGAGGCCGACCAGGCCGAGCAGGCAGAGGTCGTGCTCTGCGTCTTCGCGACGCTCCGGCGTCGGGTCCTCGTCCGGCAGGCGTCGGCGGGCGACGGCGAGGACTCTGAGTCCGCGCGCGGCCCAGCGTTCGAGGACTTCGAGGACCTCGGCCCTGCCGGCGTCGTCGAGCGGGACGTGGTCGTCGACGCCGCCGATCATGGTCGACCGGCGGAGGATCTCCTCGGGAGCGCCCTTTGCGTGGATGGTGAGTCCGTGGTCCTGCCTCTCGTCGACCGTCGACATCAGTCGCAGCTTGGGGTCGAAGCGGAAGATGAGCCGGCGCTGATGCTCTCGCCGGGCAGCGCGCACGTCGACGCCGAGCGCTCGCGCCGTCTCGAGGAGGCCGACCTCGGTCGCTTCGCCACGGGACTTTCCCGCGGGTGTGATGGCCAGCTCAGCCGTGCTGCACGCCGCGAGCGCCCGTCCCAGGAGCCCGAGAACCGCGTTTGCACAGGCCGCGTTCTGTTGTCGGTCGCCCTCGAGGTCGAGCTCGCCCAGCGGCGTCCAGACACGGACGGGTCGCATCCGGTTCTCGGTGAGCGTCCCCGTCTTGTCCGTGCAGATCACCGTCGTGGCTCCGAGGGTCTCTATCGACGAGAGCCGCTTGACGAGGGCGCCGCGTCGGGCGAGTGCGCTGACGCCGACGGCCAGCGAGAGCGTGATGGTGGGGAGGAGCCCTTCGGGGACATTTGCCACGATGAGGCCGATCGCGAAGCTGAAGGAATCGCTCAGCGGGAGCCCCGCGACGAGCCACGCGACCGGCAGGAACGCGAGCCCCGCGACGACGGCCACGAGGGCGATGAGCCAGGCGACTCTCCGAACCTCGAGTTCGAGCGGGCTCTGCTCGATCTCGCCTCGCTGTGCCAGCGCCGCGATTCGGCCGAGCTCCGTCTGCATTCCGCTTGCGAACACGAGGGCCCTAGCGTCGCCGCCGAGACAGGTGGTGCCGCTGAACACGAGATCGCGCGCCTCGACCAACGGACCGGTGGTGTCGATCAACTCGGCGGAGCGGTACACCGGCTGCGACTCGCCGGTGAGCGTCGACAAGTCGAGCTCGACGTCGCCCTCGATCAGCCGAGCGTCGGCCGAGATGCGGTCGCCTTCTCTGATGACGATGACGTCGCCGGGGACGAGGGTCGCGGCATCGACGTCCTGCTCCACCGCGTCCCGGACTGCGGTCGCCTGGACGGGGAGATACCGGCGCAGTGCCTCCACCGACCGCTCGGCCTGCGTCTCCTGCATGAACGCAAATCCCGCGTTGAGAAGAACGACGACCACGATTGCGATCCCGAGCGGCGCCATCCCGGCGACGAACGCGAGACCCGATGCGGCCCACAAGAGGAGCGCGAGGGGATGGCTCACCTGGCGCAGCAGCTGCGTCGACCAGCCCGCGTGCGTCCTGCGTTCGAGTACGTTGGGCCCGTAGGCGATCAAGCGGCGCGCGGCTTCCCGGCTCGAGAGTCCTTCGGGCCCGACCCGAAGGTCGCGGTAGAGAAGCGTCAGGGGCTCGAGTGCGTCACTCGCTCGGGGAACCGGTGAGGCAGCTCGAGGTGCATTCGACATGCCCCGATGGTCGGTCGCGCCGGCTCTCGCGACATCGGGGATGCGTCTGACGTGGGCTCCCGGGGAACTACTGACGCCTTGCGCGGCCGCGGGGCGGCCACGCGAGGCTCAGAGGTGGGTGAGCGCGCGGGTCACGTCGAGCGCAGAAAGCACGCCCACGATCCGGTCACGATCGTCGGCGAACACGATCACGTGCGACGCCTTCTCGTCCACCATCAGGCGCGCCCCCTCGGAGAGGGGCGCGCTCGCGCGGACGGTGTGGACGTCGCGTCGCGCGGCGACGAGGGCCGAGCTGGCAAGCGATTCCCCACGCATCACCGCAGAGAGCAGGTCGAGCGCCGAGACGATCCCGAGGAACCCGATCGAGTCCTCGCCCTCGTCGCCCCAGATCGCGACCGAGTGCACGCCGTGCGTCGCCATCGTCCGCGCGACGTCGTGGAGCGAAGAGCCCGAGTGGCATGTCATCACGCCGGGGTGCATGACGTCCGAGACGCGTCGGCCACCCAGTGGGGCGCTGGTCGTTTGCGGAGCGACGGTGCCCGGCATTGTGTCGTACAGGTCGAAGAGATCGCGGTGGCGTTCGACCCACTCCCCGCGGTCGGGCGCGTAGTCGAACGTCGCGAGGAAGCGCTCGTCGACGTCCCCCGCCTCGAGCGGGCCGCACGTGCCCGTGACCAGCCCGTCGGCGAGCTCGACGGCATACACGTGACCACCCACCTTCTCGCGCCAGAACTCGTGCTCCTTCATGACGCCACCCCCATCGTCGAGCGGGCGGCGTCGATCAGCAGACGCCGCTCCGCGACGTCGATCAGCCGGCGAGTCCGGTCGACGACGTCGATGTTGACCGAGATCGAATCGATCCCGGCGCGGACGAGCAGCTCCGTGTACGCGGGATGGACGCTCGGTGCCTGTCCGCAGATCGAGGTCTTCAGACCGAGCGCGCGTGCACTCGGGATGAGCGCCTTCAGGTACGCGACGACCGCGGGATCGCGCTCGTCGAACGACGCGAGCAGCTCCGAATCGCGGTCGACGCCGAGCAGCAGCTGCGTCAGGTCGTTCGACCCGATCGAGATGCCCGCGACGCCCAGGTCGGCGTAGCGCTCGAGGTTGAACAGCACGGACGGCACCTCTGCCATCACCCAGAGCTCGAATTCGGTCCTGGCCGGCAGACCCGAGTCGGCGACGTGCACGAGGCACGTTGCGAGCTCGTCGGCGGAGCGGACGAACGGGAGCATTACGTGCAGGTTCGAATGGCCCGAATCCCACACCCGACGGATGGCGTCGAGCTCGAGCGCGAAAAGATCCGGCTCATGCACGTAACGCTGCACCCCGCGATACCCGATCATGGGGTTGGCCTCCTCGGGCTCGAACCGCTCTCCGCCTCGGAGACCACGGAACTCGTTCGTCCGGAAGTCGATCGTCCGATAGGTGACGGGTCGCGGCGTGAAGCCGGCGGCGAACGTCCTCAGGGACTCCGCCATCCGCTCGACGAACTCGTCGGCACGGCCTTCCTCGAGAAGGAGGCGGGGATGAGCGCCGTCGAGCGCCTCGATGACCATCAGCTCGGCGCGCAGCAGACCGACGCCGTCGACATCGAGCGCCGCTGCCTTCGCGACTTGTGACGGCTCGGAGAGATTGAGGAGGAGCGCGGTCGCCGTCGCTCCGCGTGCCGCGATCCTCGGGGCCGACTCCGTCGACAAGGGTTCGGAAGGCTTCATAACGCTTCCCTCGAGAACGACGCCGCGGGTTGCGTCGACCGTGACCACCTCGCCGTCGCGGAGCCGCTTCGTCGCCTCCTGCGTGCCGACGACGCACGGGATGCCGAGCTCGCGCGAGACGATCGCGGCGTGGCACGTCATGCCGCCCGAGTCGGTTGCGATGGCCACCGCGCGTCGCATCAACGGGACCCAATCGGGTGCGGTCATCCGCGTGACGAGCACGTCGCCGTCGTGGAACCGGCCCGCATCGGCGAGAGCGCCGAGCACGCAGACCGATCCGCTCGCAGCACCGGGCGCCGCGCCGAGCCCGCGTACCAGCACGGTGGCGGGGGGCTCGGCCGGCGCCTCCGCCGCGTGACCGACGGCGGTGACGGGCCGCGACTGCAGCATCCACGTCGCACCGTCGCGGTCGATCGCCCACTCGGTGTCCTGCGGCGCGCCGTAATGACGCTCGACCTTGGTCCCGAGCCGGGCCAGGCCCTGCGCCTCCTCGTCGGTCAGCGTCGGCCGGAGCGCGTGGTCGCTGTCGAGTTCGCGCACGAAGGTGCCGCCTCCGTCGCGTGGCTCGATCGTCGACGTCTTCGGATGGATCTCGCGTGCGCGAATCGCCAGGGTGGCCTTGTCCACGACGTACCGGTCGGGTGAGACCCGACCGCTGACGACGGCCTCGCCGAGGCCGAATGCCCCCTCGATGACGATGTGATCGTGCTCACCCGTCGACGGGTCGATCGTGAACATCACGCCGGCTCGGTCGACCTCGAGCTGCCGCTGGACGACCACGGCGATGTCCATGTCGGCCTGGCCGAACCCTCGCTTGGCCCGGTAGAAGATCGTGCGGGCGCCGAAGAGCGACGCCCAGCAGCGGCGCACGGCATCGACGACCGCGTCTGCGCCGTGCACGTTCAGGAACGTCTCGTTCATCCCGGCGAACGAGGCGGCCTCCGTGTCCTCGGCGGTGGCCGACGACCGGACGGAGACCGCTTCTGCGGCGAGCTTCGCGTACCCACGTCGTATCTCCTCGCTCACGGAGTCGGGCACAGGCTCGACGGCGACCATGGCGCGGACGTCGTCGGCGGCGCGCCGAAGCGCATCGGGATCGTCGACCTCGACGCCCGCGAGTCGCTCGGCAATGCGGTCGCGTAGGCCCCCAGCGCTGACGAAGAGGTCGTAGGCAGGAGCGCCCACCACGAATCCGGGGGGAACCGCGAAACCGGCGCGCGTGAGCTCGCCGAGGTTCGCACCCTTGCCCCCTGCAAATGCCACGTCCTCGCGGCCGAGATCATCGAACGAGCGAATCAGCCCGCTGCTGATTGGTGCCTCCACTGTGGTCGTCATGGCGGTCCCTTCGTCGACGCCGTGCTCCGATCCTCGGGGGCCGTCGACTGCGCGCCATCGTGGCGCTTCCCGGTTCGCCTTTCGGGGTACTACGGATCGACGGGATTCGACTGGGCGGACGAGGAAGCAGGGAGCGCGTTCGCAACTCGTCGGGAAGTCCGCTGTGCCGTACACGGAACTACCGATGACGTTAGCGCGCCGCGGCCCGAGGCTCGGTGTCATGTGGATCTTCGTCATCACCGTCGTCGTCGCGGCGGTCACCGTGGCGGTCGTGGCCGGCCGTAGCCGGCGTCGGCGCTAGGGGTCTTGGGCTCGAACTCCGACCGCGAGGCGAACGTCGAGCGACGCCGGCATGCGCTCGGGCATCGCGGGCGCAGCTTCGGCGCTTGAACGAAGCCGTCCTGCGCGCGGCGGCGCGAGTCGAGATGTCCGACCGTCGACACCTGGAGACCGAGGTATTCCTCGCGGCACTCCGCGAGCAGATGGACGAGGCGTTGAACGAAGCCATCGCCCAGATCGAGTGGCACGCTCTGCGGTCAACTACGGACGCCCGACCAGCAACGGCTCGGATGCATCCGACCACCGAGCGGGGCGATCGTGCCTCCATGTTCCAAGTCCGGATCCATGGGCGCGGCGGCCAGGGCGTCGTCACCGCGGCGGAGCTGCTCTCGGTCGCCGCGTTCCTCGAAGGGCGCGAGGGCCAGGCCTTTCCGACGTTCGGCTCCGAGCGCACCGGCGCGCCCGTCGTCGCGTTCTGCAGGATGGACGACAGGCCGATCCGCGTGCGCGAGCCGATCGCGGAGCCGGACGCCGTCATCGTCCAGGACCCGACGCTCGTCCACCAGGTCGACCTCTTCGGCGGCCTCGGGGAGAGCGGCTACCTGCTAGTCAACACGTCGCGAGCACCAGCCGACCTCGGGCTGGGCGACTACGTCCGGCGTTTCGACGCCGGTCGCTGCGCAACGGTGCCCGCAACCGACATCGCACGGGCGCGGCTCGGGCGGCCGCTGCCGAATGCGGCTCTGCTCGGCGCATTCGCCGCGCTGACCGGCGAGATCTCGCTCGACTCGGTCGCCGCCGCCATCCGCGAGCGGTTCTCCGGGGCGACCGGCGAGCAGAACGTCGCCGCGGCCGAGGACGCCTACGAGATCGTCCGCAAGACGCAGGAGGCGACCCATGCGTAGGCAGCTCGAAGGCTCGCAGGCGGTCGCGCAGGCGGTCGCCCGCTGCCGTCCCCAGGTCGTGTCGGCGTACCCGATCTCTCCGCAGACGCACATCGTCGAGGGGCTCTCGGACCTCGTGCGGACGGGCGAGCTGCACCCCTGCGAGTACCTGATGGTCGAGTCGGAGTTCGGAGCCTTGTCGGCGGCGATCGGCGCGTCCGCGGCCGGCGCGCGGACGTACACGGCGACCGCGAGCCAGGGGCTTCTCTTCATGGCCGAGGCGCTGTACAACGCCTCGGGCCTCGGACTGCCGATCGTGATGACCGTCGCGAATCGCGCGATCGGCGCTCCGATCAACATCTGGAACGACCACTCGGACGTCATGTCGCAGCGCGACTGCGGCTGGATCCAGCTCTTCGCGGAGTCGAACCAGGAGGCCGTCGACCTGCACCTGCAGGCCTACGCGCTCGCCGAGGAGCTCTCGCTGCCGGTGATGGTCAGCATGGACGGGTTCGTCCTCACGCACGCGGTCGAGCCGGTCGACGTGCCGAGCCAGGCCGAGGTGGATGCCTTCCTGCCGGCCTTCGAGCCGCGCCAGGTGCTCGATCCCGACGACCCGCTGACGATCGGGGCGATGGTCGGCCCCGAGGCCTTCACCGAGGTGAAGGTCCTCATGCACGCGAAACAGATGCAGGCGCTCGACGTGGTGCCGAGGATCGCGAGCGAGTTCGCGGAGAGATTCGGACGGGGCTCGGGCGGCTTGCTGCGCTCGTACCCCTACCCCGTCGACGGCGCCGAGACGATCGTCGTCGCGCTCGGCTCGGTGCTCGGCACGATCGACGAGGTGGTCGACGAGCTTCGTGCCGACGGGGTCGACGTGGGGTCGCTCGGCATCCGCTGCTTCCGGCCGTATCCCCTCGACGAGATCCGTCGTGCCCTCTCGCACGCGAAGCGCGTCGTGGTGGTCGAGCGGGCCTTCGCCATCGGGATCGGCGGCATCGTCGGCCAGAACGTCCGCCTCGCGCTCGCCGGGTTGCCAGTGCCCGTGTACGACGTCGTCGCCGGGCTCGGCGGCAGGGCGGTCACGAAGCGGTCGCTGCGCGCGCTGCTGACGGATGTCATCACCGAGCGGATCGAGCCGCACCGCCTCACGTTCCTCGACCTGAACCACGACCTGCTCGACCGAGAGCTCGGCCGCATGGGCGAGCGCCGCAGGTCGGGGCCGCACGCCGAGAACATCCTCCGGGACCTCGGCGTTGTGGCGGCTGGATCGCACTGAGGAGGCGGCGATGTCCGAGGAGCGCATCAAGCTCTACCAGCTCGGAACCTTCGCAGTCGGCAACCGGCTCCTGGATCCGGACGAGGGGACCGTCCAGTCGAGGAGCGAGCGGTCGAACACGCTCACCTCGGGGCATCGCGCCTGCCAGGGCTGTGGAGAGGCCCTTGGCGCGCGGTACGTCCTCGATGCGGCGATGCGCGCGACGGAGGGCCGTCTGATCGCGGCGAACGCGACCGGTTGCCTCGAGGTCTTCTCGACGCCCTACCCGGAGTCCTCGTGGCAGCTTCCCTGGCTGCACTCGCTGTTCGGGAACGCGCCGGCCGTGGCGAGCGGGATCGCGGCCGCCCTCAAGGCACAGGGCCGGAGGGACATCCGCGTCGTCGCGCAGGGCGGCGACGGCGGCACGCTCGATATCGGCTTCGCCTGCCTCTCCGGCATGTTCGAGCGGAACGACGACGTGCTCTACGTCTGTTACGACAACGAGGCCTACATGAACACGGGTGTGCAGCGCTCGAGCGCGACGCCCCCGGCTGCGCGGACTGCGAACACGAAGCCCGTTGGCGAGGAGCCGGGGAACGTGTTCGGGCAGGGCAAGAACGCGCCGCTCATCGCGATGGCCCATGAGATCCCCTACGTCGCGACCGCGACCGTCTCCGACCTGCACGACCTCGAGCGCAAGGTCGAACGGGCGATGGAGCTCCATGGCGCCCGGTACCTCCACGTCCTCGTCCCCTGCCCGCTCGGCTGGGGCTCGGCGTCGAAGGAGACGATCAGGATCGCCCGCCTCGCTCACGAGACGGGGCTCTTCCCCGTCCTCGAGGCCGAGCACGGCGAGATCGTCGGCATCAGGAAGATTCGCCGCCCCGTTCCCGTGGAGGAGTACCTCCGCCCGCAGAGGCGTTTCGCGCACCTCTTCGGGGACCCGCCGCGCACCGATGTGATCGCGCGCGTCCAGGCGATCGCCGATCGCAACATCCGCCGCTTCGGACTGCTGGAGGTGGAGTGATGGACAAGCCGTTCGCCATCACGCTCGACGTCGGATCGAGCCTCGCGAACAGAACCGGAAGCTGGCGAACGGAACGGCCCGTCTACGTCCATCGTCTTCCGCCCTGCGCGGACGCATGCCCGGCCGGCGAGAACGTCCAGCAGTGGCTCTACGACGCCGAGGAGGGCGGGGCCGGCTACGAGCGAGCGTGGCGTCAGATCATGGAGGACAATCCGTTCCCGGCCGTGATGGGCCGGGTCTGCTACCACCCGTGCGAGACCGCGTGCAACCGCGCGCACCTCGACGAGTCCGTGGGGATCAACGCCGTGGAGCGGTTCATCGGGGACGAGGCGATCGCACAGGGATGGCACGTCGACGTCGTCGCGCCGCCCTCGGGAAAGCGCGTCATGGTCGTCGGGGCGGGGCCGTCCGGACTCTCCGCCGCGTACCACCTCGCACGTCTCGGCCACGCCGTCACCGTCTTCGACGCCGGCCCGAAGCCCGGCGGGATGATGCGCTTCGGGATCCCGCGCTACCGCCTTCCCCGGGAAGTCCTCGACGCGGAGATCGAGCGAATCGTCGCGCTTGGCGTGACGATCGAGCTCGATCACAAGGTGAGGAGCATCCGCGAGACGATGGACGAGGGTGCATTCGAGGCCGCCTTCCTTGCTGTCGGCGCGCACCTCGGCAAGCGCGCGTACATCCCGGCGGGGTCGGCGGCGAAGGTGCTCGACGCGGTGTCACTCCTTCGCAGCATGGAGGGCGAGGAGCCTCCCCGCCTCGGGCGGCGGGTCGTCGTATACGGCGGCGGCAACACCGCCATCGACGCGGCTCGCACCGCCAAGAGACTCGGCGCGGAGGAGGCGATCGTCGTGTACCGGAGGACGCGCGAGCGGATGCCGGCCCACGAATTCGAGGTCGAGGAGGCGGAAGAGGAGGGGGTGCTGATGAAGTGGCTCTCGACCGTCAAGCAGGTCGACGCGGGGGAGCTCGTGGTCGAGCGGATGGAGCTGGACGACGGCGGCTTCCCGCACCCGACCGGCGAGCTCGAGAAGCTCGAGGCCGACTCGGTGATCCTCGCGCTCGGCCAGGAGACCGACCTCTCGTTGCTCGACGGCGTCCCGGGGCTCGTCGTCGAGGAGGGGGTCGTCCAGGTCGGGCGGGACATGATGTCCGGCCACCCCGGGATCTTCGCCGGCGGCGACATGATCCCAGCCGAGCGCACGGTCACGGTCGCGGTCGGCCACGGGAAGAGGGCCGCCCGGCATATCGACGCCTGGCTCCGGGGCACCGCGTTCGACCGCCCGCCTCGGCACGAGCTTGCCGCGTTCGACGGTCTGAACACCTGGTACTACGACGATGCACCGCGGTCTGTCCAGCCGCAACTCGAGCTCGCGCGCCGCGCCTCGACGTTCGACGAGGTCGTCGGCGGTCTCGACGAGAGGACTGCGCTCTACGAGGCGCGCCGGTGCCTCTCGTGCGGGAACTGCTTCTCGTGCGACAACTGCTACGGCGTCTGCCCGGACAACGCGGTGATCAAGCTCGACGATCCACGCGAGCCGTACCGCATTGACTACGACTTCTGCAAGGGCTGCGGGATCTGCGCCGCCGAGTGCCCGTGCGGGGCGATCGAGATGCGGCCGGAGGAGATCTGATCCGGTGCCGCTTTGCGTTCGCCGGCCTCGTCGGCGGGTTGTGTGGCTCCTGGTTGCCCTGGTAACTGCCGCCGCCGTCGCCGTCGGCATCGAGCGAGCGTTCCTCTTCAGGCAAGCGCAGCCGTTGTGGCCGCCGAAGCCGTGCGTGGTGCAGAGGACCCAGGCCCGTTGCGGCACCTTCGTCGTTCCAGAGAGCCGAGCGACGCCGAAGGGACGCACGATCAGGCTCCACGTCGTCGTCTTGCCCGCCCGGACCCAGCCGGCCCGAACGGACGCGGTCGCGTATCTCGCGGGCGGACCGGGAGACGCCGCCACCCATCAGGCGCTCGACCAGGGCTGGCAGTCGAGCGCGCTGAACATCGATCGCGACCTGCTGCTCGTCGACCAGCGCGGCACCGGGGGATCGAACCCGCACGGCGGCGACGTGACGCGGTACGGGACGCGCACTGCGATGGACGACCTCGACGCGGTGCGGGCGGCGCTCGGCTACCGGCAGCTCGACGTGATCGGCAGCTCGTATGGTGCGACTGCGGCGCAGGTCTACCTGAGGCTCCATCCCTCCTCCGTGCGGACCCTCATCCTGATGGGCGGAACCGCGATCGACGTTCCCTTCTTCGGCCGCTTCGCCGTCAACGCCCAACGCGCCCTCGACCAGCTCGGGACGCTCTGTGCGTCAGACCTCGCCTGCCGGAAGGCGTTTCCGGACTGGGAGCGTCAGTTCGGCGCGCTCGTGAAGGCGTGGAACGCGCATCCCGTGAACGGCATGACGGGTGACGATCTCGCCTCGATCGTCCAGCTCATGCTGCTCGACCTTGAGAAGGCGGTCTCGATCCCGCTGGTCATCGGCCAAGCCGCAGAAGGCAACTACGGACCCCTCGAACGACAGGACTCGCGGGGTCTCGACGTCGACCTGAACCTCATGGGCTTGTCGATTTGGTGCAACGAGCCCTGGACCGGGCTCGATGCGAAGGGGGCGTGGGGTACCGACTTCGACAGTTACACGCAGGCGCGGATCGCAGCCTTCCGGGAGGAGTGCAGCTCCGTCCCGAGGCGCGCCGAACCGCGCTCGCTCTGGACGCTCCCCACGCCCAGCCGCGTGCCGGTGCTTGCCTTCGCGGGCGGTGCCGATCCGCAGGATCCGGTCAGCAACCTCTCCGATCTGAAGCAGCATTTCCCGGACAGCCGCACCGTCGTATTGCCGCACATCGGGCACAACTGGGGCGTCGGCGGCTGCCTCGACCAGATCGTCACGGACTTCGTCGAACGCGGCACGACCAAGGGCCTCGACGCGACTCGCTGCGCCGGCGCAATCGTCGTGCCACCGTTCCCGCTGACCGAGTGAACCCAACGGCGGTTCGGCAAGCGACTCGCCCGCCTCCCTAGACGCGCGCGCCCAACCGGTCCTCGCGGCGCGGCAAAACCGGCCAGAGTTCGGCGCGGGGCGCGGCTCGGTAGTTCCCCACAGCGAGAGCGCGGGTTCACGGCAGCAGGCCGGCGTTCGAATCCCGATGGAGCAATCGCGGACAAGCGCGATCGTGGGGGGCGTCCAGTACGTCAGATCGGGAGGAGGAGCGATGAACACACGGAGACTTCTCGAGTGGGGTGGCCTCGCGGCAGGCGTCGTCCTGATCGCCTTCGGCGCGGCGGCCATCTACATGGGCGTCGACGGGCGGAGCACCGTTCGCGACAGCCTCAAGCAGGAGCAGATCTACTTCGGCGACTCGACGGATCCCGCGGTCGCCAAGCACGCCGACCAGTGGGCCGGCGAGCAGGTCCTCACCGGTGACCAGGCACGGGCGTTCGCCCTCGTCATGCGGGAGCACACGCTCGAGGCCAGCGGTGGGATGACCTACGCGCAGATGGGCCGCTACCAGTCGGCGGCGAACCCGAGCGACGCGAAGGGAACCAACGACGAGGCCGCGGCGGCGAAGGACGCCAAGGGCGCTCCGCTCGCCAACGCAGCCCGGAACACCTGGGTCACGGAGACCGCGCTGTCCACGGCGCTCAACGTGAGCTACATGGCCGAGCAGCTCTCGCTCTTCGGCATCGTCGTCGGCGTTGCCCTCCTGCTCACCGGCATCGGGTTGCTGATCCTGGCGCTGGCAGTTCTCGGCGGGCGGTTCGCGGAGGCCGCCGAGAAGCCCAAGATCACGACGGAGGTGGCCACGCTCGGCCACTGATCGCTCCGACCTCCCGGAGTGAGCGACGAGGGCGGCCGGGGGGCCGCCCTCGTCGTGCAACTTGCTCTGTGTCGTCGCACGAGCCGACCTGCTGAGAAATGCTTCCGCTCATGACAACTCGCACCACTGAGGCTCTCGATGCTGTCCGAACGAGTCCAGTCTTGCTTTCGGAGATCGTCGGTCGGCGGGTGTCGGATGCGGATGGGCAGCCACTCGGCCGGCTACGCGACCTCGGCATCAGCGTCGGTGGCGTGGTGCCGCGAGTTACCTGCGTCTTCGTGGGCGACCGCCGGGCGCCGGCGCCCGTCCGCAACGAGGTTTGCGTCGACGAATTCGGTGTGCTCAGGCCGCAGGCGCTCGGTGTCGGCGCCGAGGAGCTGCGCCTCGCGCGTGACGTGCTCGACCGCCAGGTCTACGACGCCGGTGGCCGCCGTCTCACGAGAGTGGGCGATGTCGTGCTCGATCGTCAGGGCGCGACGGTCAGCGTGGCGGGAATCGACACAGGCGCCGCCGCGATCTTTCGCCGAATCGGGCTCCGGAGCCTCGCTGCGAGGCGCATGCCGTTGGTCGTGCCGTGGAGCGACCTGCATCTCCTCTCGGGACCCGGCCACGAGCTGCAGCTGCGCATCCCCGTCTCCGCCGTGCATCGTCTCGACAACACGCAGCTCGTGGAGCTCGTGCGGCGCTCGGCCGTCGGCCAGGGCGAGGCCGTGCTCGCGGCCCTCGGTGAAGATCGCCGCGCCGAGATCGGCGACGCCGTCGCGCAGGCGACGCCGAGACGACGGAGCAGCGATCCACTCGCGGCGCGGAAGCATGCGCCGGCGTAGCACCGCGCTGGCCTTCCTCGCCGTTGCCGGCCCGGGAATCCTCGCCGGGCTCTCGGATGACGATCCAGCAGGGATCACCACGTACTCGATCCTCGGCGCCGAGCATGGCTACGCCCTCCTGTGGGTGCTGCTGCTCTCGACCGCGGCGCTCGCGCTGTTCCACGAGGTCGCGCTGCGCATGGGCGTCGTCACCGGCCAGGGTCTCACGGGACTCGTGCGGGAGCGCTACGGGGTCCGTATCGCCCTGCTGGGGTTGGCGGCGTTGTTCGTCGCGAACATCGGTACGACCGCGGCCGAGTTCGCGGGCGTCGCGGCGAGCCTCGAGCTCGCGGGCGTGAGCCGCTACCTCAGCGTGCCCGTCGCCGCGGTGCTCGTCGCGACGCTCGTGATCCGGGGGACGTTTCGCCGCGTCGAGCACGTGCTGCTTGCGCTGGGGACGCTGTTCGCCTCGTACATCGCGGCCGGCTTCCTCGCGGGGCCCGACTGGGGCGAAGCCGCGACGGGGTTGTTCGTCCCGACGCCACCCCGCGACTCGGACGGTCTGCTGATCACCGCCGCGGTCGTCGGGACCACGCTGGCGCCGTGGGGCCTGGCGTTCATCCAGTCGTATGCCGTGGACAAGCGTCTCCGCCCCAAGGACCTTCGCTGGGAACGCGTGGACGTCTTCGTCGGCGCCCTGATGACCGGCGTGATCGGGTTCTTCGTCGTCGTCGCAAGTGCCGCGACGCTGCATGCACAGGGCCGCTCGATCGACGACGCGGCAGACGCGGCGACCGCGCTCGAGCCGCTCGCAGGCGGTCTCGCCTCGACCCTCTTCGGCGCCGGGCTGCTCGCGGCGGGCCTCCTCGCAGCCTCGATCCTGCCGCTGTCGACCGCGTACTCGGTCAGTGAAGCGCTTGGGCGCGAGTCCGCACTGGACGATCCGGTCCGCGAGGCCCCGGTGTTCTACGGGACCTATGCCGTTGTCATGGCGCTGGGTGCGGGTCTCGTGCTCCTTCCCGGTGCCCCTCTGGTGCCGATTCTCTTCGGCACGCAGGCTCTCAATGCCGTTCTCCTCGTTCCGCTGCTAGCCCTCGTCCTCGGAATCTCACGCGATCGCGCTGTGATGGGCGAACACGCGAGCGGAAAGGTCGGAGTCGCTCTCCAACTCGTCACACTCGCCCTCGTCACGGTCTGCACGGTCGCACTGGCTGTGACGTGGCTCCTCTGACCCGTGGTTTCCCGCATCCGCCTCGGTATTTCCGCCGATGCTCGTCGCCTGAGGTCGCGGGACCATGACCCTGAGCGACGAAAGGAGGCGCCATGGCCACTCTGGTCAAATGGGCTCCCTTCGGTGACCTCGACCTCGTGGATCGCCGGATGCGGCAGATGTTCGAGGACTTCGGTCTCACGGGAGCCAGGCTGCCCACCTCCGATGTCATGGAGACCCCGAAGGAGCTGATCGTGAAGCTCGACGTCCCGGGCTTCGACGAGAACGAGCTCTCCCTCGAGGTCTCCGACCACAAGCTCGCGCTGAGAGGCGAGCGGTCGGAGGAGCAGGACGAGAGCGACGCGCATGTATTCGTGCGCGAGCGGCTCGCCACGCGGTTCGAGCGCATCTTCGTGTTGCCCGCGGAGGTCGACACGGACAAGGTCGCGGCCACCCTGTCGAAAGGCGTGCTCGAGGTACGCGTGCCGAAGATCGAGCAGGTCGAGCCGCGCAAGATCGAGATCGCGGCGTAGCCACCCGATCCGAGAAAGGGCGCCCGGCAGGACGTGAGCCGGGCGCCCGCGGCCACCTGGGCGGAGTGGTAGTTCGCCGCAACCCGGATCGGTGCTCTCCGACGATGACGCGCGCCTCGCAGGCGCCGATGCTCAGGTCGACAAGGAGGTGGATCACATGCTGATCGAGGAACTCATGACCTGGGACCCGATCGCAGTCGGACCCGAGACGCCGCTCAAGGACGTCGCGGCGATCCTGCTGGAGCATCACATCTCGGGCGTTCCCGTCATCGGCGAGCGACTCGAGGTGCTCGGCGTCGTCTCGGAGGCAGACCTCGTCGCGAAGGAGGTCGGTCCCGACCGGCGCGACCGCAAACTGATCGCCTGGCTCCTCGGAGGGAGGTACGTCGACCGGAAGAAGGTCGCTGCACGGACGGCGGCGGAGGCGATGGCGTCGCCTGCGATCACGATCGGCGCCGGAAAGACGGTCTGGGATGCCGCGCGGCACATGACCGACTACGGGATCAAGAGACTCCCGGTGGTCAACGAGAACGGCGAGCTCATGGGGATCATCACCCGAGCCGACCTCGTGCGCGCGTTCGCGCGACCCGACGACGAGATCGAGAGCGAGATCCGCGAGACGATCCTCGAGATCCTCTGGCTCGACGAGCCGAGGCTCCACCTGCGCGTCGAGCGAGGCGAGGTCAGGCTGGCGGGCAAGGTCGAGCGACGGTCAGATGCCGAGCTCATCGGCAGGTTCGCCGAGCGCGTTCCGGGCGTCGTCGAGGTGCACTCGACGCTCCGCTGGGCGTGGGACGACACGCGGCCTGCGCACGAGCAGCGCCAGCGGGTTCCCGCGGGCTCGTCGCCGGGACTGTGACGGAGACCAGAGCTTCGGAAATACGATTGGGCCGCCGATGGCTGTCGGTCCTCCGATCGAGACCGTCCGTCTCTCCAAGACATACGACAAGACCGTCGACGCACTCGTCGAGCTGGATCTGCAGGTCGACCGCGGTGAGGTCTTCGGGTACCTCGGTCCGAACGGGGCGGGCAAGAGCACGACGATCCGGCTCTTGCTCGGGTTGATCCGGCCGAGCAGCGGGACGGCGACGTTGTTCGGCATCGACACGTGGCGGCGACCGGTCGAGGCCCATGAGCGGGTCGGGTATCTCCCCGGCGACCTGCGTCTGTCGGACCGGTTGACGGCCGAGGAGCAGCTCGAGTCGCTGGCGCGACTTCGAGGCGGCGTTGACGATCGGCTCCGCGGCGAGCTTTGCGAGCGGCTGGGCGTCGTCCTCGACCGGCCGATCCGCCAGCTCTCGAAGGGCAACCGCCAGAAGCTCGGGATCGTGCAGGCGTTCATGCATCGCCCCGACCTCGTCGTCCTCGACGAGCCGACCACCGGGCTCGACCCGCTGCTCCAGAGCGAGGTCCGCACGCTCATCCGCGAGACGGCCCGCGACGGGCGCAGCGTCTTCCTCTCGTCGCACTCTCTCGACGAGGTGCAGCACGTCGCCGACCGCGTGGGGATCATTCGTTCGGGGCGACTAACCGACGTCGACTCGGTCGAGCGGCTGCGCGAGCGCTCGCTCCGCCACGTCACGATCACCTTCGCAGAGCCGGTCGACGCCGCGTCCTTCGCTGCCGTGGACGGCGTCCGCGTTGTAGGCGCGGACGGCACGGTTCTCCGGCTCACCGCGCCCGAGCCCGCGATGGACGCGCTCGTCAGAACGGCAGCGGCCCATCGGATCGTCGACTTCGTGTCGCAACCCGCCGACCTCGAGGAGATCTTCCTCGAGCTCTACAGGGAGCCCGATGACGGCGGCTGAGTTGTTTCGGCGTGGCCTCCGTGACCACCGGCGTGCGCTCGCAGCCTGGTGCCTGGGCGTCGCCGGGTACGTCGCACTCGTCTCGGCGATCTTCCCGTCGATCCACGGCTCACCGGAGTTCGACCGCCTCGCCGAGAACTACCCGGAGGTGCTCAAGTCGTTCTTCGGCATCGGTGAAGGCGGCGGCCTCGCGACGGGCGTCGGCTTCATCGACATCGAGCTCTTCAGCCTCATGCTCCCGTTGCTCGTGCTCGTGCTCGCCGTGGGGTCGGGCGCTCGTGCGTTTGCCGGGGAGGAGGACGCCGGCCGGCTCGAGCTCGTCCTGGCGTATCCCGTCCGGCGTCGTGACACGGTCCTCGCGAAAGGCTTCGCCGTGGCGGTTGAGGTTCTCGCGGTCAGCATCGCGGCCGGCCTCGCGCTCCTCCTCTTCGATCCGATCGTGGGTCTCGATCTTCCCGGGGGGCGCCTCGTGGCGGCCCTCGGCACGCTCGCCGGGCTCGGAATCCTCTTCGGCTGGCTGGCTCTTGCGGTGGGCGCCGCGCTGGGGAGTCGCGCGCTTGCGATCGGAGTCCCGGCGGCGATCGGAGCAGGCGGCTACCTCGTGAACGGCCTCCACGGCCTCGCCGGTTGGCTCGATCCGTTCCGAGTGCTCTCGCCGTTCTGGCTCGTGGGATCCTCGCCGCTCCAGACTGGCATTCGCGGTTGGGGCTTCGTCGTCGTGCTTGTTCTCGCAGCCGTCGTCCTCGGGGCGGGCTCGCTGCTCGTCGAGCGGAGAGACCTCCAGACACCCTGAAGACGACGTTGCGGCAAAGCCGCGGACCAGCTCCGTCTCGCTCCGGATGCGGCCCAGGCGAAGGCCGGCGACCCTCGAGTCGAGATGTACGCACGAGCAGTCGACGATGCGAGCCTGCGCCTTCGCGCTCTCCGCGACGAGGAGTGGAGCGACCTCGGCCTGGCCGCGTTCGCGATCGGCCTGGCACTCGTGGCGACGCAGACCACGCCCGACTTCGCGATTCCGCTCTTCCTCGGTGGGGTCGCCGTCGCGTTCAGGGGCGTCGTCGCCGCCTGGCGCCGTTGGGACATCGTCGACAGACTTGCCGCGGACCCCGATGCGTATGTGATCCCGGAGGTTCGCAAGCACGCGCTGCAGGAGGCGACGATCGACAGGAGGCGCCTGTACGCCGCGTACCTCCGCTATGCGCTGCAGGCCACTGCGGCCGGCGAATTCGGTGTGGCCACGCCCGAGCTGGAGTCGTTGATCGCAGAGCTCGAGGACGACACTTTGACGCTGGATCCCGCTTGCGCCGTCGCCTGCGCCCGACTCGCGAGCGATCCGTCCGGAAATCCCCTCCTCCGCTTCGATTCGTCCCCGGCGGAGGTACGGTCGCGCGTTCGTCACATCCGTTCCGGGTTTTCGCGCCCGGACGCCTGACGGCCCGGCATTGCGGGGAATCCGCAGCCGCCTTCCGCGTTCGTCCCGATTCGGCGCACCTGCCGGGCGGGGAGGATTTCGGGCAGACAAGGGAAGGAGGCTCCCGATGAAGGCTCTCGTCTATCACGGCCCAGGCGCACGTGCGTGGGAGGATGTTCCCGATCCCGCGATCACCGCCCCGACAGACATCGTCATGCGGGTCGACGCGGTCACGATCTGTGGCACCGATCTGCACATCCTGAAGGGCGACGTCCCGGAGGTCGTTCCGGGCACGATTCTCGGGCACGAGGCAGTGGGGACGGTCGTCGAGGCCGGGAGCTCCGTCTCGACCCTTCGCGAGGGTGACCGTGTTCTCGCCTCGTGCATCACGTCATGCGGTCGCTGCCCAGCGTGCCGGGAGGGCCGATACGGGTTGTGCAGCGGCGGTGGAGGTTGGATCCTCGGCCATCTGATCGACGGCGTACAGGCCGAGTACGCGCGCATTCCGTTCGCCGACACGTCGGCCTATCGGATCCCGGCAGGCCTCACCGACGAGCAGGTGCTCTTCCTCGCCGACATCATGCCCACCGCGTACGAAGTGGGCGTCATCGCCGGTCGACTCCGGCCAGGCGACACGGTCGCCGTCGTCGGAGCGGGCCCGATCGGACTCGCGGCGGTCCTGAGCGCGGAGCTCTACACACCGCGCAAGGCCATCGTCCTCGACCCCGATCAGGGACGCGTCGATCGAGCGCTCGCGCACGGCGCGAGCGACGGCATCACCGACACCGGCACGGCCGCCCGCGATCGCGTGCTCGCCCTCACGGACGGCGTCGGCGTGGATCTCGCCATCGAGGCGGTCGGAGTTCCGGAGACGTTCGAGCTCTGCACCGACATCGTGCGCGCCGGCGGTCACGTGGCCAACGTGGGGGTCCACGGGAAGCCTGCGACCCTGCACCTCGAGCGGCTGTGGATCAAGGACGTCACGATCACCACGGGGCTCGTCGATACCACCACGACCCCGACGCTGATGAGATTGATCGA
>DASXAW010000163.1:0-5587 GCA_036406535.1 Gaiella sp.
GACGACCGGGGTCGAGCGGCTCTACGGAGGGGTGGAGGCGGCGCTCCGCAAGGCGCTCGCCTCCGTCGGGCCTGCCTGGGACCCACGGGCCGGCGCGGGCGGGCGGCGCTTCGTCGCCCTCGCCGCGGCGACCGTGGCGCGACCCGGTCAGGCGGTGATCGTCGAGGGGAGGGAGGAGCAGTCGTTCCTCGAGCCGCTCCCCCTTTCGCTCCTGCCGCTCGACGAGGGCAGATACGCCGAGCTGGAGGGCCTCGGCGTCCGCACTCTCGGATCGCTCGCCTCCCTGCCTGGCGGAGCGGTCTCCGAGCGGCTGGGGCCGGAGGGGAAGCGGGCGTGGAGCCTCGCGCGCGGCGGGGAGCGCCGTCGCGTGCGTGGGCGATCGCCCGCGGCAGAGCTGGCCGAGGCGCTCTCCTTCCCCGAGGCGGTCGGGAACGAGCTCACCCTGCGCCGCGCGTTCGGCGCGCTGCTCGACCGGCTGCTCGCCCGGCCGGAGCGCGAGCGACGGCCGTTCCGCAAGCTCGCGGTCGCGGCGCGGCTCGTCGGCGGCGGCTCGTGGCGGCGCACAGTCACTTTGCGGGAGGCGACCGCGGAGCGAGGTCGGCTGCGGTCGGCACTAGGCCCGAAGCTGGCGGAGATCCCGGCACCGGTGGTCGAGCTGCGGCTCGAGGCCGTAGAGCTCGCCGAGCATGCCGGCCAGCAGCTCGCGCTCCTCGCGCCTGAGGGCGAGGAGACCGATGCCCTGCTGCGCGAGGGGCTCCGTCAGGTGCGCGCGAGCGCCGGTGGAGGCGCGGTCGGTGCGATCGTCGAGGTGGCGCCGTGGTCGCGGATCCCCGAGACGAGGGCGCTGGTCGTCCCGCGCGATGTCAGGTGATCTCCTCCCCGGCTGTCGCGGGCCGCCTGAACGCACCGCGGCCTGCGCTCGTCGAGACGACCGGCGGCGGGGAGCCGCGGTTGATCAACCGCGAGCTCGTCACCGTCGTGCGTGAGGAGTGGCGTGTCGTCGATCGCTGGTGGACGGAGGAGCCGGTCGACCGTCGCTACTTCGAGGTCGTGCTCGAGTCCGGCCGCAACGTGTGCGTCTACCGGGACGGTGAGCGGCGGTGCTGGTTCACGCAGCGCGCGTGACCCCGGTGTCCGACTTCGGTCGGACAGCTGTCGCGCCGGGCAGACGGCCGCAGGGATCGTGCTAGACGAGCTCCTGGTCGAACCCTGCGAGCGCCCGCAGATAGGCGCCGTAGCCGCAGCCCGGCGTGTGGAGCTCGAGGAATCGCGCGTCGTCGCGCCCCGTACACGCATAGGCGTGCGCCATTCCGGCCGGGATCTGCACCCATGTGCCCGCGGTGGCGGTCACCTCGCGTCCGTCGACCGCAAAGGTGAGCTCACCGGCGAGCACATAGACCGACTCGACATGGCGGAGATGGACGTGCCGCGGATCGGTCTCCGCGGCAGGCTCGCAGCGGTTCTCGGAGATGCCGAGCTCGTCGACGTCAGCGAGCAGCTCGACGTGCACGCCGGGCCGCTCCGCGACGTGCTCGGTTGCACCGGCGACGGCCTCGCTCGCAGGCCGCCCGCCGTCCTCGGGCGGCTCGTGCTGGTCGTACGAGAACGGACGGCCGTCACGCATCGCGCGCAGGTAGTCCGCGAAGCGCTGTCCCGGCGCGTGGAAGTTGAGATAGCGAACCTCCTCCGTGGCGCTCCCGTTGCGGAAGCCGTGGACCACCAGCGGCGGTACACGGGCGAGCGTCCCCGCCGGCACGGTCACCGTCTCGTCCTCGAGTCCGAGGCGCACGGTCAGCTCGCCCTCCAGGACGTAGAAGCAATCCGTGTGGTGGCGGTGGACGTGGAGGTCGGCGCCCTCGCGTCGCGGCGCGAAGCGCGACCACGTCGCGTTGAGCGACTCGTCGTCGGAGAGGATCTCGACGCGCCGCTCGGTCGAGTCGCCGATCACTTCACCCTGTCCAGGCGGAACGAAGACGTGCACCCTCACGTGCGGCCAGTATGACCAGGCGGCCCCGTACGCTGCCGCGGCGCCCAGTCGAGCATCGCGACCGTGGTTTGTCGGAGCTTGCTGGCTCTGTGCGCTATGCGTCGCGGCCGGAGGCCGGCTTTGCCGGCCGGGAGGCCCGACAAACGGTGGCGGGTGAGTTGCGGTGAAGGAGGGGGCTCGTGGGGGAACCATGGGTTCTTCCACGTCGTATGTCGAGCTTCACTGCCACTCGGCGTTCTCGTTCCTCGACGGCGCCTCACATCCGGAGGAGCTCGTCATCCGTGCGGCGGAGCTCGGCTACCCGGCGCTGGCGCTGACCGACCACGACGGCGTCTACGGCTCGCTCGAGTTCGCCCACGCGGCGAGGCACGCGGGGATCCGGCCGATCACGGGCGCCGAGGTGACGCTCGACCGTGGGCATCACGTGACCCTGCTCTGCGAGTCCGGCCGCGGCTACGCGAACCTCTGCCGGATCCTCACCGCGGCGCACGCGGGCACGAGGCGTCCGGGCCGCGAGGATCGGGAGCCGCTGCCGCCGAGCGTCGCACTCGAGACCGTCGCGGAGCTGAGCGACGGCCTCGTCTGCCTCTCCGGCTGCGCGCGGGACGGGCTCGCGCTCCACGACCAGGCCGGAGCGGCGCGCCTCGCAGGCGCGTTCGGCCGGGAGCGGTTCTTCGTCGAGCTGCAGCGCCCGTACGAGCGCGGGGATGCGCACCGGCACGCGACGCTCCGCGACCTCGCCGCGCATCTCGGCGTCGAGACGATCGCGACGGGGAACGTCCACGCGCATACGCCGCGGCGGACGCTGCTCCAGGACGCGCTCGTCGCGATCCGCTGCCGGACGTCGCTCGACGGCTGCGAGCGCGAGCGGCGGGGGAACCGGGAGGCGGTGCTCCGTCCGCCGGCCGAGATGGTCGAGCGCTTCGGGGGGATCGACCGTGCAGCCGCGGAGCGCACGGTCGAGCTGGCCGAGCGGCTCGTCTTCGACCTCACCGAGGAGCTCGGCTACCGGTACCCCGACTTCTCCGACCGCGCCGACCCGGCGATCCGTCAGCTCGCGGCGATCTGCGACCACGCGTTCGGCGAGCGGTACGGCGCTTGCACCACGGTGTCACAAGGTCGGGCACGCGCCCGACTCGAGGGCGAGCTCGAGCTGATCGGGAAGCTCGGGCTTGCGGGGTTCTTCCTCCTCCACCACGAGGTGCTCGAGCTAGCGCGCGAGTGCGCGCTCGAGGTGCGCGGCCGCGACTCGCCGCGGATGTTCCTTCCCCCGGGACGGGGGCGGGGCAGCTCGGTCGGCTCGATCGTCTGCTACCTGACCGGGCTCTCGCACGTCGACCCCGTCGAGAACGGCCTCTCGCTCGGCCGCTTCATCAACCATGAACTGACGTCGGTCCCCGACATCGACCTCGACTTCCCGCGCGACATCCGCGAGAAGCTGATCGTCCGGGTCACGGAGCGTTACGGGCACGAGCACGCGGCGCTCGTCGCGAGCTTCGCCACGTACCGCTCCCGCGGCGCGATCCGGGACGTCGGGAAGGCGCTCGGCCTGCCGCATGCAGAGCTCGAGCGGCTCGCGCGCGTGACCGACGGCTGGCACGCCGAGAAAGTCGCGGACGAGGTCATGGCGCTGCCCGATGCGGAGCAGAAGCTTCTCTCCAAGCGCTGGCGTGCGTTTCGCTTCCTCACCGGCGAGATCGCGGGGCTGCCGCGTCACGTCTCGCAGCACCCGGGCGGGATGGTGATCTCCTCGCGGCCGCTCGTCGAGCTCGTCCCCGTCCAGCCTGCGGCGATGGCCGGTCGCCAGCTCTGCCAGTGGGACAAGGACTCGTGCGCCGACGCGGGGTTCCTGAAGATCGACCTGCTCGGCCTCGGGATGCTCTCCTGCATCGAGGAGTGCGTCGACCGGATCGCGCGGCTCCACGGCGCGCCGATCGACCTCTCGCGGGTCCCGCTCGACGACACGGCGGTGTTCGCCGAGATCCAGGCGGCTGACACCGTCGGCGTGTTCCAGATCGAGAGCCGTGCACAGATGCAGAGCCTCCTCCGGACGCGGCCCGAGACGATCGACGACCTCACGATCCAGGTCGCCCTCGTCCGTCCGGGACCGATCCAGGGGAAGGCCGTTCACCCCTACATCGAGCATCGCCGGCGCCTCCGCGAGGACCCGACGTTCGTCTACCCGGTCCCGCACGAGTCGCTGCGCGAGCCGCTCGCCTCGACGCTCGGGGTCGTCGTCTTCCAGGACCAGGTGCTCGACGTCGCGATCGCATTGGCCGGCTTCACGATCGGCGAGGCGGAGGGTCTCCGGCGGGCGATGAGCCGCAAGCGGAGCCTCGCGGCGCTCGAGGCGTACCGCGTGCGCTTCGTCGAGGGAGCGGTCGCGAACGGCGTCGCCGAGGAGGTCGGGCAAGGGGTCTTCGACACGCTCGTCGGCTTCTCGGGCTTCGGGTTCCCTAAGGCGCATGCGGCTGCGTTCGGCCTGCTCGCCTACCAGTCGGCCTGGCTGCGGCACCACTACCCGGCGGAGTTCCTGTGCGGACTGCTCAACGAGCAGCCGATGGGCTTCTACCCGCCCGCGAGCCTCGTGCGCGACGCGCAGCGGCGGGGGGTGGAGGTGCGCCCACCCGCTGTGAACCTCAGCGAGGTGCGCTGCTCGCTGGAGCCTCGCGACGAGTCGTCGCACGCCGTTCGCGTCGGGCTCGCGTACGTCTCGTCGGTGGGGAAGGAGGAGGCGGAGGCGCTCGAGGCGGAGCGGGCCGCGAACGGCCCGTACCGGGACGTCGGCGACCTGTCCCGCCGCGCGGCGGTCTCACGGGACGCGCTCGAGGCGCTGGTCCGCGGCGGCGCCTGCGACGGTTTCGGCCCGAGGCGCCGCGACCTCCTCTGGGAGCTCGGGCTCGCGACGAGGCCCCGGTCGGTGGAGGGCACGGGGGGAGAGGCGAAGCAGCTGCCGCTCCCGCTCGACCCGACCGCGGAGACCCCGGAGCTGCCCGACCTGACCCGCTGGGAGCGGATGCTCGCCGACTACCGCGAGACCGGCCTCTCGGTCGGGACGCACCCGCTGAAGCTCCTCCGGCCGCACCTGCCGCCGGGAACACTGTCGAGCCCGGAGCTGCACGAGGCGCGGCACGGGTCAGCGGTCGCGTTCGCGGGCATGGCGATCGCCCGCCAGCGGCCCGCGACCGCGAAGGGGATCGTGTTCATGCTGCTCGAGGACGAGCACGGCCAGGTGAACCTCATCGTCCCGAAGGACGTCTACGAGCGACATCGCGGGATCGTGCGCGGCGAGCCGATCGTGCTCGTCCGCGGCCGCTACGAGCGGTTCGAGCGGAACCGCAACATCCTCGTGCGCGAGCTCGAGAGCCTCTCGGCCCTCGCCCGCCGCGTCGCCGCGGCCCCGGGCCTCGTCACCGCGCTCCCGCGCGCCCACCACTTCGGGCACCGCTGAGGATCATGCCGCAGCCCGCGCGAGCTGCTCCGCCTGCCTGCCGACGAGCCGGAGCGTCCCGCCGAGGGACACCACGTAGCCGACGAAGTGGAGCCCCGGCGCCGACGGGTGCTCGTCGGGGCCGTGGACGACCGGCACACCGGCCTCGT
>DASXAW010000164.1:0-16230 GCA_036406535.1 Gaiella sp.
CGGCGAACGCGAACGGCGGCGCCGCGACCGGCGGGACGATCGACGCAAGCGGTGGCACCGCGAACGGCGGGGCAGCGGCGGTCAACAACACGTCGAACCTGACGCAGTCGTCGACGCAGGCCATCACGACCTCGTCGAACTGGCAGAAGTGGTCCTGGGACTACTCGGACCACTCGGTCAACGACAGCTTCAACACGACGGACAGCTTCAACCGCAAGTACGTCCACCGCGGTTGGCTGTAGGACGTTGAAAGAGGAGATGGGTCGCTCGCGATGACCATGACGCTCACGAGGATCGGTACGACCGGGTCGCCTGACGGCTTCGCGTCGTGCCGGTCCCGTGACGGACTGCGAACGCGGGCGATCCACATCCCGACGTGGCCATCCGCCGGGCCGGCGTGCCCGGTTCGGCCGGCGACCACGAGACGCTCGGACCCGGATGGGCGGCGAGCGTGGTCGGCGGACGATCCGGAGCGAGAGCCCGGCGGAACCGCCGCGTCACTGCACGACCGACGCCGGTTGTCATCCGATCGTGGGGGGACGGGCCGGGATGCCCCTCAGCCCGACCCGCGCCCCGACGACCGGGGAGGGGCGAGGGGGGAACGGGCCGGCCGCGACACGGTTGTCGCGGCCGGCCCGGCCTGCGGACGACACGATCACCGGGGTCCTCCTCTGGCACGGGTACCTCTCGGGCGGCACCGGCTCGAACGACTGCACGCGCCTGTGCTCGCGCGAGTGGAGCCGTGGAGGTCAGGACGTGACCGGCCTGAGCCAAGAGCCCCGCCCGGCCACGTACGACCTCGGAGGAGCCGCTACGTTCCGACCTGACGTCGGGCGCCGTGCAAGCGCTCTCGGGCCGCTATCGAAAGGGAAGCGGAACCGTCTAGCCTTCGCGGGACATGCACCCGTCGGATCACCTGCCCTACGAGCGGCTGCTGGCCGAGGCCCGGCAGCGCTTCGAGGACGCCGAGGACTTCACCGTCTCGGTCGAGGAGGAGTTCGCGCTCCTCGACCGCGAGACGCTCGACCTCGTCAACCGCTTCGAGGAGGTCCAGGCCGCGGCCCGCGGAACGTCGCTCGAGCCGAACCTCGTGGGCGAGCTGATCGCATCCGAGGTCGAGGTCAAGACCGGCAAGCAGGGGACGTTCGCCGACGTCCCGGGCGCGCTGGCCGACCGGCGTGCCGAGCTCGCGGCGCTCGTCGAGCCCCTCGGCCTCCTGCTCGGCGCGACGGGGACGCATCCCTGGTCGAGCTGGCGCGACCAGCGGATCATCGACACGCCTCACTACCGGCGGAACGACGAGATCCTCAAGTACGTCGTGTGGCGGAACAACACGTTCGGGGTCCACACCCACGTCGCGATCCGGGGCGCCGATCGCGCCGTCCAGGTCTCGAGCGCGCTGCGGAACTGGCTTCCCGAGCTCCTCGCCGTCTCGGCGAGCTCGCCGTTCCACGAGGAGGTCGACACGGGGCTCCACTCGGCGCGCACGCAGGTCTTCACCCGCTTCTTCCCGCGGTGCGGCGTGCCGGACGCGCTGCATTCCTGGGAGGAGCATGCGGCGTACGTCCGCTTCCTCTACGAGACCGGCTCGGTCGACGAGCCGACGCAGCTCTGGTGGAGCGTGCGGCCGCACATGACGTTCCCGACGGTCGAGATCCGGATCTGCGACGCGCAGCCCGACGTCGCGGACGCGCAGTCGCTCGTGGCCTTGATGGTCTCGTTGACGGCGCGCTGTGCCCGCGCGATCGACGAGGGCGAGCCGCTCCCGGAGCACCCGCACCGCCTGATCGAGGAGAACCTCTGGCGCGCGATCCGGCACGGGCTCTCGGGTGAGCTGATCGACCTCGAGCGCGGCGACGTCCTGCCGGCCCGCGCCCGCGTCGAGCGGCTTGTCGAGTGGGTGCTGCCGATGGCGGACGAGATCGGGGCGACGCCGTGGCTCCGCCTGCCCGAGCGCAACGCAGCCGAGCGCCAGATCGCGCAGCGCGCCGCCGGCGCGTCGTTCGAGGAGATCTACGCCGGGCAGGTCGGCGTGACTGCGCCGGTGCGGTGAACCGGGCACGATCCAGGCACCTTCTGCATAATGCCCCGCGCTGACGCCTGATCGGCGTCTCTTTGTGTGGGCGCCCACCCGGAGGATTGATGGATTTCTTCGTTGACCATGCCGTGCTGTTCGCGCTCGTCTGCGCGGGCGTCGCCATCCTGTACGGCCTCTACCTGACCTGGTGGCTCCTCAAGCAGCCGGCGGGCAACGAACGGATGCGGGAGATCTCCCGCGCCGTGCAGGAGGGCGCAGGCGCGTACCTCCGCAAGCAGTACACGACGATCGCGGTGGTCGCGGTCGTGCCGTTCCTCCTGCTCGGGTTCTACAACGACCTGGGCTGGGGGACCGCGATCGGGTTCCTGTTCGGCGCCACGCTCTCGGCGGCCGCCGGGTTCATCGGCATGAACGTCGCGGTACGCTCGAACGTGCGGACGGCGGAGGCCGCCCGCGAGGGCGTCGCGCCGGCGTTCCGCGTTGCGTTCCGGGCCGGCTCGGTGACCGGCCTGCTCGTCGTGGGCCTCGGGCTCCTCGGCGTGGCGGGCTACTACTGGATTCTCACCGGCTGGATCGGGAACAGCCCGGACTCTGCGGTCGACGACCTCATCGGGCTCGCGTTCGGCGGCTCGCTCATCTCCGTGTTCGCGCGGCTCGGCGGCGGCATCTTCACGAAGGCCGCCGACGTCGGCGCCGACCTCGTCGGGAAGATCGAGGCGGGCATCCCCGAGGACGACCCGCGCAATCCCGCGGTGATCGCCGACAACGTCGGGGACAACGTCGGCGACTGCGCGGGCATGGCCGCCGACCTGTTCGAGACGTACGCCGTGACCGCGGTCGCTGTGATGCTGCTCGGCACCGCGTTCCCGTCGGGCCAGCTCTGGCTCTACCCGCTCGCGCTCGGCGGCGTCTCGGTCATCGCCTCGGTGATCGGCACGTTCTTCGCCTGGATCGGACGCGGCGAGAACGCCATCATCAACGCGCTCTACAAGAGCGTGATCGTCGCCTCGGTCCTCTCCGCGCTCGGCTTCATCCCCGTGACGACGGCGTTCGACGGCGACCGCTTCTCGTTCTGGCAGCTCTACGGGCCCGCGCTGATCGGCCTCGCGGTGACCTTCCTCCTCGTCGCGATCACCGAGTACTACACGGGCTCGCGCTGGCATCCGGTGAAGAAGATCGCCGAGGCCTCGCAGACCGGCCACGCGACGAACATCATCGCGGGCCTCGCCTACGGCATGCAGGCGACGGCGGCGCCCGTCCTCGTGATCGCCGCGGGCATCGTCGGCTCCTACTACGCGGCCGACCAGTCGATCTTCGGGATCGGCGTCGCCGTGATGGCGCAGCTCTCGATGACCGGCCTGATCGTCGCGCTCGACGCGTACGGGCCCGTCACGGACAACGCCGGCGGCATCGCCGAGATGGCGGACATGCCGGAGTCCGTGCGCGGCGTGACCGACCCGCTCGACGCGGTCGGCAACACGACGAAGGCGGTGACGAAGGGCTACGCGATCGGCTCGGCGGGCCTCGCCGCGCTGATCCTCTTCGACGAGTACGTCCGACGTCTCGCCGACGAGGGCCTCGGGGTGAGCTTCGACCTCGAGAACCCGTGGGTGATCGCCGGGCTGTTCGTCGGCGGCCTGATGCCGTTCCTCTTCGCGTCGATGGCGATGACCGCCGTCGGCCGCGTCGGCGGCGAGGTCGTCGAGGAGGTGCGCCGCCAGTTCCGCGAGGACCCGGGGATCATGGAGGGCACCTCCCGGCCCGACTACGCGACGTCGATCTCGATCGTCACCGGGTCGGCGATCAGGAGCATGCTCGCGCCCGCGCTCGTCCCGGTGCTCTTCCCGATCATCGTCGGGATCATCAAGCCGGAGATGCTCGGCGGGCTGCTGATCGGGACGATCGTGACCGGATTGTTCCTCGCCATCGCGATGACGTCCGGCGGAGGCGCCTGGGACAACGCGAAGAAGCTCATCGAGGACGGAGCCTACGGCGGCAAGGGCTCCGAGGCCCACGCCGCGGGCGTCACCGGCGACACCGTGGGCGATCCCTACAAAGACACGGCCGGCCCGGCGATCAACCCGATGATCAAGATCGCCAACATCGTCGCGATCCTGATCATCCCCATCATCGCCTCGATCCACGGCTGACGACGTGGGGGAACCACATGGTTCCCCCACGAGCCCCTTCCTTCTCCGTCGCGCACGGGTCGGCCTGCGCGTGGCCTCCCGGCCGGCAAAGCCGGCCTCCGGCCGCGACGCATAGCGCATAGGAGACGCCTTTTCGCGTCGAGGAATCGGTTCGCGATGCGGCCGGAGGGCGATTCATTCGCCCGGGAGGCCAGGGTCGCGTGGACTCGATGGTCGCAGAAGAAGGGGGCTGGCGGGGGAAACATGGTTTCCCCCGCCTAGACTGCGCCGGTGCCCGGGACGAGACGGCGCCGCGAGGTGCGGATGGAGCGGGTGCTCGGGACGCCCGCGCTGTTCGCCACGGCGTACGGGAACGTCGGCTCGTCGATCTACTACGCGCTCGGCGTCACCGCCTCTTTCGCGCTCGGGCTCACGCCGCTCGTCTTCGCGATCGCCGGCGTGATCTTCGCCGCGACGGCGGCGAGCTACGCGGAGAGCACGGTGCGCTACCCCGAGGCGGGCGGCTCGTCGAGCTTCGCGCGTCACGCGTTCGACGAGGTCGTCTCGTTCGGCGCGGCGTGGTCGCAGACGCTCGTCTACGTCGTCACGATCGCGACCTCGGCGTTCTTCGTCCCGCACTACCTCTCGATCTTCTGGGAGCCGCTGCGGACGAACCCGTGGGACATCGTCGGCGGAGCGGTTGTGATCGTTGCGCTCGTCGCGCTGAACATCGTCGGCGTGCAGGAGGCGGCGCGGCTCTCCGTCGTCCTCGCGGTCGTGGACTTCGCGACGCAGGTGCTGCTCGTGCTGATGGGGACGGTGCTCGTCTTCAGCCCGCAGGTGCTCGTGGACAACGTCCACTGGGGCGTCGCGCCGACGTGGTCGAATTTCGCGATCGCGATCCCGATCGCGATGCTCGCGTATACCGGGATCGAGACCGTCTCGAACCTCGCCGAGGAGGCGCGCGAGCCCGCGCGCACGATTCCCGGCGCGATCAAGCTCGTCGCCATCGCGGTGTTCGCGATCTACCTCACGCTGCCGCTCGTCGCGCTCTCGGCGATGCCCGTCGAGCGGATCAACGGCGAGCTGACGACGCTCCTCGGGCTCCCTCCGGAAGACGGCGGCTATGCGAACGACCCCGTGCTGGGGATCGTCGACAACCTCGGCCTCCACGGCGCGTTCCTCGACGGGATGCAGATCTACGTCGGACTGCTCGCCGCGACGATCCTCGTCGTCGCTACGAACGCCGGCGTGATCGGTGCGTCGCGGATCACGTACTCGATGTCGAGCTACCGGCAGATGCCGGAGCTCTTCCGGCGCCTGCACCCACGCTTCAAGACGCCGTGGATAACGCTGCTCGTGTTCGCCTGCATCGCGCCGATCCTCGTGCTCCTGCCGGGCGACGTCACGTTCGTCGGGACGCTCTACGCGCTCGGGGCGACCCTTTCGTTCACGGTCGCGCATGCGTCCACCATCGGGCTCCGCGTGCGCCGCCGCAATGCGGAGCTCCTCTACAAGTCGCGGCCGAACCTGCGGATCGGAAGCGTCGACTGGCCGCTGT
The DNA here is from genome assembly GCA_036406535.1 of Gaiella sp. Lineage (GTDB taxonomy): Bacteria > Actinomycetota > Thermoleophilia > Gaiellales > Gaiellaceae > Gaiella. The sequence continues at coordinate 5,729 of DASXAW010000164.1, forward strand.
TCGCGATCTTCGGCGGCATCGCCACGGGGATCTCGTTCGTCGTGATCGTCGTGCAGAACGAGGCGACCCGCTACGTCGGGCTGGGGTGGTTGATCGCGGGGTTCGTCGGCTACCTCGTCTACAGGCGCTACGTACTGCATCTCTCAGCCCGCGAGACGGTGAAGGCGCCGCCCGCGTTCGGCGCGGCGCTGGCGCTCGAGTACCGGCGGATCGTCGTCCCGATCGTGCCGGGCAGGCCGTCCGACGACGCGCTCGATCTCGCCTGCCGGCTCGCGGCCGAGCGCGGCGCGCGGATCATCGCGGTGACCGTTCTCGAGGTGCCGCTGGAGCTGCCGCTCGACGCGCCGCTCCCGGAGGAGGAGCGCGTCGCGAACGACGAGCTCGACGAGGCGATCGCGATCGGCGACACCTACGGCGTGCGCGTGATGGGCCGGCTCGTCCGCGGGCGGAGCGCCTCGACCGAGATCGTGCGGGTCGCGGCACGGCGGAACGCCGAGATCATCGTCCTCGGCTCGCCCCGCAAGACCCTCGTCGACCGCCGCCGCGGCGTCTTCGGGACGACCGTCGACCGCGTGCTCCGGCGCGCGCCGTGCCGGGTGATGATCGCCGCCTCGACGAGCGGAAGCCGCGCGTGAGCTGGTACAGCCGGGCGATCGTGGTGTTCTCGGTCGCGTTCGTCGCGATCGGGATCGCGCTCCTGGTCGTCACCGCGGTCAACGGCGGCGGAGTCGTCGGCTTCCTCCTCGGCGGGCTCTTCATCGCGCTCGGCGTCGCGCGCATCCAGCTCGAGCGAAAGCGGCACGAGACGATGCGGGGCCGCTGAATGGCGCGCAAGGTCCGCGGCTTCGAGCGCGCGCTCGACGCGCCGGCGCTCTTCGCGATCGCGTACGGCGAGATCGGCGCGTCGATCTACGTCGCACTCGGGATCGTCGCGAGCGCAGCGCTCGGTCTCACCCCGGTCGTGCTCGGCGTGACGGGGCTCATCTTCCTCCTCGTCTCGCTGTCGTACGCGGAGGGCACGGCCTCGATGCCCGAGACGGGCGGCGCGGAGACCTTCACGCGCCGCGCCTTCAACGACCTGACGGGATTCATCACCGGCTGGGCGCTGTTCCTCGACTACCTCATCGTGATCGCGCTCTCGGCGCTGTTCCTGCCGCACTACATCGGCGCGGCGCTCGAGCTCGAGACGCTCCGGGACGCTCCGTGGGACACGGTCACCGCCGTCGCGACGATCGCGCTCGTCGCCACCGTTCGCCTCGTCCGGCGGAGCCGGCTGCACACGCCGGCGCTCGTGGTGGCGCTACTCGACCTCGGCGTCCAGTCGCTGATCGTGATCCTCGGGATCGCGCTCGTCTTCTCGCCGGACGTCCTCTCCCAGGGCCTGTCGCTCGCGCCGGGGCAGGACTGGGTCGACGACGTCGTCTATGCGATCCCGCTCGGTTTCGTCGCCTACACGGGCCTCGAGACCGTCGCGAACCTCGCCGAGGAGGCGCGCGAGCCGGGGCGGACCTTGCCGCGCTCGCTGTTCACGGCGATCGGCCTCGTCGTCGTGCTCACCGTCCTCGTCGCGATCGTCGGCGTGACCGCGTTCCCCGCGACCGACGGCACGACCGAGCTCGGCGACCAGTGGCTGGAGGCGCCGCTCGTCGGGATCGTGACCGCGTTCGGCGGGGAGCTGCCGTCGGACATCGTCGACGTCCTGCGCGTCGCGGTCGGGCTCTCCGCCGCGTTGATCCTCGTGATGGCGGTGACGACGTCGATCTCCGGCTGCGCGCGCCTCGCCCACTCGATGGGGACGCACGGGATGCTGCCGCGCGAGTTCGGCCGTCTCGAGCGGAAGACCCTGGTCTCGCGCGAGGCGATCGCGCTGATCGCGCTCGTCGCGATCGCCGTCCTGCTCGTCGCGGCGCCGGTGACGGACGAAGCGCGCTTCCTCGCCGGGACCTACTCCTTCGGCGTGCTGCTCGCGTTCACGCTCGCGCAGCTCGCCGTGATCCGGCTCCGCCGCCGCGAGCCGGACCTCGGTCGGCCGTTCCGCGCGCGGCCCGACGTCCGTCTTCGGGGCGTCGACGTGCCGCTCCCCGCCTTGATCGGGGCACCGCTCACCGCCGCCGTGTTCGTGATCGCACTCGTCACCCACGAGTCGGCCCGCTACGCCGGCCCGGCCTGGATCGGGATCGGGCTCGTCATCTACGGGCTGACGAGGAACCGCGCGCGGCTCGGGATGCTCGAGGACGTCGATCCCCGGATCGCCCTTCCGACCGGCGTGCTGTTCAACCGGATCCTCGTTCCGATGAAGCTCGGGGTGATCGGCGAGGAGATGGTCGCCACGGCGATCGCGCTCGCGAAGGAGCGCGGCGCGCGCGTCGAGGCGATCACGGTCGTGCAGGTTCCGCGCGAGCGGGCGCTCGAGGCGCCGCTGCCCGCCGACCTCGCCCGCGCCGCCGCCGACTCGATCGCCGAGGCTCGCGCGCTCGGCGAGGAGAACGACGTCGAGGTGCACGCGGATGCGGTGAACGCGCGCTCGATCGGACATGCGATCGTCGAAGAGGCGGACCGCCGCCGGGTCGATCTCATCGTCCTCGGCTCCTCGCCGCGCTGGCGGCGCCAGTCGCGGTTCTTCTCGCCCACCGTGGACTACGTCCTCAAGCACGCGCATTGCGAGGTGCTCGTCGTCGCGTTCCCCGACGGCGTCTTCGAGGAGGGGTGACGCGTCCAGTACCCTCACCGGTGTGAAGGTCGTGATCGTCGGGTGCGGCCGCGTGGGATCAGGGGTCGCGAAGCAGCTCGCAGGACAGGGCTGGGACGTGACGTGCATCGACGAGGACGAAGGCGCTCTCGCTCGGCTCGGCGAGTGGCGCGGCGGCTTCGTCGTAGGGCACGGCATGGACGTCGACGTCCTCGAGCGCGCGGGCATCGCCGAGGCGGACGCCGCGGTCGTCGCGACGAACGGCGACAACACGAACGTCGTCGTGGGGCAGGTCGTCCAGCGGCGCTACGACACGAATTGCGTCGTGGTGCGCGTGCTCGATCCGGCGCGCGCCGCGTTCTACGCCGAGCGGGGTCTCCGCACGGTGTGCCCGACGCAGACGGCGATCGCGACGCTCACCGACGTCATCCGCTCGTGTGAGGCGACCCCGGTCTGATGTACGCGATCGTCGCAGGCGGCGGGAAGGTCGGCGCGAACATCACGCGTTCGCTGCTGGCGATGGGCCACGAGGTGACGCTCGTCGAGCAGCGCCGCGACCGCTTCGAGCAGCTCGAGGCCGAGCTCGGTCCGGTCGTGCTCGCCGGGGACGCGACCGAGATCTTCGTACTCGAGCGGGCGGGGATCGCGCGGCCGCCCGACCTCGTCCTCGCGGTGACGGGCGACGATGAGGACAACATCGTGATCGCGCAGATCGCGCAGGACGGCTACCAGGTGCCGAAGGTCGTCGCGCGCGTCAACGATCCGCGCAACCAGGCCCACTTCGACCTGCTCGGCGTGGCGCGCACCCTGTGCGCGACGTCCGGCCTGCTCGGCCTCGTCGAGCACGAGGTGCCCGAGCACGGGCTCGTCAAGCTCCTCGAGCTCCGCCGGGAGGGACTCGAGGTCGTCGAGCTGTCGGTCTCCCCCGAGGCGCCGGCGGCCGGCAAGCGGGTCGCGGGGCTCTCGCTGCCCGACGAGGTCCGCCTCGTCTCCATCACCCGGAACGGCGTCGCCGAGGTCGCCGGGCTGGACACGGTGATCCGACCTGGCGATCAGGTGATCGCGATCCTCAAGCCGGGTCTCGAGGACCGGCTGCGCAAGGCGCTCGTCGGCTAGGGGTCAGACCCGCCAGTACCCGCGGGTGAGGAGCACGAGAACCGGGAGCACCTCGAGCCGGCCGATCCACATGAGGCTCGCCATCACGAGCTTCGACACGTCGCTGAACGGGGCGTAGCTGCCCATCGGCCCGGCGAAGCCGAGGCCGGGGCCGACGTTCCCGAGCGTGCCGGCCGCGGCCGCGATCGTCTCGGTCACGCCGAGCTCCACGTTCGAGAAGCGCGCGTCGATCGCGAGCGCGGCGGCCCCGACGACGAACGTGCCGAGGTAGAGCAGCACGAAGGCGAGGACGGCGCGTAGCGTCCGTTCGTCGACGACCTGTCCGTTCAGCCTGATCGGCATCACGAGCTCCGGATGGATCGTCTGGCGTAGCTCGCGACGCAGCATCCGCCCGACGAGCAGGTGCCGCACGATCTTGATCGAGCCGGTCGGCGAGCCCGCCGAGGCCCCCACGAACATCAGGCCGATCATCGCCATGATGCTGAGCGTCGGCCAGGAGACGTAGTTCGTGACGGCGAAGCCCGTCCCGGTCATCAGGGACGTGGTCTGGAAGAACGCCTGCCGGACGGCCTCCTCGCCGCTGGCGAGATCCGAGTGGAGGAGCTCTGCGAGCACGACGACCGTCCCGACGGCGAGGAGCACGGCGTAGAGCCGAGCCTCCTCGTCGCGGCGCAGCACGCCGGGCCGCCGCCGGACGATGGCCCGGTACAGCAGGGCGAAGTTGAGCCCCGCGAGGACCATGAACGCCGCGATGACCCATTGCGTGACCGGCGCGAAGAGCTCCAACGAGCGCGCATCGGGCGCGAACCCGCCGAGGGGCATCGTGCTGAGGGCGTACGAGACGGCGTCGAAAGGGCTCATCGCGTCGTCGAGCCCCGTTACCCAGATCGCGAGCAGCAGCCCGATCAGCACGAGCGTCAGCCCGATGTAGAGGAGCCAGAGGCGTCGGGCCGTGTCGCGGATCCGCTCGGCGAGCTGGTTCACCTCCGGCCCTGGCAGCTCCGACTCGAACATCTGCCGTCCGCCGATCCGGAGCCTCGGGAGGACGGCGAGTGCGAGGACGATGATCCCCATGCCCCCGAGCCACTGGCTGAGCTGCCGCCAGAGGAGCAGCGAGCGGTCCATGCTCTCCGGGCTCGTGACGACGCTCGCCCCGGTCGTCGAGAAACCCGACATGCCCTCGAAGAACGCGTCGACGGGATGCGAGAGCTGGGGGTCGCTGGAGAGAAGGTACGGAAGCGAGGCATAGACGGCTGCCAGGAGCCAGGTGAGCGACACGACGAGGTAGCCCTCGCGGAACCCGATCGGGCCGGGCGCGCGTCTGCCGAGGGCATGCAGGCCCAGGCCGACGGTGCCCGTGATGCCGCCGGCGGCGAGAAACGGCCAGACCGGCTCGCGGTACCCGATCGCGACGGCCGCCGGGACGAGCGACGAGAGGCTCAGGTACGCGAGCATCGTCCCCGTCAGCCCGAGGGCCCCGGGAAGGTCGATCGCCACCCACGTCCGGCCGGCGACCCGGCCCGCCGCGTCGCGCCTCACAGCACCCGCTCGACGTCGGGGACACGCGACGTCTCCGTGAACACGATCACGCGGTCGCCCGCCTGCAGGACGTCGTCGCTTCGCGGGAACACGGCCGTCCCGTCCCGAACGATCGCGCCGATCATCGCGCCGCGGATGGGCATGTCGCGGAAGCGGAGCCCGACGTACTCGCTCGTCGGCTGTGTCGTGATGTCGAGCACCTCGTAGCGGTCGCCCTCGAGCATGGTCACCTGCTGGGTGCGGGGGTCGTGCGCGAACCGGACGATCTCCTCGGCCGTCACGCCGCGCGGGTTGATCGTCACGTCGACGCCCGAGTACTCGTAGACCTGCGTCGAGATCGCGTCGTGCACCACCGCGATCGTGAACGGGACGCCGTGGACGCGGGCGAGGGTCGCCGCGTAGTGGTTCTTCGCGTCGTCCTTGATCGCGAAGACCGCCGCCTGTGCGCGCCCGATGCGCTCGCGCTCGAGGAAGTCGACGTCGATGCCGGTCGCGTTGAACACCCGGCAGCGGGGCAGCTGCTCCGCCACCTCGCGTGCCAGGGCGAGCTCCGGCTCGATCAGTCGCACGCCGATGTTCTGTTGACTCAGCATGCGCGCGATCGCGGCTCCGATCTGGCCGCCGCCGTACACGACGACGTCTTCGACAGGACGCTCGTCCGGTGCGAGGTGCGCGGCCCAGGCCCGGGCAGCCTCCGGCGAGCCGATGACGACGATCCGGTCGCCGGCCGCGATGGTCTCGCCGCCGCGCGGCAGCGTGACGGAGTCGCCGCGAATGATCCCGAGGACTCGCGAGTCTTCGGGGATACGGGCTTCGCGCAACGACGGGCCGACGAGCGCCGCGTCGGCGCCCTCCGGCACGTCGAACTCGACGATCTGCACCTGGCCGCGCGCGAAGACGTCCGTCTGTCGCGCGGCGGGCATGCCGATCGACCGCGTCACGGCGTACGCGGTCTCGAGCTCCGAGGAGACCGCGAAGTCGACGTCGAGCCGGCCGGCGCGCCACAGCTGGATGTACTCGATGTTCGACGTGCGGATCACGGTCGTCGCCTTGGGCGCCTCGATCCGCGCGAACGAGCAGGCGACCAGATTCACCTCGTCCCGGGACGTGCACGCGATGAAGAGGTCGGCCTTCTCGACGCCCGCGTCCTGGAGCGCCTTGCTGCTCGCGCCGTTCGCCTCGATCGTGCGCACGTCGTACCGGTAGGCGAGCGCCTCCAGGCGCTCGCGGGCGACGTCGATGACGCTGAGGTCGTGCTCCGCCTGGAGCGCCTCGACGATGGTCGAGCCGACCTGCCCAGCCCCGACGATCACGATCCTCATGCGGGCCGGAGCCTAGCGCCGTAGGCCGGACGGCGAGCCGCGGCGGCTATTCTCGATGTGTGACGCGCGTCGCGCTCCTTCTCGCGGTCGGCTGCGGCGCAGTCGTGGTCGGCGCGTCGTCCGCAGCGCCGAGTGCGTCGCCTCGTCTCGTCCCGATCGCTCGTGGGCTGGCCAGCCCCGTCCTCGCGGCACAGGCCCCGGGAGAGTCCAGCCGTATCTACGTCGTCGAGCAGCCGGGGAGGATCCGGGTCATCCAGCGAGGGAAGGTCGTCAAGCATCCGTTCCTCGACATCCGCTCGCGCGTCGCATACGGCGGCGAGCAGGGCCTCTTGGGGCTCGCCTTCTCACCGTCTTATGCGCGCGATCACACGTTCTACGTGAACTACACGGCGAGGCCGGACGGCTCGACTCGCGTCGTCCGCTACCGCGCGCGGAACGGGCGCGCGCTGGCCGGCAGCGCCCGGCAGATCCTGCGCATCGACCAGCCCTACTCGAACCACAACGGCGGTAACCTCGTCTTCGGGCCCGACCGCAAGCTCTGGGTCGGCATGGGCGACGGAGGCGCGGGCGGCGACCCCGAGAACCGCGCCCAGAACCCCGACAGCCTGCTCGGCAAGATGCTCCGCCTCGACGTGACGCAGGCGAATCCGACGCCCGAGATCGTCGCGGTCGGCCTCCGGAACCCGTGGCGCTTCAGCTTCGACCGCGGGACGAAGGATCTCTGGCTCGGAGACGTCGGCCAGGACTCGATCGAGGAGATCGACCATCTCCCGTACGGGACGAGCGGGCTCGTCAACTTCGGCTGGGACGTGTACGAGGGCACGAGTTCATACGAGGACAAGTCGCTGGGGCCCGGCCGGCTCGTCCAGCCTGTCGCGCAATACACGCACGACGAGGGCTGCTCGGTCACCGGCGGATACGTCTACCGCGGCAACGCCGTCCCGCGGCTCCGCGGTCGCTATGTGTTCGGCGACTACTGCAGCGGCACGATCTGGAGCATGCCGGCCGCAGGCGGCGGCCTCCGCGTCGAGCCCGTCAAGGTGCCGCAGCTGACGTCGTTCGGCGAGAGCCTCGACGGGGCCCAGCTCTACGTCGTCTCGCAGACGGGCACGGTCTCCCGCTTCGCACGCTAGCGCTCCAAGCCTGTGAGTCAGCCCGCCCTGCGGCGGACTCTGGGCGACTGGCCGAGCGCGGCGTAGGCGACCGCGTTCAGCGAGTCGGTGAGCGCGCGAAGCTCGCGCGTCACCTGGAGGAACCCCTCCTGCGCCTCGAGGCGACCGTCGATGCGCTCGAGCTGCTCGGCGATGCGGTCGAGGCGCTCGAGCAGCGCATCGAGCTGCCGGTCCGGGACGTCTCGGCCCTCCATGGGGTCGATTCTAGATTTCGCGCGCCCGCTCCAGGAGCCGCGCACGCGTCGTCACCAGCTCGGCGGCGTCTCCGAGGCGGGCCCGCAGCCGGTCGACGGAGCCGGCTCCGCACTCCACGGCCTCGACTCGTCGCATCGCCCCGAGCTGCGCGACCGCGACCTGTGCGAGCTCCTCCGGGGCGTCGGTGCAGACCCCGAGGCGGAACCCGGCCGAGGCGAGCCCCCGCAGGGCGGCGCTGACGCCGGCATCCGGGCGCAGGTAGACGGGTGCGCGGTCGGCCGCGTAGCGGCCGAGTAGGACGCGCCAGTTCCCCGCGCCGTCGTCGAGCGTGGCGGCCGCGTCGCCGCGGTCCTCGGGCAGCGCATCGGGCTCGACCCCGAGCACGCGGCTTGCATCCGCGAGCCAGTCGCGCCAGAGCGGCCGCGTGTCGCCGAGGACTCCGTCGAGGTCGAGGATGAGGGCAGTCACGCCCGCCGGCTCCATCGCAGCCAGACGAGGACCCCGACGAGCGCGCCGGCCGTGTCGATCGCGACGTCGAGCGGGGCGCCGTGGCGGCCTTCCACGAACGTCTGGTGGATCTCGTCCGTGACCGCGTAACACGCGGCGAGCACGACCGCGAGCGCAGGCCGCCGCACCGCGCGCGCGAGCAGCAGGCCGAGGAGGGCGTACTCGGAGACGTGCGCGAGCTTCCGCAGCACGAGGTCCCACGTGCCGAGCCCGGTGCCGAGGCTCGGCACCGAGGAGAAGGCGAAGATCACGCCCGCCCAGACGAGAACGGGAAGCCACAACGAGAGGGCCGAGCGCCGCGTCGTCGTGACGTGAGTCGACATCGCCGAATCGTAGGCACGCGCCGTCATTCGGTTCGTCCGCGGGGGCGACGGCAGCGCCGAGTGCGGACGACGCCTCGTCAGTCGCAGGCGGCGAGCGCGTCGACCGTGCGCCTGGCCGCACGCCCGCGAAGCGCGCCGACCGGGACCACGAGCCCGAGGCTCGTCCCCTCGTCGACGCCGAACACCGCGCCGATGACCCGTCCCCGGGCGTCGATGACGGGGCCTGCGTCCCCCTCCTGAACATCCGAGCTCAGGCGAAGCACTTTCGTCCTGGCGCCGAACGGCGCTCCGGAGACAGTGTCCACGATCACCCCCGGAAGGATCCGGAGCTTGCCGCCGCGCTCGGCGACGACCACGACCGACGCCCCGGCACCGACGTTCGGGTCGGACCCGAGACCCGGCGGAAGCCGACGGTCGACATGGATGACGCCGAGCTCGCCGAGGCGGTAGGCGGTCGCGGCGCCGACCGCGGTCGATCGGCCGTTTGCGGTGACGACCCGCACCCACCCGCCTCCGGGAACCACGGCGCGATTGGCGACCAGCGTGTGCGCGTCGAGCGCGAAGCCCCGTCCCAGGGGACCGTCGCCGCAGGTGGGGATGCGGATCTCGAGCGCGGCCTGGCGGGCGAGGCGTCGCGCCTTTCCCGACGAGAGCGTGCGCGTGGGTGCCGGCGCGAGTGCCTCGACCTCCGGGAACGCCGGGACCAGCGGCGGGGCCGTCGCGCGGACGTCACCGGTGGTGGGCGCCTCCGTCACGACGATGCCGCAGCCGGTCAGGAGGACGGTGACGACGAGCGTGAGCCCGAGCGCGAGGGCCTTGATCACCTGGCGCTCTCCCGGACGGCGCCGAGACGCGCCCGGGCGCGGCTGCACTGCGTGAGGAACGGCTGTGCCTTGGCGAGCTCCGCCTTCGGCTTGCCGCTCTGCGCGGCCGCGACGACCGACTGGAGCCCCTGGCTGCACGAGCTCAGGGAAGTGGCGACCGAGGCGAGGGCCGCCCGTTGCGTCGCGAGCTTCCGTCGCGACGTCTCGGCCTGGGCGAAGTCGCTCGCGAGCCGGCGCTGTTGCTCGGCAAGGTCGCCGGCCCGGGACTTCGACTGGCGCAGCTCGCCCCGGCTCGCCGCGAGCGTCGCCGCGAGCACGTTGGCCTGCCGCGTTCGCTGGTTGAGCTCCTTGCTGCGGTCGGCGAGCACGACGCGAAGACCGCCGACAACCTCCTCTGCGGCCACGGCCCGCCGCCGCCAGTCCCCGGCGCGGTTGTTGTTGTGCCGGTTGCTGTTGAGCAGCATCCCGACGACGAGCGCGAACACGACAGTGACCGCGAGCGTGGTCACGCCGACGCTCCAACGTCCGATCTCCAATGTGAGCTGCCCCGGCCGCTCGGCCCGAGTCGACTGCATGACTCTTTATCGGCGCGCGCCCGCGCGTGCTTGATGCGAATTCGAGTGACACATGCGGGCGGCCCTGAGGCGCTGCGCCGAGTGGTAGTCTCGCCGCACAGAGGAGCGCGGTGAGGGAACCCGGTGCGAATCCGGGACGGTCCCGCCGCTGTGAGGGGAGATGCTCTCCCGCCACCGACGCCACTGGCCGCGAGGCCGGGAAGGCGGCGGGAGGGGGCGCCCCGAGTCAGAAGACCTGCC
>DASXAW010000165.1:0-18606 GCA_036406535.1 Gaiella sp.
CTGCCTCGTGTCCGATTCAACCGACCGGCGGCCGCGGCTGTCAACGACCCACCGGCTCCTCGCCCGGGCCGCACGCGCCGGCCCGGCGTGCATTCTGCACGCTTCCGCGGGCGGCGTGCACCGTCAACGCTCGGGCAGCCCGAGCTCGGACCAGCGAGCGTCGACTCGAGCGCGCACATCGGCGGCCATCTCGATCTCGGCCGGCCATTCGCGCGTCCCCTCGGCCGGGCCCTTCGTCGTCGCGTCGAACCCGATCTTCCCCCCGTAGCTCGGCAGCACCGACGAGTGGTCGAGCTGGTCGAGCGGCCCCTCGCTCAGGAGGACGTCGCGCTTCGGGTCGACGTTCGCGCAGACGTGGAAGAAGACCTGGGAGTAGTCGTGGACGTCGACGTGCTCGTCCACGACGACGACCGACTTCGAGAGCGAGAGCAGGCCGAGCCCCCAGATCGCGTGCATCACCTTCCGCGCATGGCCGGGAAAGCGCTTGCGGATCGAGACGATCACGCAGTTGTGGAACGCGCCGGCGGTCGGCAGGTCGTAGTCGACGATCTCGGGCACGCTCATGCGGATCGCGGGAAGGAAGATCCGCTCCGTCGCCTTCGCGAGCCACTCGTCCTCGGCGGGCGGCTTGCCGACGACGATCGACGGGTAGATCGCGTCGCGCCGCATCGTGATCGCCGAGATCCGGAAGAGCGGGAACTCCTCGGGCGGCGTGTAGTAGCCGGTGTGGTCGCCGAAGGGGCCCTCGAGCCCGGACTCCGCCGCGTCGACCCAGCCCTCGAGCACGATCTCCGCATTGGCCGGGACCTCCAGGTCGATCGTCTTGCACCGCACCATCTGCACCGGTGAGCCCTTGAGGAAGCCGGCGACCATCAGCTCGCCGACGTGCTTCGGCAACGGCGCGCTCGCGGAGTACGCCGTGACCGGATCGAGACCGAGAGCCACGGCCACGGGGATGCGGCCGTCGGGCGCGGCCAGCAGGTCGGCGCGGCCGTCCTTGTGCACCTGCCAGTGCATGAAGGTCGTCCTGCGGTCGACCTTCTGCATCCGGTACATCCCGACGTTGCGGACCCCGGTCTCGCGGTCCTGGGTGATCACCGCGGGCAACGTGACGAACGGCGCGGGATCGAGCGGCCAGCACCGCATGATCGGCAGCAGGTCGAGGTCGACGTCGTCGCCGGCGAGGACGATCTCCTGGCACGGGCCCCTCGAGACGCTCTTCGGCATCGAGTCCGCGATCGACTTCAGCGTGCCGAGCTTCCGGACCTTGTCCATGAGCCCCTGCGGCGGCTGCAGCTCCAGCACCTCGCCGAGCCGGGCCGCGATGTCGTCGAGCCGGTCGACGCCGAAGGCGAGGCACATGCGCCGCTCCGTGCCGAACTGGTTGATCAGGAGCGGGAGGCGTGAGCCGCTGACGTTCTCGAACAGGAGCGCAGGCCCGCCTGACTTCACGACGCGGTCGACGATCTCGGTGATCTCGAGATCGGGATCGACCTCTGCGCGGACGCGGACGAGCTCGCGCTCGCGCTCGAGGAGCCCGATCCACTCGCGGAGATCCTTCGCCGGGGCCGCCATGCCGCGGTCAGTCTAGGAGCACGAGGCCGGCGGCAGCCGCCGCGCGGCGCTAGAGCGGCCGGTCGAGCTTCGAGCGGCGGCGACGGTTGGCGGCGTAGTGACTCAGGTCTCCGAGGAGGATCACGGCGAGGAACACGAGCCCGACGACCAGCATCGAGAGCACGACCTTCTTGCCCTCCGAGGCGGCGTCCGCGAGAAGCCACAGCGCAGCGGCCATCGCGGGCGATGCTATACGAGCCGCGTCGCGTGCGCGGCGAGCGCCGCGTCGACCGGCTCGTCCCCCGCGGTCGCGCGGGCGAGGCGCTCGAGCGGCCCGGGATCGCGCGCCCCCCGCAGCTGGGTACGCGCCTCGTCCAGGCCACCCGCGCCCAGGCGTGCCGCGGTCGCCGCCCAGGCGACCCCGTCGCCGTCGGCGCCGTCCGCGCGCGCCTGCGTGCAGAGCGCGAGCAGCTCCGCGAGGTCTGCCACCGCGGCGACGGAGCCGGTCGCCGCGACGAGGACGAGGCCGTGCGCCAGGAGCGCGTCACCGAGGAGCAGGGCGACGTCCTCGTCGGGCGGAGCGAAGAGCCGAGAGCGGCCGTAGTGCAGGAGGTAGCCCTCGTAGATCGTCTCGAGCCCGAGGGCGAGCTGCTCGTCCGGGACGAGCGGCGAGAAGACGGGGACCACCTCGCGCGCCTCGTCGGGTCGCAGCGCGTTCGCCCACAGCGGGCTCTCCGCCGCGGCCGCCGCGGCGATGTCCTCGAACAGCGTCACGTGGAGGCTCCGCTCGCGAGCGGGATCTTGCTCGCGCGAGATCCCGCCGCTTGATCCCGGCCTTCGGCCGGGCAGATCCCTGAAGGCGTCGGCTTCGCCGCCGCGACTGCCTCGGCTCCCCGTCACGCCGTGGGGCTCTCGGCGAACGCCTGGACGGCCGCCACAGTCCGCTCGACGTCGTCGTCCGTGTGGGCCGTCGAGGGGAAGAGGCACTCGAACTGCGACGGCGGCACGTAGACCCCCGCGGCGAGGAGATGGCGGAAGAGCGCACCGAAGCGGTCGGTGTCGCAGGCGCGCGCGTCCTCGTGGTCGCGAACCGGGCCGTCGTGGCAGAAGAGCGTGAGCATCGCGCCGACGCGCTGCACGGTCCCGAACGGCGCGAGGCCGTCCTCGAGGAGCGCGCCGAGCCGCTCGAGCTCGTCGTACACCGACGGGTCGCGGAGACGGCCCAGGACGGAGAGCCCGGCCGCGGTCGCGAGCGGGTTCCCGGAGAGGGTGCCGGCCTGGTAGACGTCGCCGACCGGCGCCAGGCGCTCCATCAGCTCCGCCCGGCCGCCGAACGCCGCGGCCGGCAGCCCCCCGCCGACGATCTTCCCGAGGGTCGTCAGGTCGGGCAGCACGCCGTAGAGCGACTGCGCCCCTCCTCGGGCCACGCGAAAGCCCGTCATCACCTCGTCGAAGACGAGCAGCGCACCGGTCGCGTCGCAGAGGGAGCGGAGCGCCTCGAGGAACCCCGGCTCGGGCGGGATGCAGCCCATGTTCCCGGCAACGGGCTCCACGACGATCGCGGCGAGCCCCTCGCCGTACCGCGCGCAGGCCGCCGCGACGCCGTCGACGTCGTTGAAGCGACAGACGATCGTGTCCGCGGTCGCGCCCGACGGAACTCCGGGCGTGGACGGGATCCCGAGGGTCATCACGCCGGACCCGGCCTCGGCGAGGAGCGCGTCGACGTGACCGTGGTAGCACCCGGCGAACTTGATCACCCGGTCGCGGCGCGTCACTCCGCGGGCGAGCCGGAGGGCGCTCATCGACGCCTCCGTGCCCGAGCTGACCAGGCGCACCATCTCGACGGAGGGCACGGCGTCGACGATCTCCGCCGCGAGCTCGACCTCGGCCTCCGTCGGCGCACCGAAGCTCGTCCCACGCTCCGCCGCCGCCTGGACGGCGTCCAGCGTCTCGGGATCGGCGTGCCCGAAGACGAGCGGCCCCCACGACTGCACCCAGTCGACGTAGCGATTCCCGTGCACGTCCTCGATCGAGGCGCCCTCGCCGCGCTGCATGAACACCGGCTCGGAGAGGCCGACGGCGCGCATCGCACGGACGGGCGAGTTCACCCCGCCGGGGATGAGGCCGGTCGCCGAGCGCCAGAGGCCCGACCGCGTCAGAGCCACGCGGCGAGGTCCTTGGCCCAGTACGTGACGATCGTGCCCGCCCCGGCCCGCTTGATCGCGGTCAGCGACTCGAGCGCGGCGCGGCGCTCCTCGAGGTGGCCGGCGTCCGCCGCAGCCCGAACCATCGCGTACTCGCCGGAGACCTGATACGCCCAGACGGGGCAGTCGAAGCGCTCCCGCACGGCGCGAATCACGTCGAGGTAGGGCAACGCGGGCTTCACCATCAGCACGTCTGCTCCCTCGTCGAGGTCGAGCGCGCACTCGCGGAGCGCCTCGCGGCCGTTCGCGGGGTCCATCTGGTACCCACGCCGATCGCCGAAGGCCGGCGCGGACTCGGCCACCTCGCGGAACGGCCCGTAGAAGGCCGACGCGTACTTCGCGGCGTACGAGACGATCGGGGTGTCGGGCAGCGCGGCGCGGATCGCGGCGACCCGGCCGTCCATCATGTCGCTCGGGCACACCGCATCGGCGCCGGCGTCGACGTGGCTCACGGCGGTCCGCGCGAGGAGCTCGAGCGTCTCGTCGTTGGCGACCGTGTCACCGTCGAGGACGCCGCAGTGCCCGTGCTCCGTGTACTCGCACAGGCAAACGTCGGTCAGGAGGGTCAGCCCCGGCACGTCGGCGCGCAGTGCCCGGAGGGCCCGCTGCACGATTCCGTCGTCGTCCCACGCGCCCGAGCCCTCGGCGTCCTTCGTCTCGGGGATGCCGAAGAGGAGAACCGCGCGGACGCCGAGCCGGGCGAGCTCGCCGGCCTCGCGCACGAGCTCGTCGACCGAGCGCTGGGCGATCCCGGCCAGCCCCTCCACGGGCCGGACGGCCCCTTCTCCGGGGCAGGCGAAGAGCGGCATCACGACGTCGTCCAGCGAGAGCGACGTCTCGCGCACGAGCGCACGAAGCGTGTCCGTGCGCCGCAGGCGACGAAGCCGTGTGACGGGGAAGCTCATGGGGCCAAGGGTACGCGCGGGCGCGCCTCAGGGCACGCGGCTCGCGGGTTGCGGCGGCTCGAGCTCGACCTCGACGGGAATGTCCCCGTCACGATGGTCGTCCCACGGATCGAGGTCGATGCGCTCGCGGAAGAACTCCCAGATCGCCCGGCCCGCGGCCATCGTCGGCAGCGCGACGAGCACCCCGGCTATCCCGTACAGCTCGCCTCCGGCGAGCAGGCCGAAGATCACGAGGAGCGGGTGGAGGCGGAGCGCGTTCGCCATCACGTTCGGCACGACGACGTGACCCTCGATCTGGTAGATGAACACGAAGAGGGCCGCGACCCAGAGGACGCTGATCGGGTCCACGACGAGCGCGTAGATCGCTGGCGGAACCGCCGAGAGCCACGGCCCGATGTAGGGGATCACCTCGATGAAGGCGGTCCACACGCCGAAGAGGAGCGCGTAGCGGTCGGCGCCCTCGACGAGGCCGGTCTTGCCGAGGATCCACATGCCGACGCCGGCGCTCGTCCCGATGACGAGCGAGAGGATCGCCTGGCCGCGCACGTAGCCCCAGAGCGCGCGCTCGATCCGCTGCGTGAGCGGCGGGCCGTCGTGCGGTGGGAATCGCCGGTCGATCGACTCCTCGAGCCGCGGCATGTCGAGGAGCATGTAGATCGAGATCACCGCGATCAGGACGATCGAGAAGACGATCAGGATCACCGACACGGCAGCGCCCTGGGCGAACGAGATCGCGTCCTGGGCGTAGCTCGAGACCTCACCCGCGCCGATCGACTGCGTGAGGTCGTCGAGCTGCTTCTCGACCCGGATCCCCTCGAGGCCGTGGTCGTCGAGCCACGCCTGGAGCTTGTCGATGTCGACCTCGACCCCCGTCTGGCCCGTTGCCGCGTTCTCCTCGGTGAGGTAGCTGTCGATTCGCTCCGCGGCGGTGCGTGTCTCCGACACGACCACGGTTCCGAGCGCCACCAGCAGCCCGATCACCGCGGCGGCGAAGACGATCGAGACGATCGCGACGGAGAGTCCGCGCGGAAGGCGGAGCCGCGTCAGGTCGCGGACGAGCGGGTTGAGCGTGAACGCGATGACGGCCGCCGTCAGGAAGAGGAAGATGACGTGCCCGAGCGTGCGCGCGAGCAGGAACGCGAGCACGAGCGCGACCGGGAGGACGACGAGCTGCACCCACCGGGGGATCCGGATCCGCGGAGGCGCCGACATGGAGCGATCGTAGCCCTGCCCCTGGCGTCCGTCGGCCGCACGCCCCTGTGGGGCATGAAGGGCGCTGCCGGGTGCGCTACCGTGCCCGCGATGGCCTCGCCGCGCTCCCGGCAAGCCGCACGTCTCCGTGAACGCAGGCGCCGCGCCCAGCGACGCGCACGCCGGATCGTGATCGTGTCGGCGCTCGCCGTGCTGGGCATCGTCACGCTGCTCCTGACTGCCTTCGGCAGCGGGGGCTCCTCGGGCGGGCCCGAGCCGGCCTCCCTGGCGGCGGTTCCCGGCTCGAGCGACGCCGCCGTCCGGCCGACGCCCCAGGCGCTCGCGACGATCGGCAACCTCGGCATCCAGCTCCCGGTCGCGGCGGCGTCCCTGACCGCGATCGGCTTCCACGGCTCGGGCGACGGGTCCCTCACGCTCCAGCCCGTCGGCCGCCAGGCCAACGAAGGCCTGCTCGCGCGGCTCTGGCGGCACATCGCAGGGACGGGGCGCGACTGGCCGCGCTGGTACCAGCTCGAGGGCGGGCCGCCCGGGACGAACGTCCTCGACGTCGGGACGCAGCCCGGCACCGACGTCTACTCACCCGTGGCCGGGTCGGTCGTCGCCGTGACGAAGCTCGTAATCGGCGGAAAGCGGGTCGGCAGCCGCATCGACCTCAGGCCCACGCGCGCGCCGTCGGTGATGGTCTCGGTGATGAACGTCAGGCCCGACCCGGCGATCGCCGTCGGCACGCCGGTGCTCGCGGCGACGTCGAAGCTCGGCACGGCGGTGAACGTCGCCGCCGTCGAGGAGCAGGCCCTCGCGGCGCACGCCCCCGACGGCGGGAACAACATCTCGATCGCCGTCTACCCCTCTCCCGGGTCGCTGCCCTAGAAGGCCTCGGAGCGCGCGTGCGCATCCTCTTCGTCGGCGACGTCGTCGGCCGGCCCGGCCGCGACGCGGTCGAAGGCCTCCTGCCCGGCCTCCGCGAGCGCCTCGAGGTCGACGTCTGCGTCGTCAACGGCGAGAACGTCGCGAACGGGATGGGGATCACGCCGCGTCTCGCCGACCGGCTGCTCGCCGCGGGCGCGGACGCCATCACGCTCGGCAACCACACGTGGCGCCGCGACGAGATCGGCCCGTACCTGGCGACGTCGCAGACCGTCGTGCGCCCGGCGAACCTCCAGACCGGATCGCCGGGACGCGGCCTCGCCGTCGTGGAGGCGGGCGACGGCACAGCCGTCGCGGTGATCAACCTCCTCGGCTCGCTCTTCCTCGAGCCCGCGCACAGCATGTGGGAGATGGTCGACGCCCTCGTCGACGAGGCGACGGCGGCCGCCCCGGTCGTGGTCGTCGACGTCCACGCGGAGGCGACGAGCGAGAAGGTGGCGCTCGCCGCCTGGCTCGACGGCCGGGTGACGGCCGTCCTCGGGACCCACACGCACGTCCAGACGTCGGACGGACGCATCCTCCCGGGCGGGACGGCAGCCCTCACGGACGCCGGGATGACCGGGCCGCACGACTCCGTGATCGGCGTCGTGACCGAGCTCGCCGTCCGGCGGATGCGCACGGGCATGCCGGTTCGCTTCGAGACGGCGTCGGATGGGGTGCGCCTCGAGGGCGCGCTCGTCACGTGCGACCCGGCGACGGGACGGGCGACGGCGATCGAGACGGTCCGCGTTCCGTGGCCGGCCACGTGAGCGCGGCGAGCAGTCCCAGCAGCACGATCCCCCGGAGCAGCACGAGCCACGAGGCGAGCGGGTCGAAGTCGCGCACGAGGTCCCAGTAGCGGGCGGGGAACCAGATCGCGGTGAGCGCGCACGCGACGACCGTCAGGCCGAGCGCAGCGCGCCGACGGGGGCCGCCGACCAGCGGGACGAGCAGGACGAGCCAGACGAGGAACTGCGGCGAGAGGACCTTGCTCAGCGCGACGAACGCGACGACCGATGCCGCCCCGTAGCGGACGAGGCGCTCGGTGGTCGACGGCCCGCGCGCGTATGCGACCCAGACGAGGACCACCGCGGCGACCTGGGCGACGCCCTGCAGCACGGCGAGCGCCCCGGCGCCCGTGCCGGTGAGGTTCTGGGAGCCGCTGCCCGAGGTCCAGTCGAGCCCCATCCCGACCGCCTGGTGGAGGGCGAGCAGCACACCCGCGCCGACGCTCTCGATCTGGAGCGGCCGCCCGAGCTGCCTGCCGAGCGAGTCGAGCACTCCCTCGGGCGCGGCGGCGACGAACGCGACGTAGACGAGCACGATCGGCGCCGCTGCGAGGCCCACGACGATCGCGAGCTCCCGGCGTCCTCCCCGCCGCCACGCGTCGATCGCGAGCGGCGGGAGGAGGAGCGCCGGGTAGAGCTTCACCGCGGCGCCGACGCCGACGACGAGCGCGGCCGCACGACCCCGTCCCGCGACCGCGAGCGCCAGCGCGGCGACGACGAGCGCCGCGGGGACGAGATCGAAGCGCGTGAGGATGACGCCGCCGAGGAGCAGCGGCGCGAGCGCGACCACCGAGAGCGAGAGCACGCGCTCGCGGCGGGGCAGGGCCAGACGCAGGAGCACCGCGTCGAGCGCGAGCACGGCGAGGACGCCGACGACTGCCATCTCCGCGACGAAGGCGATTCGATAGGCGTGGAGCGTGCTCGTCACGAACGCCGGCAGGACGACCGCCGGAAGCGCGCCGGGTGGGTACTCGAAGCCGAAGTCGCGGTAGGGGACGAGGCCGTCCGCGATGCGCTCGCCGTACGCCTGGTAGAGCGCGACGTCCGTCACCGCGTCGCCGAGCAGCTCCCACGTGACGGTGATCGCGACGGCGGTCAGGACGAAGACCGCGGACGCGACCACCCCCTCCCAGGACGGCCAGGCCGTCTCGCGTTGCTCGGTCGTCACGGCTCGACTCGGGGGGCGGCGCCCTCCCGGGGCAGGAACAGGGCGAGCAGCACGAAGGGGAGCACCCAGGGAAGGTAGAGGTAGAACCAGTGCGTCAGGCAGAGCTCGACGGCGAGCAGAACCGCCGCCGAGAGCGCTGCGAGCTCCAACGGGCCCTTCCAGCGCGGGACGAGCGCGACGACGCCCGCGAGCGCGATCGTCCCGGCCTGGACGACGGTCTGCAGCGCGGAGAGGTCGGGGATGCCGCGGGCGTGGTAGGGGCCCCAGCCCCAGATCGAGAACGGCGACGGGCGGTCGATCTGGAAGCCGAACGTCCGGTCCCAGAACGTCTCGACGGCGTCACGCAGCGACGGGTCGAGAAGGAGGATCGAGAACGCCGCGAGCGTGGCGACCGCGAACCCGAGCGCGAAACGCGCCATGCGAACGGGCTTGTCCGTCGAGCGGTACGTGAGCCACAGCGGCGCGAGCGCGAGCGCGGCGAACTTCGTCCAGCCCGCGAGCGCGGTCGCGGCTCCGCGCGCCGTCGGCGACGACGCGAGCCAGAAGCCCCACACCAGCAGCGCGGGCATGATCGCATCGTTCGTGTTCGACATCAGCGCGTAGGCCGTGAACGGGTACGCAACCCACCCGAACGCGAGGATCGCCGCGAGCCGTGTCCCGCCGAACCGGCGGCCGACGAGGACGAGCCCGAGCAGCACGAGCACGTCGAACGCGATCGCGGCGGCGTGCGCCGCCGGGAGGCGGTCCCACTTCCCACTCCAGCCGAGGGTCGCCACGGCAGGCACGTACGCGATGTACGCGACGGGGCCGTACGTGTCGCCGCTCGGGTTGGCCGACTCGCAGCGTCCGTTCGTCTGGATCCGGTCGCGGATCTCCCCGTCCCTCGCCGCCGGCCCGCATGCCTTGCCGACCTCGACGGGCATGTTCCCGTACGGCGCTTCGCCGTCCATGATCCGGTCCGCGCCGATCACGCCTGCGTATCCGACGTCGATCACGGTGCGCGGGTTCTCGACGTTCAGCCCGACCCGGAAGCCGACGAGGAAGAGCGTCGCGCCGACGAGCGCCCAGACCGGCCAGCGCGGGACGGGCAGCTGCGACCGCGCGGCTCGGCGGACGCCGATCCAGGCGGTGCGGAAGAGCAGATACAGGAGCGGCGGCACGGCGAGCGCGGCGCTCTGGAACACCTCGCCGCGGTTGAAGAACACGAGCGACACGCCGAAGGAGAGGAGCACGAGCAGGTCGAGCGTGGCGATCGTCAGCGGCCGCCGGAGGTCGACGAGGCCGAGCAGGAACACCGCGGAGAGGCCGAGCCAGACCGGCCAGGAGGTGAGGAGCTTGCCGCCGAACGCGCCGGGGCTGCCGCGGGCCATCTTCCACGCGACCTGCGGGCCGGTCCACGCCTCCGTCACCGCGCCGCGGTCGGTGACCGTTCCCGTCGCGATCTCTCCGGCGCGCCCCGACCACACGTGCACGGTCCACGTGCGCGCCTTGCGGTCGAAGGTCGCGTCGGTGGCCGGGTTGTGCGGGTACCGCTCGGTCCAGTCCGCCACCTTCGGCGTGCGGAGGAACGCGTCCACCACCGCCTGCTCCTTCAGCCGCGGAGGCCCCTCCCCCGGGGGGAACGGCTCGGGGACGAGCTTCCCGTTCTCGTCGTAGTGCGGCCCGGACGACGCCGGCAGCCCTGCGACGGCGCTCCCCGCGAGCGCGAGGGCGGAAATGAGCGTCAGGAGTGCGGCGGCGGTCTTCAGCCGCGCCGGAACGACCACAGCTTGTTGCCGATGAAGTTGACGGGCGTGACGAGCACGATCGCGATTGCCTGAGCCGTGACCTCGCCGACGCCGGCCGAGACCAGCGCGTGCAGCACGAGCAGGTTCGCGCCGAGCGCCAGCGCGGAGACGACGAAGAACCGCAGTCCCTGGAGCACGACGTGGCCGCGCGCGTGCCGGAACGTCCACGCGCGGTTCCAGATGTAGTTGTTCGTGACGGCGACGAGGAACGAGCCGATCGCCGCCAGGACGTAGTGGAGTCCCGCACCGTCCAGGAGGAGCGTGTACACGGCGAGGTTCACGACGTAGCCGGTCCCCCCGACGACGCAGAACTTGACGAGCTGCTCCCAGTTCGCCCGCCTGCGGAGCGCGGCGTCCACCCGTCGGCGTGGGGCGGGCGCCCCAGTGATCGCAGTCCGTTCGCCCATCCGCGTCGCGCGAGCGTACCGGCGTTCCCGGCCGACCGGGGCCTCAGGGCCCACTAGCCGCGAACGAGCGGGACGAAGCGACACGCGACCGACCACGTCTCGGCCAGCCCGTCCTCGTTCTTCGAGAGCCGCACGAGGCGCTGGCCGCGCCGGCCGCCGACCGGCACGACGAGCCGGCCCTCCGGGGCCAGCTGCTCGACGAACGCCGTCGGGATCGCGTCCGTGGCCGCGGCGACTGCGATCGCCTCGAACGGCGCCCTGTCGGGTGCGCCGTTTCGGCCGTCGGCGACGCGGACCTCGACACCCTCGTGACCGGTCGCGGCCAGCGCTGCACGCGCCGTCTCCGCCAGCTCGGGGACGACCTCGACCGATACGACCGCGTCGGCAAGCTCGTCGAGGACGGCGGCGGCGTACCCCGAGCCGGTGCCGACGTCGAGCACCGTCTCCGTCCCGCCGAGCTCGAGCAGCTCGCACATCGCGGCGACGATGTACGGCTGCGAGATCGTCTGCCCCTTGCCGATCGGCAGCGCGGCGTCGTCGTACGCATGCGCTGTCAGCCCTTCGGGCACGAATGCCTCACGCGGAACGTGCTCCATCGCCGCGAGAACCCGCTCGTCGGAGATGCCCCGCCGTCGCAGCTGGCGGGTAACCATTCGCGTGCGGGCGCGTTCCGCCCCGTTCATGCCGCGCGGCGCAACGCGTACGGCGGCGCCTCGACCCCGAAGTGGGCGAGAATGCGCGGTGCGACGTCGACGATGCTCGTCGGCGTCTCGCCGCCGAGCCCCACCGAGAGGACGGGGACGAGCGAGTCGCCCTCGTCGAGCGAGCCGTGCGAGCCCCCGCCGAGGTGGTGCCTGCCGCCGAGGTCGGCGAACTCCCAGCCCTCCGCGGCGGAGACGACGACGTCGCCGGCGTTGGAACAGCGGAGCGCGGCCAGCGCCCGCGCGACGCCGTCCGGCTGGTCGAGCACCGCGGCGTCTCCCTCGAGCCCGACTCCGGCGCTCGTCTCGCTCAGCAGGAGCTCGCCCCCGTCCCGTCGCGCGACGTAGACCTCGTCTTCGCGGAAGAGGACGACACCCGTGGACGCCTCGCCCTCGAGCCGCTCCGCGAGCCGGCGGGCGCTCGGCGCCGCGGCCCCGGTCCGGTAGACGTGCGCCGCCCGATTCGACGCGGCCACGAGGGTCTCCGGCTCGTGGCGCAGCGGATCTCCCGCGCGCGCGACCTGGCGCACGCGGGTCTGTCCATGGTCGGAGAGCACGATCACCGCGTACCGCTCGAGAAACTCGTCGAAACCCCCCGCCGCCTCGACGAGCCCGCCGATTGCCTCGTCCGACCGGCGGAGCACCGCGTCCGCCGCATCCGGCCCCTCGACGTGGGAGGCGTAGTCGTAGTCGGAGAGGTAGAAGAGCAGGAAGTCGAACCCGTCACGCGTGACGAGCCAGCGCCCGACCGCGGCGGCGTACGCGTCCACCGAGCCGCGGGCGCGGTTGCGGAACGAGAGCGGCGCGCCGGTCCGTGCGCCGCGGAAGAGGTTGTAGAAGTAGAACTGCTCCGGGCCGCGGACACGGCCCAGGAACGGCACCGACGCGCGATGGACCGTTCGCCCGCGGTAGGCCGTGAAGTTCACGGCGGCGGTCTCGAGCCCGGCGTCGGCGAGCGCCTCGAACAAGGTCACCGCGCGGGCGCCGAGGTGCTCGGCGTTCATCCCGACCAGCGTGTCGCGGAGCGTCCGGCCGAGCCCGGCCGCGCGGGCGGCGCCGAACGAGGAGCCGTACTCCACCAGCCGCTGTTCTCCTCGATGCCACCACACCAGGTGCGGGATCTCGTGCACGTCCGCATGAGCTCCCGTCGCGATCGAGGAGAGGCACACCGGGGTGAGCGACGGGAACGTCGTGGTCGCGCGGCCGAGCGTCCCTCGCTCCGCGAGCGCGGTGAGCGTCGGGAGCGAGCGTCGCTCGAGCGACGCCTCCAGCATCTGCGGCGTGAGCCCGTCGATCACGACGAGGACGAGCTTCGTCCTCGGAGGCACGGTCACTTGGCGAGCGAGCGCAAGCCGGCGTGTCGCGCCGGCTCCTGGCGCACCCTCCGCACCGCGGCAACCGGGACGAGCACCGCGAGCACGTACCCCACGAACGGGATCAGGGCGACCATCGCCACCAGGATCGCGGCAAGCACGAACATGAACGCGGTGCCGCCGGGCGTGCCGCCCCGACGGACGGCTCCCCTGGCGATGATCGACGCCGAGACCGCGCCGATCAGCGCGCCGGCGAACGCGCCTGGCAGGCCGATCCAGCCGCGCACGAGCAGGCCGGCGAGGATGCCGACCACGAGCGCGCCGAGCGCGGAGGCGAGAAAGCCGTAGCGCCAGGCGGCGAAGAGCCCCGCGAGCAGCAGGCCCGCCGCGAGGCCCAGGCCGAGCGTGAACCCGATGTCGACCGCGCTGTCCACGCGCGGGATTGTACGGTCCGGCCGTCCCCGGGTCCGACGGGGCGGTGGTCAGGCGCTGCCGACGGACTGAAGCCGGTGGATCACGTCGAGGCAGAAGGCGGCCGCGCGAACCCCGTCGACGACACGATGGTCGAAGCTGACCGAGACGTTGCCGACGGGCCGGCTCACGATCTCGCCGTCGCGCACGACCGGCCGCTCCGCGATGCGGTGGAGCCCGAGGATCGCAACCTCCGGGTGGTTCACGAGCGGGGTGACGAACAGCCCGCCGAGCTTGCCCGCGCTCGTCACCGTGAAGGTCGAGTCGCGCAGCTCGTCGGCGGAGAGCGTTCCCTCCCGCGCCCCCTTGGCGAGCCGGCGCACCTCTGCCTCGATCTCGTCGACCGAGCGCCGCTCGCACCCGCGCACGACGGGGACGAGCAGCCCGTCGTCCGTCTGCACGGCGATTCCGACGTCGACGCGCTCGAAGAGCACGATCTCGTCGCCGACGAGCCGCGCGTTGAGCTCCGGGTACTCCGCGAGCGAGGCGGCCGCGGCGTGGATCGTGAGCGGGACGACCTGCGCGAGGTCGATGCCGCCGAAATCGCATTCCTCGACGAACGTCACGGCGGGTACCTCGCGGTGCGCCCGCGACACCTGCTCGACGATCGCGCGACGGACGCCCCGTACCGGGACGCGTTGGGCGACGCCGGATCCCGCCGCGGCGGCACGGATGTCGCCTTCGACGATGCGCCCGTCCGGGCCGGTGCCCGTGACGTCGGTGAGCGCCACGTCGAGCTCCTTCGCAAGCCTGCGCACCGCGGGCGTCGCGCGGACAGCCGCGGACGGATCGGGCGAGACGACGGCCACGAGCGGGCCGTCGCTGCCGCCGTCGGCGACGCTCGGCTCCGGCGTCTCGACCGCCCGCAGCAGCTGCTCTCCCTCCTCGCCGATCACGACGAGCACCGCGCCGACCGGCGCGACGGCGCCTTCGTCGACGAGCACCTTGAGCACAGTCCCGCCGCGCGGCGAGGGAATCTCCACGGTGGTCTTGTCCGTCTGCACCTCGACGAGCGGCTGGTCCTCGCGCACCTCTTCGCCTTCCGCGACGAGCCAGCGTGCGATCTCGGCCTCCGTGAGGCCCTCGCCGAGATCGGGCAAGCGGAACTCGTACGCCACGCCGCGGAGGGTAACCCGCCGGAGGCACGGGCTCAGAACGCCAATACGCGGCGCGCGGCGTCGGCGACCCGTTCGACCGACGGCATGTACCAGTCCTCGAGCTGCCAGTACGGATACGGCACGTCGTAGCCGGTGACCCGCACGACAGGGCCCTGGAGGTCGAGGATCGCCCGCTCCGCGAGCAACGCTGCGACCTCCGAGGCGAAGCCGCACGTCCGCGGGGCCTCCTGGACGACCACGCAGCGCCCCGTCCGGGCAACCGACCCGAGCAGCGCGTCCTCGTCGAGCGGCTTGAGCGTCCGCAGGTCGAGCACTTCGACCGCCGCCTCGCCTGCCAGCGCGTCGGCGGCGCGCTCGCACAGGGCGACCATCGCGCCCCAGGCGACGAGCGTCAGATCGGTCCCCTCGCGGGCGACGCGTGCCCGCCCGAGTTCGACGACGTGCTCGCCCTCCGGCACGGCGCCGCGCGCAGTGCGGTAGACGAGCTTCGGCTCGAGCACGACGACGGGGTCCGGGTCGCGGATCGCGGCGGCTAGCAGGCCCTTTGCGTCCGCCGGCGTCGCCGGGACGGCGAGCTTCACGCCGGGGGTGTGGACGTAGTACGACTCGGGCGAGTCGTCGTGGAGCTCGGGTGCGCGCACACCGCCGCCGTAGGGCATCCGGATCACGAGGGGGAAGCCCATCGCGCCGCCCGTGCGCCACCGATAGCGGCCGACGTGGGTGATCAGCTGGTCGAGGCAGGGGTACGAGAACGCGTCGTACTGCATCTCGACGACGGGGCGCCACCCGGCCATGCAGAGGCCGACCGCGGCGCCGAGGATCCCGGCCTCGGCGAGAGGCGTGTCGACGCAGCGGTCGGGCCCGAACCGGTCGCGCAGCCCTGCCGTCGCACGGAACACGCCGCCCAGCCGGCCCACGTCCTCGCCGAGCACCATCACCGAGTCGTCGCGCGCGAGCTCGACGTGCAGCGCGTCGTTGACCGCCTCGACCAGCAGGAGCTCCTTGGTGCTCACCGCCGTCGCGCTCACCGCCCATGTACCCGCAGCAGGTCCTCGAGATCGCGCTCCACCGCGGCCGGCGGATCTGCATAGGCGTGGGAGAACACGAGCTCGGGATCACCCGGAGGCTCCGCCTCGGCCGCTTCGATCCCCGCCCGCATCGTCGCGAGCGCCTCCTCGCGCACCACGGCGGCGCGCTCGTCGTCGAGCAGCCCGAGCCGGCACAGGTATCCCTCGAAGGCCGGGACGCAGTCGCGCTCCTTGTCGGCAGCGACCCTCTCGGGATCGATGTAGAGGCTCGGGTCGTCCGCAGTCGCATGCGGGGAGGAGCGATACGTCACGGCCTCCACGAACGTCGGGCCGTCGCCGGACCGGGCGCGCGCGACGCCTTCGCGCACCGCCTCGAGGACTGCGAGCACGTCGTGCCCGTCCACGCGGAGCGCCGGCATCCCGTAGCCGACCGCCTTGTCGGCGAGCGTCGCGGCCGCCGTCTGCGCCTCGAGCGGCGTCGAGATCGCCCACTGGTTGTTGTTGCAGACGAGGACGAGCGGCGCCTTGACGACCCCTGCGAGGTTCGCCCCCTCGTGGAACGCGCCCTCCGATGTCGCGCCGTCGCCGAACAGCACCGCGGCAGCTGCGTCCGTGCCCTTGAGGCGGAGCCCCCAGGCGAGACCCGCGGCGTGCGGTACCTGCGAGGCGATCGGCACGCAGATCGACGCGACGTTCACGTCCGCGGGGTTCCACCAGCCGGACGGGTGGCCGCGCCACCACTGGAGCACCGTCGCGGCGGGGAGCCCGCGTAGCAGCCCGATCGCGGAGTCGCGGTAGCTCGGGAAGATCCAGTCGCGCTCCTCCAGGGCGTGGACGACCCCGGCCTGGATGGCTTCGTGCCCGCGGAAGATCGCGTACGTCCCGATCCGACCCTGGCTGTGGTAGACGACCGAGCGCTCGTCGTACGTGCGCAGGAGCACGAGCGACCGGTGGATCGCAAGGAGGGCCTCGTCGTCGAGTCCGTCGACCCGGCGGTCGGGTTCGCCCTCCACGCCGATGACCCGACTCAGCCCCTGCTCGATCACGGACGGGCTCTGCACCTCCTAAGTGAAACAGCGTTGCTCTTTTCCTGTCAAGCTGCGCCGTCCGGCGGTGGCGCGCACGTGCGGTGTCAGACACGCAGGTTGTCAAGTCGTCGATCGTGGACACGCCGGAGTGAGGCGTGACGGGTGATCGAATCTGCGCGACGAGGAGGGCAATCGGCCTGTGGGGCGATCGGCACAGAATCGGCACAGGTTTGCCCTTGACAGAAAACGGTGTCTGACACCGTTGCTAAATGACATCAAGCTGTGGCGGGTCGTCGAGGGAACGCGATCCTGCGAGACTGCGGCGACGATGGCTCCCACGACGACCTTCGAGATCGAGCCGATCCGCGCCACCCGGACGTTCGAGGCCGCGATCGAGCACCTCACCGAGGCGGTCGAGCGCGCCGGCCTTCGCACCGGCGACAGGCTTCCGAACGAGAGCGATCTGGCCGCTCGGCTCGGCATCTCGAAGCCGACGCTCCGGCAGGCGCTCCGGGTGCTCGAGCTCTCCGGCCTCGTCGACGTCCGCCGCGGCAAGACCGGCGGGATCTTCGTCGCCACCGATCTCGTCCCGGCCGTCGCCCTCTTCTCCGCGGTGAAGCTCGAGGAGCGCTCGGCAATCGACGTGCTGCGCGCCCGCCGCGTGCTGGAGCCGGCGGTCGTCCACGAGGCCGCCCGCCGGGCGACGGCAGCCGACTTCGCCGCGATCGAGCGGACGATCGACCTGCTCGAACGCCACCTCGGCGAGCGCCCGAGCGTGATGCGCGCCGACGCGATGTTCCATCGCGCGCTCGTCCGGTCGTGCCGCAACGAGACGGTCCAGGCGGCGATGCAGGGCGTCGCCCGAGGGCTGTCGCCGATCCGCGACGCGTACTCCGGCGGCATCGCGACGGATCGCCAGACGCTCGACGTCCACCGGCGGCAGCTCGAGGCGATGCGGCGTCGCGACGAGTCACGGCTGGAAGAGATCCTCGACGAGCACTTCCGGATGCTCGAGACGCAGTTCGCGAAGGGCATCGGCCGCCGTTGGTCCGACCTCTTCGGCGCCCGGGCCCGTCGGAACTCCGACTAACGCCTCACGGCCGGGACCAGCGCGGTCACGGCTGCGGTCTCCGCCTCGAACACCGCCTCCTCGACGTCGCCGAGGTCCTCGCCGTCCGCCTGGAGCGGCATCGGCTGGTCGCAGCGGACGACGATCCGCACTTCGTCGCCGAGAACGAGCATGCCGGGACGCGGGCGCGCACCGCGCACGGCGGCGAGCGCAAGGCCGGGCAGGTCGCGCGCCCGAACGTCGGACGGCGCGACGACGGTCAAGCCCCTGTCGAACGACGCGGCCGGCGCGACCCGAAGTCCCACGCGCCCGACGTACGTGTACGGCTCGCAGTTCGCCACGAGCGCGAACGCCGCGCGCCCGGCGCCCTCGACCGTCAGCGCGTCGGGGAACCGGCAACGCCGCTCGACGAGGAGGCCGACCGCCTCCCGCGCGAACGCGAGATCCCCCGGACGACGGCCGTCGTCTCGCCGGCCACGCCGGTCGATGCGCCGAACGAGCTCGGCATCGAGGCCGATGCCGGCGCTGAACGTGAAGCGACGTCCGTCGACGCGCCCGAGCCCGAGCGGCCTGCGCCGGCCCGCCGCCACGAGGCGCGCGGCGGCGACCGGGTCGCGTCCGAGCCCGAGCGCACGCGGCAGGACGCTCGTCCCCCCGGCAGGCAGGAAGCCGAGCGGCACGTCGCCGGTGACGCCGTTGACGACCTCGTTGTACGTGCCGTCGCCGGAGAGGACGTAGATCGCATCCGCCTGTGCCTCGTAGCGCCGCACGAGCAGGGTCGCGTCGCCCGGCCCTGCCGTCTCGACCACCTCGACGTCCGCCGGCAGCGCCGCCCGCACCTGCGCGACGACCGGAGGCGAGACACCGCTCGCCCGCGGGTTCACGATCAGCACCCCCGCCATCGTCAGGCCGGCGGCGACGCGTAGCCCCGGACGCCGTCCGCGATG
>DASXAW010000166.1:0-13158 GCA_036406535.1 Gaiella sp.
ACCTCTGGGGCACGTACGACGCCCGCTGAGCGGGACGGTGTCAGACACCGGATTTCGTCAAGGGCGCGTGCTGCACCAACCTGGTGTCAATCACTCCACAAGGGCACGCACCGATGCGGCGCTGTGGAGCAATCGGCACGAAATCGGCACAGCGTTCAGCCTTGACGAAATACGGTGTCTGACACCGTGCGCATCCTCCTCGTCTCGCAGATGTACCCCGGCCCGGAGGCGCCCGACCTCGGGGCGTTCGTCGCTGAGCTCGAGGCGGGTCTCGCCGCGCGGGGGCACGAGCTCGAGCGCGCGGTCGTCGACCGCAGAGGCGGACGCTCGCGCCATCTCGTCCTCGCCTACGACGTCGCCGCGACGGCGCGCCGCTTCCGGCCCGATGTGGTGTACGCGCACTTCCTCGTCCCTGCCGGCCTGCTCGCGGCGCTCGGCACCCGCGCGCCGGTCGTCCTCACCGCGCACGGTCAGGACGTCGCGAACGCCGAGCGGTCACGAGCGATCCGTGCAGCGACCCACTACGCCGTCCGGCGGGCGGCCGCGGTCGTCGCCGTCTCGGACTGGCTGCGTGCCCGGCTAGAGGCCGTCGTCCCCGAGGCCGCCGGCCGCGTCGAGGTGATCGACTGCGGGGTCGACCTGGACCGCTTCTCACCCCGGCCCGCGAACGAGGCGCGCGCCGCCGTCGGCTGGACGCCGGACGGCACGGGCTTCGTCTGCGTCGGCGCCCTCTCCGAGCGGAAGAACGTCCTTCGTCTCGCACGTGCCTTCGAGCGGCGTGGCGAGGGATCGCTCGCGTTCGTCGGCGACGGGCCGCTGCGAGGGGCGCTCTCCGGCCGCCGCGGCATCACGACAGTCGGCGCCGTCCCGCACGACGAGGTCGTCCACTGGCTCAATGCCGCCGACGTCGTGTGCCAGCCGAGCCTCGTCGAGCCGTTCGGGCTCGTGACGCTCGAGGCCATGGCGTGCGGTCGGTCGGTGGTCGCCACCCGCGTCGGCGGGCCGCCCGAGTTCCTGCCGGCGCACGCCGGCGTTCTCGTCGACCCGGAGGACGAGGACGCGCTGGTCGACGCCCTCGAGACCGCCGCGCAGCTCCCCCGGCCGAACACCGTGGCCCGAGAGTCGGCCACGGCGCACGACGTCGTGACACAGGTGGAGCGCATCGAGGCCGTGCTGCGACGCGCGGCCCCCGCCGCCGCGGGGGCCGTCGCCGCGTTCTAGTGCGTCTCGCTTGGCGGCTCGCTTGGCGGCGGCTGCCGGACGGTCTCCGGCTCCTCCCCTCGCCGCGACGCTGCTGCCCGCGCCGCCTCGAAGTCGTCGCGGAGGTTCATGTCGCCCTCGACCACGATCTTGTGCGCGATCCACCCGACGATCGCGCCCAGGGTCGGGAAGATCAGGTAGATCCAGTAGTCGTTGAACTCCGTGCCGACCAGCGCGGGCCCGAAGCTGCGGGCCGGGTTCACGGAGGCGCCGCTGATCGGGATCGCGGCGACGTGGATCGCGAGGAGCGTGAGCGGGATCGCGAGGAGGGCCGTGCCCCGGGTGCGCTCGCTCTTCGTCGATTGGAGGATCACCGCGACGAACAGGGCCGTGAAGACCAGCTCGACGACGATCCCCGCCCAGTTGTCGGGCGACTGCGTCGTCGTCGCCGCGACCGTCGAGTCGTCGTATGCGATCAGCACGACGAGCGACGCCGCGATCGCGCCGAGGAACTGCGCGACCCAGTAGCCGATCAGATCGTCCACCGGCAGCCGCCGGTCGAGGAACATCGCCAGCGAGACCGCCGGGTTGAAGTGCCCACCCGAGATCTCGCCGAACGCGTAGAGCCCGACGAGGAGCGCGAGCCCGAACCCGAGCGCGATCGAGACGATGCCAGCCCCCTGCGCGGGGAACAGGCCGCCCGACACGATCGCGAACGAGCCGATCCCGACGAGCGTGAAGGTTCCCAGGGCCTCCGCCAGGTACCTCTGCATCTTGCCCATGTGCGGCGCTCCCCTTTCCGAGATGTAGGAGACAGGGAGAGTCTTGCGAACCGGTCGGCTGATTTCAGCCCGTACGCGCGTCGAGATCCGCGAGCCGCACCTCTACGAGCGGCCGCACCGCGTCCTCGAGGCCGGCCTCGCGCGCGACGGCGAGCGCCTGCTCGTAGCTCTCCCGCACCTTCTCCGGCGCGACGCCCTGCTTGAGGCGGTTGTCACCCGTCACGAGCAGGCGCTGGATCTTCGCGCGAGCCTCGTCTCCGGCCGTCATGGGCGAACGGTAACGCCCGGTACCATCCGCGGTCGATGGTCTCGGTCTTCGCGGTCCTGCAGGTGCTGTTCGGCGCCGCCCTCGTGACGCTCGTGCTGATGCACTCCGGGCGGGACGCGGGCTTCGGCGGCATCGGCTTCACGCCGACGTCCCAGGGCGGAACCCACATCGTCGAGCGCAATCTGACCAGGCTCACGGTCGCGGTCGGCGTGCTCTTCGGGATCAACACGGTGGTGCTCTACCGCCTGCTCGCGTAGTCCGTCCGCCGGACGGCTCCCGCTATCATCCCGAGTCCACGCGCTGGTGGCGGAATTGGTAGACGCGCAAGGTTGAGGGCCTTGTGCCCTATTGGGGCGTGGAGGTTCAAGTCCTCTCCAGCGCATGCACGAAGGGGCCCGGCTCGGGCCCCTTCGCCGTTCTCGCGCGTCGCGCACGTTTGACGTCGTCCGGAAGGATCCGTACCCTTCGTGACGAACATACGTTCGTCGAACCCGACCAGGAGGCGTCCTCGTGCCCGCCGAGACCACACTGACCGCACGCCAACAGGAGATCTGGCAGTTCCTCGTGACGTACGTCGACGGTCACGGCTACCCGCCGACCGTGCGTGAGATCGGCGAGGAGGTCGGCCTCGCCTCCCCCTCGACCGTGCACGCGCACCTCGCGAACCTCGAGCGCGTGGGGCTCATCCGACGCGACCCGACGAAGCCCCGGGCGATCGAGCTCACCGGCCACCGCCGTGTCGTCGAGCCTGCCGCCGAGGCGGTGCCACGCCTGCCGCTCCTCGGCCGCGTGGCCGCCGGCGCCCCGCTGCTCGCCGAGGAGAACGTCGAGGACGTCGTCGCCGTTCCCGAGACGCTGGGTCGCGGCGCCGACTTCCTGCTCACGATCCACGGCGACTCGATGGTCGAGGCGGGGATCCTCGACGGCGACACGATCGTCGTGCAGCGCAGCGACGACGCGCGCAACGGCGACGTCGTGGTCGCGCTCGCCGGTGACGACGAGTCGGCCGACGAGGCGACCGTCAAGACCTTCTACCGCGAGAGCGACGGCCGCGTCCGGCTCCAGCCGGAGAACGCGGCGCTCGAGCCGATCTACGCCGAGCACGTGAGGATCCTCGGCAAGGTCGTGGGGGTGTTCCGGAGCCTGCGATGACGACGGCGGTGACACCGATCGCCCGGACGCTCGACCAGGAGCTCCTGGCGCTCTCCCGCGGCGCGAGCCTCGAGTGCCTGGCGTGCGGCGAGTTCGTGATGCGCCTTCGCGGCGTCCTCGCGTGCCCCGAGTGCCGGTCGCTCCTCGCCGACGGCACCGTCGTACCCGACGTCGTCCTGCCCCGCGCGCAGACCGCGTCCTGACACCCGTCGAAGGGCCGCGAGGGCCCTTCGACGCACTGCCTTTCAGCTGACGGCTCAGCCGATGGTCGCGCAGACGATCACGACGACCGGCTCCCAGTTCGCTGCCGTCGGGCTCGTCTCGGCGCCGACGATCCGCCACGTGTCCTCGTCGACCGCGTAGGACTCCTGGATCGCGATCGGGGGCGGCGCGGCCTGCAGGTGGTGCAGGCGCCCGCCGCCGGAGAGGAGCTTCTTCCCGGCGGGGCAGGTCGCCTCGCCGGTCTTCTCCGACGTGCTGTCGAACGGCCCGTCGACGACGAACGTGCGGACCCAGCCGCTGACGCCCGGCGCGCCCGGCGCACCCTGCTCGCCGGCGGAGCCCTGCTGCCCGGCCGGGCCCTGAGGCCCCTGGGCGCCGGCGGGGAGCGGACCCTTGAAGTCGATCGGCAGGAGCGTGTGGTTCTTGACGTCGACGGTCGTGAGCGAGCCGTTCGCGACGTCGAGGCCGGACAACGAGCCGTTCTTCACGCTCGCACCGGTGATGAGCCCGCCCGCGACGGCGGTCCCCGTCGAGGCGACGAACAGGGCGACGAGAGCGATCATCGTCGCGGCGCTCGGCATGCGGATCATGGTGTGCTCCTTTCGGTTGGACGGATCCACTGCACGTCCAACCGCCGAGTCGGCGATTCCTTACGCGCCTCACGGACGTCGTACAATTCGTGTCGCAGGCCGGGTGGCCGCGGGCGGCTTCGGCCGTCCGAGGAAAGTCCGGACACCGCAGGGCAGGACGCTGGGGAAACCCCAGGCGGCGAAAGCCGACGGAAAGTGGAACAGAGAGGAGACCGCCGGCGCGCACGCGTCGGTAAGGGTGAAACGGTGGGGTAAGAGCCCACCAGCGCCGTGGTGACACGGTGGCTCGCCAAACCCCGTCCGGTGCAAGGCGAAGCAGGTCCCGCTGACGCGGCCCGCCGAGGGACCGGGTACGCCGCTCGAGCCTTCGGGGAACCGGGGGCCTAGATGGATGGCCATCCACGACAGGATCCGGCTTACAGGCCTGCTACGGAAAAAGCCCTGGAGACGGGGCTTTTTCTATGTCTCCACGAGCGCAAAGATCTCGACCGGCTCGCGGCGTCCTTTGACCTCCACCGAGCCGAGCGGCTCGAGCCTCGCCTGCATGAGCTGGTGGGCGGTCGAGGCGGCGACGACCGCCTGACCCGGTCGTGCGAGCGCCTGGAGCCGCGCGGCGACGTTCGTCGTGTCCCCGATCGCGGTGAAGCTTCGTTGCTCCTGCGTCCCGACATGGCCGACCGCCGCGTTCCCGGTCGCCAGGCCCGCCCGGAAACGCGGCCAACCGGGGTGGGCGTCGGCAAGCGCGGTCGAGGAGCGCAGGAGTGCCGTGGCCGCCCGTGCCGCTCGCTCTGCGTGGTCCGGTTGAGCGCCGATCGCGTTGAACACGGCCATCACCCCGTCGCCCGCGAAGCGCTCGATGGTCGCGCCCTCGGAGAGCAACTCCGGCACCGCGGCAGCCCAGTAGGCATTCAGCATTCCGATCGCGACGGTCGGCGCCACCTGCTCCGCGTATCCGGTGAACCCCTCCAGATCGGCGAAGAGGACCGTGACCTCCCGCTCCGTCCCTCCCAGCTCCGCGAGGTGCGGGCGACGTTCGAGGTCGGCGGCAAACGTCGGCGAGACGTACGGGCGGAACAGGTCGTCGACCCTCCGCAACTCGCGCGCCGACGACTCGAGCAGCCGGGTCTCGTCCTCGGTGAACCCGTGCGATCGAAGCTCCTCGAGGACGGGATCGAGCGGTCGCCCCTGAGCGAGGCTCGCGAGGATCACACGCAGCGCGTCTGCCGTACGGTCGTCGACCGTGTCCAGCGTCGCGTCGAGGTACACGCCGCCGAACGCCGCCGCGACGGACGCGCTCCTCCGGTAGCCGGTGTACGCGGCCCAGAGGACGAGGACGAACGCGCCGGTCATCATCAGGTGCCATTCCCACCACGAGAGATGCCAGCTGCGCGCGAGGGCGATGGCGACGAGCGCTTCCGCGAGCAGGACCCATGCCGCCGCGATCGCCGCCGGCAGCAGATCCTTGCGCCGGCGGTAGAGGCCGAGGTAGCGGACGGTCGCGAAGCCGTAGAGCGCACAGCCGACGACGGCGACGAGGATCAGGTCGACTCGATGGTCCTCCGGCGCGACGGGACGGTCGAGCGGCGGGACCTCCGCGAGCGATACGACGGCCCACAGCGCGAGGAAGCCGAGGAGCCCGCCTCGGAGCAGACGCCCGTTCCGGAGTACCGCCGCTGCTTGCGTCGGTGAGAGCTCCAGCCCCGACGCCGCCGCGAACAGGGCGCCGATCACGAGGCCGACGGGCGTCGCGATATCGAAGCCCGTGTTCTTGCCTTCGACCAGCTGACCGGGCGTCGCGAGCGCGTGCAATGCGAGAAAGCCTGCGCTCGAGAGAAACGCGAGCGAGACGAGCGACGCGCGCGCGTCGCCGCGCCGCCGCGCCGCCTCGCTCGCGGCGAGGCCCAGGACGACGTTGACCAGAGCGGTGCCGAGAATCAGCCAGAAATGTGTCGGCCGGTGTTGCCAGTGTGCGTCTGTCCCCGGCTCCGCCAACAGCAGAACGAGGCCGAGAAGCGGCAGGACGAGGAGGACGACACTCGCTCGCACGATCTTCGAGCGTACTCCCGGACGCGACCGCGCTCCCAGCGCAGAACCGGCGCGCCTCCTCTCGCGTACTCCTTCCTGTCCTCGAGAGGAACAGGAAGGAGACTCGATGACGGAACCAGGAGATGCAGTGAGGACGGTCGGCGGCCGACTCGGCGCCGTCACCGTCGGGTTGCTGGGGATGGCGTTCCTGCTCACGTGGCTCGTGCTCACCCCGGGCGCGGGCGCGGCCGAGCAGCGGGCGACGGCAACGAAGTTCACCGTCGGGATCGCCACCACGCCCCTCGGGAAGGTCGTGGTCGACAGCCGCGGTCGGACGCTCTACCTCTTCGAGGCGGACCGAAAGGGCAAGAGCGCCTGCTACGGCGCGTGCGCCAAGGCATGGCCGCCCGTGCTCGTGGCCGGGAAGCCGAAAGCGGGCCCGGGTGCGCGTGCGACGCTCCTCGGCGTCGTGATGCGGAAGGACGGCAAGGAGCAGGTGACGTATCGCGGTCACCCGCTCTACCGCTTCTTCAAGGACACGGCGCGCGGCCAGGTGAAAGGCCAAGGCCTCGACTTCTACGGCGGCGAGTGGTACGTCCTGACGCCTGCCGGCGTCAAGCTCGAGCGCGAGGCAAGCACGGACGACAACGGCACGACCGACGACTCCGGCGGCACGACCACCGGCGGGGGCACCACCACTCCCGGCGGCGGCTACGGGGACGGCTACGGCTAGCCCGATGTCGGCCCGACGTCCGGCAGGCGGTCTGCCGGACGTCGGGCGGATCGGCGACACCTCTCGTCGCTAACCGCTAAACTCAGTTTAGTGGTTAGTAAGATCCGCGAGCAGCCCCCGCGGTACCAGCGCGTCGTCGACGGGCTCGTACTTCCCGTCTCGATCGCTGAGCGGCCGGCGCTCGACTTCTGCAACACGCTCGCCGGCTGGCACGAGGAGGCGCCGCATGAATACCTCACGTCGTACGCGCACCTGGCGGTCTGGGCGCGGGAGGCGGGTCTCGTCGACGCGCGCTCCACCGAGAGCCTGCTCGCCGCGGCCGAGGAGCACCCGCGCGCCGCCGACGGGGAGCTCGATCGAGCCCGGTCTCTCAGAGCTGCGTTGTACACCTCCTGCACGGCCCCGGGGGCTCCCGCCTCGTGGGAAGCGGTCGCGGCCGAGGCTCGCGCGGCAGCGTCCAACGCCGTGTTGACCACCGATGCGCCTCCGGGCCGCCGCTGGTCGATCGCCGAGACAACGGGCCTCGCCCGCCCGGTGCTCGAACTCGCGCGGGAGGCAGGCGACCTCCTCGCGACGACGCAGCTCGCGCACGTCAGGGCATGTGCGGGGAGCGACTGCGGCTGGCTCTTCCTCGACCGGAGCGGTCGCCGCCGTTGGTGCACGATGGAGGTCTGCGGGAACCGGGCAAAAGCCCGTCGCCATGCGGAGCGTGCGCGGAGCGGCCGGAGCGCCGCGACGCGGGGTGGTGCGTAGTGCTGCAGTACGCCCTCCGGCGCCTGCTGTGGACGATCCCGGTGATCCTCGTCTGCATGACGCTCCTCTTCGGCCTCATGCGCGTCGGCGGAGGCAACTTCCTGCGCCATCCCCCGCCTGCCGGGCTCTCGAACGTCGCGTGGGTCAAGTACGGCGACCCGAAGCCCGAGTCGATCACCCGGAACATCGAACGACGGCTCGGTCTCGACCTCCCCTGGTACGGGCAGTACATGCACTACCTGAAGTCCGTCGCCGAGCTCGACTTCGGGCCGACGTTCACGTTCACGGGCCGCTCGGTCAACTCGATCCTCGAGGAGCAGGGACCGATCACTCTCGAGCTCGCGCTTCTCTCGCTCGGCTGGGCGATCGCGCTCGGGATCCCCCTCGGCGTCGCCGCAGGCCTTCGGCGCGGGACGATCCTCGACCGCGCACTCACGGTGGTGACCGCGGTCACGATGGGCCTGCCGCTGTTCTTCGTCGGCACCGTCTTCGCCTGGCTGTTCGCGGTGAAGCTTGGTCTCGTCCCGCCGTTCGGGTGGGACAGCTGGCAGTCGAAGATCCTCCCCGTGCTCGTGCTCGGCCTGATCCCGTTCGCCCAGATCGTGCGGGTGCTGCGGTTCGAGATGCTCGAGGTGCTCGGTCGCGACTACGTGCTCGTCGCCCACGGCAAAGGGCTCCGCAAGAGCCGTGTCGTCGGGACGCACGTGCTGCGGCCCGCGCTGATCCCGCTCGCTTCCATGCCCGGCCCCATGCTCGGCCAGCTCGTGGCCGGCCTCTTTGTCGTGGAGTGGATCTTCTCGATACCCGGCCTCGGGCGCTACTTCATCGCCGCCGCCGAGGTCGGGGACTACCCGGTCATCCTCGGTCTCACGATCGCTCTCACGGTCGCGATCGCGATCGCGAACCTGCTCTCGGACCTCGCGCTCACGGCGCTCGATCCACGCATCCGCGACGCGGAGGCACACGGCTGACCCGCAGCCGGCTTCGCGAGCGGGCCTAGCATCGCGTCGGCACGGCGCAAGCGAGCGAAGGGAGCGACGATGGAGAAGCGGCAGGTCAACCCGTGGACGTGGCAGAACCGATTCGGCTACTCCCAGGCGTGGCGCGTCGACGGCGCGTCGGCTGTGATCTTCGTCGCCGGTTCAGGGGCCGCTCTCGGCCGAGGGCGAGCTCGTCGGCGCGGGTGACTTCGCCGTCCAGGCGCGGCAGAGGTTCGAGAACCTCCGCACCGTGCTCGACGAGGCGGGCGCCTCGCAGGACTCGATCGTCAAGCTGAACCTCTACCTCACCGACATTGCGAACCTGCGCGAGTACGGGCGGGTCAGGGCGGAGCTCGTCTCCGGGGCTGCCCCCGCGGGCACAGCAGTCCAGGTCGGCGCGCTCGCGATTCCGGGGATGCTGCTCGAGGTCGAGGCCGTCGCCGTCGTCTGAGGGGCGGCGCCCTGGGAGGGATCAGCTCTCGGCCGCGAGGAGGGCGCGCGCCGCCCAGACGCACACCTCCTCCGCCTCGGCCGCAGAGAGCGCGCGGACGTCCTGGAGCACGATCATCGACTCCCAGCCGATCAACAGCGTCAGCGCGGAGACGAGCCGCTCGAAGCGGTCGGCGGGGAGGGTCTCACGGAGCGGCGCGAGTGCCATCTCGATCCACTCGACGCGCCGATAACCGCGCCGCGGCGTCGCGCTCGCCGTGGCCGCGCCGGCGCCGACGGTCAGCCGGATGATCGTACGGCCCAGGTGCTCGGTCTCTGCGAAGCCCTGCTGGACCGCACGGACGAGCCCCTCGAGCCGCTCGGGGACGTCCCCTGTCGTCTCGAAACGCGGCTCGACCGTGGCACGTGCCGCCTCGAGCGCCGCGTCCGCGAGCAGGTGCTCGAGCGTGGGGAAGTAGAGGTACACCGTGCGCCGCGACACGTCGGCGGCCTCGGCGATCTCGGAGACGGACGGGTCCTCACCGCGCGCGAGAAGTACGACGGCCGCGTCGATGATCGCCTTGCGCGTCCGGCGGCGCTGCCGTTCACGGCCGCGCCCCGCTGTCTCCGCCATGCCCGCCTCCTGGTCTCTTGACATCGGCTGCCACGTAAAGTATACAAGAGCGCATTGATTACACAGTTGTGCAATGAGGAGGTTCTGAGCGATGGAGGCGGCCATGGAGATCCCGAAGACGTACGCGGCCCACACAGGGGAGGGCGAGGAGACCTGGTTCCTGCAGAACCGGATGACGGTCAAGGCGACGGCGGAGACGACCGGCGGGGCGTACGGGCTCGTCGAGTCGTGGATCCCCGCAGGTGCATCCCCACCGCTCCACATCCATCACCGCGACGACGAGTCCTTCTGGGTGATCGACGGGACCGTGACCTTCCGCAGCGGCGACGAGACGATCACGGCCGGCCCCGGGTCGTTCGTGTTCCTCCCCCGTGACGTCCCGCACACGTTCCGGGTCGAGGGCGAGGAGACCGCGCACATCCTCACGCTGCTGACGCCCGGCGGCGGAGAGCGCTTCTTCCTCGAGGGCGGACGGCCGCCCGAGGGCCCGGGCCTCCCGCCGCCCGGCCCGCCCGACATCGAGAAGCTCAAGCGCGTCGCGCTCGATCTCGGCATGGAGATCATCGGGCCGCCGCTCCCGCCGGCGTAGCGCGCGGGCGCGGGGCCGGCTCCCGGGAGCGGGAACCCGCCCCGCGGGATTCAGCTCGACCGGCAAACCGGCGATTCCGCCGGTGCGAGCCTGGCCGCCCCTTCCTAGCCTGGATCACGTCCAAGGGGCCTCCGACGAGACCCCCATGTAAAGCGAAGGGAGGCCACGATGCGAGTCTTCGTGGTTGGAGCGAGCGGCGCGATCGGCTCCCGACTCGTTCCGCAGTTGCTCGAACGCGGGCACGAGGTCGTCGGCACCGCCGCGTCCGCCGAGAATGTCGATCGGATCCGCACGCAGGGAGCGGACGCGACCGTGCTCGATCTGCTCGACCCGGCCGCAGTGCGTCGGGCGGTGCGCCGGGCGGAGCCCGAAGCCATCGTCCACGAGGCGACCGCGCTCTCCGGCGTGAAGTTCTCGCGGAACCTCGATCGGAGCTTCGCCGGGACGAACCGGCTACGCACCGAGGGCATCGACAACCTGCTCGCAGCCGCCCAGGAGGCAGGAGTGACGCGGTTCGTCGCCCAGAGCGTCGCCTATCCCCGCTATGCGCGCGAGGGCGGGCCGGTGAAGACGGAGGACGACCCGCTCGATCCGACGCCGGTCGCGGGAATGACCGAGGTGATGGCAGCGGTGACCTACCTCGACCGCGCGGTCACGCAGGCGGGTGGCATCGCCCTCCGCTACGGGAGCCTCTACGGGGCGTTCAGCGACGGGCTCGTCGAGCCCGTGCGGAAGCGCCGGTTCCCGGTCGTGGGCGACGGCGGCGGCGTCCTCTCGTGGGTCCATTTCGACGACGCCGCAGCAGCAACTGCGCTCGCAGTCGAGCACGGTGGCTCCGCGATCTACAACATCGTCGACGACGACCCCGCGCCGGTGCGCGAGTGGCTGCCCGCTCTCGCCGATGCGCTCGGGGCCCAGCCACCACGGCACATCCCGGTCTGGCTCGCTCGGCTGATCGGAGGGGAAGCCGCAGTGGTGATCGGAACCGAGGCCCGCGGCGCCTCGAACGCCAGGGCCAAGCGAGAGCTCGGCTGGACGCTGCGGTTCCCCAGCTGGCAGCAGGGCTTCCTGGAGGCGTACGCGAAACCGGCTCGGGCCGGTACCTCACGCGCTCTCCGTCGCGCAGGAGCGCCTGCGTGAGACAAGCCGCTGACCTCCCTGCGCGGCCGGCCGCTACGGTCGAAGGCGATGGCGAGCGTCGGCGTCCGGCTCGACCCCGTCCCCGAGAC
This sequence comes from Gaiella sp., assembly GCA_036406535.1. Taxonomy (GTDB): domain Bacteria; phylum Actinomycetota; class Thermoleophilia; order Gaiellales; family Gaiellaceae; genus Gaiella. The sequence continues at coordinate 11,587 of DASXAW010000166.1, forward strand.
CCTTCTCTGGACGTTGTGGCATCGGGCCGTGGAGGCCCGGCGACCGGACTCGGTGCTCGACGATCCGCTCGCGGTCGAGCTCGTCGAGCGCATCGACTTTCAGTTCGTCGAGCGCTTTGGCGACGGGGAGGGGCTTTCCCAGTGGCAGGCCCTGCGGGCCCGCTGCTTCGACGGAGCGGTCCGGCGCTACCTCGCCGACCACCCCGGGGCAACCGTCGTCGCGCTCGGTGAGGGGCTCGAGACGCAGCTCTGGCGCGTCGACGACGAGCGCGTCCATTGGGTCACGGTGGACTTTCCGGAGGTCATCGAGCTCCGACGCGAGCTCCTGCCGGCGCACGAGCGGAACCGGACGGTCGCATGCTCGGTGCTCGATCCGGCGTGGAGCCGCGTCGTCGAAGCCGACGCGGACGTGCTTCTCACCGCGCAGGGGGTGCTCATGTACCTCGAGCCCGACCAGGCGCATGCGCTCATCGCCCGGTGCGCTGGCCGATTCCGCGGTGGCTCGCTCGTCTTCGACGCGGTTCCGCGCTGGCTCGTCGAACGCAGTCGCCGCGGCGGGCTCAGGTCGGCGACGGGCTACGTCCCGCCGCCCTGGACGTGGGGGCTCGACCGCGACGAGGAGCGCCGGCTGCGCGCGCTGCCGCACCTCGCGTCGCTCAGGGCGCTCCCGCTGCCCCGAGGACGGGGGCTCGTGCACGGCTGGGCGCTTCCGTCGGCCACGCGCATTCCTGCGCTTCGACGGCGCCTGCTCTCGATCCTGGCAGCCCGTTTCGCATAGGCGGCGACCCGCCGTCCGCAGTCAGCTGCGCACGAAGGCGAGCAGCTCGGAGAGGTGCGCGTGCGCCATGCAGACGACGGTGTCGGCGCCGCCGTAGTAGATCGTGACCCGGTCGGCAGGCTCGTCGACCATGGCGGCGCACGGGAAGACGACGTTCGGGACGTCCCCGACCTGCTCGTAGAGCTCGTGTGGCGCGAGGAGGTACCGCGTCCCGCGCGCGACGACACGCCAGGGCTCGTCGAGGTCGAGGAGTGCGACGCCCATCGAGTAGACGAAGCCGTTGCACGAGGTGAGCACGCCGTGGTACAGGACGAGCCATCCCTCCGACGTCTCGATCGGCGTCGGCCCGGGCCCGATCTTGGTGGACTCCCATGACCACGGCACCGGCGCCATGAGGTGGCGGTGCCGCCCCCAGTGCACGAGGTCGGGGCTCTCCGAGTAGAAGATGTCGCCGAACGGGGTGTGACCGTTGTCGCTCGGCCGGTTGAGCATCGCGTACGCCCCCGCGATCCGGCGCGGGAACAGCACGCCGTTCCGGTTGAACGGGAGGAACGCGTTCTCGAGCTGCGTGAACGTCCGGAAGTCGTTCGTCCAGGCGAGCCCGATCGTCGGCCCGTGGTAGCCGTTGCACCAGGTTACGTAGAACCGGTCCTCGATCCGCGTGACTCGAGGGTCGTAGGCGTGGACGAACGTCTCCTGGATCTCGGGGACGCGCTCGTCGCCCGCGACGAACGAGATCGGCTCGGGGTCGATCTCCCAGGCGACGCCGTCCCGGCTTCGCCCCGCATGGATGT
>DASXAW010000167.1:0-5918 GCA_036406535.1 Gaiella sp.
TCATGCGCGAGGGGCGGCTCGTCGCCGAGTTCTCCCGTTCGGAGGCCACGCAGGAGCGCGTGATCGAAGCGGCGGCCGGCGTGCAGGAGGCAGCCGCGTGAACCGGAGGCGCTTCGTCTCGGCCCAGTCCCTCGCGGAGGCGGTCGTGCGCCTGAGGGAGCTGGGCATCTTCGTCGCGCTCGCCTTCACGATCCTCTTCTTCGGCGTCCGGGCCACGAACTTCATGACCGCCGACAACTGGCGGGACATCGCCACGGACGTGTCCATGGTCGTCGTCGTCGCCGTCGGGCAGACGATGGTCGTCCTCACGCGGAACATCGACCTGAGCGTCGGCTCGATCGTCGGTCTCACGGCCTACGTCTCGTCGAACACCCTCGCCGACCATCACGGGCTCCCGATCGTCGTCACCGCGCTCATCGCGATGGGCATCGGCGCGCTCTGCGGGCTCGGCAACGGCCTGCTCGTGGCCGTGGGGAAGATCCCGGCGATCATCGCGACGCTCGCAACGCTCGCGATCTACCGCGGCGTGCTCTTCGAGGTGACGCACGGGCAGAACGTGTTCGCCTCGCAGCTGCCGCAGAACTTCCTCGATCTCGCGGCGAAGAAGCCGCTCGGCGTGCCGTCGCTCGCGTGGATCGCGATCGGAGTCGCGCTCGTCGGCGGGGCGCTCCTGCGCTGGGCGCCGTGGGCTCGGGACTTCTACGCCGTCGGCTCCAACCCCAACGCCGCCCGCCTCGCAGGAATCCCCGTCGCCCGACGGGTGATGACCGCGTTCGTGATCAGCGGCGCGCTCGCCGGGCTCGGCGGGTTCATGTTCGCCGCCCGCTTCGCGAGCGTCGACGCGGTCGCCGGCCGGGGGTTCGAGCTCGACGTCGTCACCGCCGTCGTGATCGGGGGCGTCAACGTCTTCGGCGGCTCGGGGAGCGTCCTCGGAGCGGTTCTCGGCGCGCTGCTCGTGACGACCATCCAGGACGGGTTCACGCTCATGCGCGTCGACGAGTTCTGGAAGATCTTCTTCAACGGCGCTGCGATCGTCGTCGCCGTCACGGTCGACGCGCTCATCACCAAGCGCGTCCAGGAGGCCCTGCGGCGCCGGCGCCGGGCGGAGATCCTCGCCGGCCACGAACGGGCGGCGGAGACGTGAGGACCATCGCCCGGATCGCGTGGAAGGCGGTCGCCCGCTGGGAGGCGCTGCTCGTGCTGCTGATCCTCGCGGCGGGAGTGTGGAGCTGGACGCTCTCGAGCTTCTTCCTGCGGCGCGCGAATCTGCTCGACCTCGCGACGCCGTACATCTTCCTGGGCCTGCTTGCGCTCGGGCTCACGTTCGTGGTGATCGCCGGGGAGATCGACATCTCGGTCGTCTCGACGATGGCGGTCTCCGCGGTCTGCTTCGCGCAGATCTGGCAGTCGGGCGTCAACGTGTGGCTCGCGGCGGCGGCCGCGCTCGCGATCGCGACGGGCCTCGGCCTCGTGAACGGCGTGCTGATCGGGGTGCTCGATCTCCCGTCGCTCGCCGTGACGCTCGGCACGCTCGCCGCCTACCGAGGCCTCGCGTACGTCATCCTCGGCGGCGACGCGATCGCCGGCTTCCCCACGCACTTCACGAACATCGGCGGGGGCTACATCTCGAACGAGCTGCCCATCGCGCTGCTCGTGCTGCTGGGCTTCGCCGTCGCGCTCGGGCTCCTCCTGCACGCGACGCGGTTCGGCCGGTACCTCTTCGTGCTCGGGTCGAATCGCGAGGCCGCCCGTTTCTCGGGCATCCCGGTCACGCGCACGCGGGTCACCGTCTTCGCGCTGTCGGGCTTCATGGCGGGAGTCGCCGCGGTCGTCTACCTCGGCTTCTTCGGGTCGATCCAGGCCGACGCAGCGTCCGGCTCGGAGCTGATCGACGTCGTGACCGCGGTCGTGCTCGGCGGGGTCGACATCTTCGGTGGATCGGGCTCCATGCTCGGGGTGCTGCTCGCGTTCGTGCTGGTCGCGGAGCTGCGGAACGGCATGCAGCTGGCGAACTGGAGCGGCGCGACGCAGGACATGGTCATCGGCGGGCTGCTCGTCGGGGCGATCCTCGCCGGCAATGCCATGCGCGCGGCGCAGTCCCGCGGATGGCGGCTCGGCACGGCAGGCAGTCGGTGGAAGGAGGTGCACCACGCGGAAGGCCAGGAGGAGGTTCCGGTCACGGCAACGCTCAAGACTCCAGGAGGAGGTTCGACACGATGAGGAAGGGACGGTTCGCGCGACTGGCCGCCATCGGCACGGTGGGCCTCGTCGCGATCGGGATCGGTGCAAGCGTCGGGACGGCAGGCCATACGAGGGCGAACGCCGAGGACTCGTACCGGGTCTTCGTGCTGCCGAAGTTCATCGGCGTGCCCGTGTTCACGCAGAACGGCCTCGGTGCGAAGGCAGCAGCGAAGGAGCTCGGTGACACCGTGACGTACAACGGGCCGACCGAGGCCTCCGCGGCGAAGCAGGTGCCGTTCATCGACAACGCCGTGCGGCAGGGCTACAACGCGATCATCATCTCGGCGAACGACCCGAACGCGGTTGCTCCGGCGCTCAAGCGGGCCGCAGCGAAGGGCGTCAAGGTCATCTCGTACGACGGCGACGTCGCGGCCGACGCACGGACGGTGTTCGTCAGCCCGCCGTCCGCGAAGGACATCGGCGAGTTCCAGGTCGAGTGGATCGGGTCGCAGATCGGCTACAAGGGCGACATCGCGATCCTCTCCGCCACGCCGACCGCCGCCAACCAGAACACGTGGATCAAGTTCATGAAGGCGGCGCTGAAGAAGCCGAAGTACAAGGGCATGAAGCTCGTCAAGATCGCCTACGGCAACGACAACGACACGCAGTCGGCACAGCAGACGCAGGCGCTGCTCCAGGGCTACCCGAACCTGAAGGGAATCATCTCCCCGACGACGGTGGGCGTTGCCGCGGCCGCGCGGGTCCTGCAGCAGGCCGGCCAGTGCGGGAAGGTGGCTCTGACAGGCCTCGGCCTCCCGAGCCAGATGCGCACGTACATCAAGCAGGGATGTGCGAAGAAGGTCGGGCTGTGGGACGAGTTCAAGTTCGGCTACGTCGCCATGTACGCCGCCCACGCCGCCCTCGAGGGGCAGCTCACCGGCAAGGCGGGCGAGACGTTCACGGCCGGCAAGTGGGGCAAGCGCGTGGTCGGACCGAACAAGACGGTTATCTTCGACAAGCCGCTGGTGTTCACCAAGGCGAACGTCGACAAGTTCAAGTTCTAGGAGCGCTGCGCGGGGTGGGGGGCACGCCTCCCACCCCGCGGACGCCACGCGTAACGTCGGAACCGTCGCGTCGGAGTCCGCGAGCACCTCGGCCGACGACGGCCGTCCGACGAGCCTTTAGGAGCCGGCCGAAACGGGCGATACGGTACCCATGATGCGACGTCGCGCGATTCCCGCGCTCGCGGTGCTCCTGGCGGCTCTCGGCCTCGCGGCCGCGAGCTGCGGCGGTGCGGCCGAGGCCGGCGGCGGCGAGGTGCCAGAGTCGGTGTCCCTTGCGCCCGCCGACGCCCTCGCGTTCGTGACGCTGACGACCGACGATTCCTCGGGCCAGTGGACGAAGGCGGCGGACCTGCTCGAACGGCTGCCGGGCGCGAACGAGGATCTCCAGGAGGAGATCGCGAGCGCACTCGACGAGCAGGGCCTGACCTGGAAGAACGATGTCGAGCCCGCGCTCGGGCCGGAGGTCGTGCTCGTCGTCACCGCGGATCAGAAGACGATCGTCCTCACGCAGCCCGACGACGAGGACAAGCTGACGGCGCTCATCGCGAAGTCGGACGAGCCGGTGGTGCGCGCGACCGTCGACGGCTGGACGGCGCTCGCGGAGCAGCAGTCGGACCTCACGGCGTACGAGGCCTCACTCGCGCGAGGGACGCTCGCAGGCGACGACGGGCTCGAGGAGGGGTTCACGGCGCTTCCCGCCGAGGCGCTCGCGCGGGCGTGGGTCGACGTCGCCGCCCTCACACCGACGGTCGGCCGGCAGCTCGGCCAGGCGTCGCAGGGCCTCGACCTCGGGGTCGACTGGCTGTCGGCGGCGTTCGCGGCCGAAGACGACGGCGTGCGCCTCGCCGTCGGTGTGCGGACGCCGGGCGGCGACGGCACCGAGTACGAGCCGAAGCTCGTCGAGCGCGTCCCGGCCGATGCCGTGGCGGCGCTCTCGTTCGGCGGGACGCAGAAGCTCGTCGACCAGATCGAGCGTCGGATCCCGCTCGGCGACATCGCCGACGAGGTCGAGAGCGCGACCGGTGTCTCCGTCGGCGGGATCCTGGATGCCTTCTCCGGCGAGGGCATCGTCTACGTCCGCCCCGCGGGAACGGCTCCCGAGGTCACGCTTGCCCTCACTCCGCCCGACCCCGAGAAGGTGTGGCAGACGATCGACCGGCTGGCGCGACGGACTGCAGCGGATTCCGGCACGACGGTGCGCACGGTGACCGAGGACGGTCGCGAGGTGAACATCGTCGAAGCGGACGGCGCGACCGTGCGGTACGCACGGATCGACGACGACACCGTGATCGTCACGACGGGCGCCACCGGCATCCGCGACTTCACGGGCGACGGAGACAAGCTCGACTCGAGCGACGCGTACGGGCGAGCGGCGGACGCCGTCGGCCTGGGTGATCGCACGGGCGGCTTCCTCTACGTCGACATCGACGGGCTGCTCCCCGTCGTCGACGGTCTCGCCGGCGGAGCGCTCTCGGCCGACGACCGCAAGGAGATCGAGAAACTGGACGCGTTCGTCCTCGAAGCCTCGCGCGGGGGAGAGACGACGACGCTGACCGGTTTCCTGCAGTTGAACGACTGAGCGGCGACTAGGGTTGGGCGCATGCTCCAGCGCCAGTCGACGCTCTTCCTGCCGACCCTTCGTGAGGACCCCGCCGATGCCGAGGCGGTCTCGCACAAGCTGCTCGTCCGGGCGGGCCTGATCCGCCAGGTCGGCACGGGGCTCTGGACGTACCTGCCCGCCGGCTGGCGGATCCACGAGAAGGTCGTCCAGGTCATCCGCGAGGAGATGAACGCAATCGGCGGCCAGGAGATGTCGATGCCCGTCCTCGCGCCGGCCGAGCTGTGGCAGGCGACGGGCCGCTACGCGATTCCCGCGGTGTTCAAGGTCAAGGACCGCGGGGGCCGGGAATTCGTCCTGTCGATGACGCACGAGGAGACGATCACGTTCCACGCGCGCGAGCTCGCGTCGTACCGTGACCTCCCGAAGGTCCTCTACCACTTCCAGACGAAGGAGCGCGACGAGCCGCGCCCACGTGGAGGGCTGCTGCGTGTGCGCGAGTTCGTGATGAAGGACGCCTACTCGTTCGACCGTGACGAGGAGGGTCTCGACGTCGCATTCCGTGCCCACGCCGGCGCATACGAGCGGATGTTCGAGCGCTGCGGCCTGGACTTCGTCGCCGTCCAGGCCGAGTCCGGGATGATGGGCGGGAGCGAGTCGGTCGACTATCTGGCGCCTTCCGGATCCGGCGAGAACACGCTCGTCACGTGCGAGCGCGGCGACTACGCGGCCGACGGCGAGATCGCGCACGGCATCCCGCGGCCGCCGCAGTTCCCCGAGCGGCTCGACGCGCCCCAGCAGGTGGAGACGCCCGGCGTGACGACCATCGAGGGCCTCGCGCAGTTCCTGGGCGTCGACGCGGCGGCGACGTCGAAGGCGATGCCCGTCGTGAAGCCGGACGGCACCGTGGTGCTCGCACTCGTGCGCGGCGACGACCGGCTCGAGCTCGCGAAGCTCGCGGGCGTGTTCGGCTCCGACTTCCGGCCGGCGACCGAGCAGGAGATCCGGGACGCCTTCGGCGCCGACCCGGGCTCGATCGGCCCGGTCGGGTTCGAGGGAGAGGTGATCGCGGACGAGGCGCTGCGCGAAGGGCAGTTCGTCGCGGGCGCCAACCG
>DASXAW010000168.1:0-20865 GCA_036406535.1 Gaiella sp.
AGCCGTGCCGCCTTCACGCGGCCGAATTTCGGGACCGCCATGAGCATGTCGAACACCTTCGCGGTCGAGACGTACTCGGGAGGGTCGAGCAGGATCGACTCGATCTGGACGCGACCGTCTTTCAGGTCCCTCTTGAGCTGCGCACGCCGGACGCGGATGTCGTTCGCACGTTGGAGGGCTTCCATCCGCTGATCGAGCGAGCGGGCCGGTGCCTGGGCGTGCGTCTTCGACGTGACCATTGAGCGGACGAGTCTAGCAAGCTGCGAGCCTGAATCAAGCAGTACTGTTCGAGGCAATTTGCAGGGTTTTTTCAATTTCGGCAACGGCGGCGAAGCGCGCCGCGAGCGGGTTCTCGAACCCCCGAGCGGCAGCCTCGGCCCGCAGCTCGTCCCTCACGCGGCCGGGCGCGAGCGGATCGGCAAAGAGGATCGTCCCGAGCGCGACCGCGCTCGCGCCCGCCGCGACGAGCTCGAGCGCATGGAGCCCGGTGGAGGTCCCGCCCATGCCGACGATCGGCACGTCCACGGCGCTCGCACACGCGTGCACGCACGCGAGCGCGATCGGGCGGATCGCCTCGCCGGAATACCCACCGACCGCGCGGGCGAGGCGTGGCCGCAGCGTGACGGGGTCGAGCGCAAGCCCCCGGATCGTGTTGACGAGCGAGAGGCCGTCCGCTCCCGCGTCGACCACGGCGCGCGCGCCCGCGGCGACGTCCCATTGTGCGGGCGAAAGCTTCGCATAGAGCGGCTTTTTCGTCGCCGCGCGTGCGGCGGCGACCAGCTCCGCCGCCGTCTCCGGCGCCTCCTCCACATTGGGGCACGAGAGGTTCAGCTCGATCGTCGCCACCGCCTCCTCGTCGTCGAGGACGGCGCAGCAGCGGGCGAAGTCCGGGGCGGCGAAGCCGCCGACCGAGACCCAGAGCTCGACGTCGAGTGCCGTGAGCCGTGGGAGGTGGTCGGAGACGAACGCGTCGATCCCCGGCCCCTGCAGGCCGATCGAGTTGAGCATCCCGTGGTCGGTCTCCGCAATGCGGACCGGCGCGTTGCCCTCGCGCGGCTCGGGCGTGATCGTCTTCGTCACGAACGCGTCGAGGGAGCGGGCCACGTCCGGCGCCGCGAGCGCGTCGAGACAGCCCGATGCGTTGAGGATCGGGACGCTCACGCCGCCTCCCGCAGGACCGGGCCGTCGAGGCAGAGCCGCACGTACCGGCCGTCACGCTCGACGACGCACCCGTAGCAGGCGCCGTAGCCGCACGCCATCGGAGCCTCGCGGGCGAGCTGCGCACCCGGGGCGAGCCGGGCCAGCGCGTCGAGCATCGGCTCGGGCCCGCAGGCAAGGACGTCTCCGGGCTCGGGCGGCAGCGCCTCGGTGACGAGGACGGGGTCGAGCACGACCGTCGCGTTCGGGACGAGCGTGGCCGCCTCCGCGTGGAACGCGGTCCGGAAGCCGAGGATCGCGGGCGGTTCACCGAGACGGTCCGAGAGGAACGGAAACGGGGCGACGCCGATGCCTCCGCCGACGAGCAGCGGCTGCGGCGCGGTCAGGTCGAACCCGCGCCCGAGGGGGCCCGTCACGTGAAGCTCCTGGCCGACGCCGACCTCCGCGATCGCCGTCGTCCCGGCCCCGAGCGCCTCGACGAGGAAGCCGAGCTCGCCCGTCGGAGCCATGCACAGGCTGAAAGGCCGCGGAAGCGGCCGCCCCGGCGCCTCGAGCATGAAGAACTGACCGGGCTCGCCGGGCTCGAGACCCCCGCGCGCGAGCCGGACGAGGGCGTACGGCCCGACGGCCTCGCGGCCCATCACGCGGCAACGCTCCCTCCGCACGACGCTAGGCCCGGCCGCCGACGGCGACGGCGGCGATGCGCTCCTGGAGCGAGAGGGTCGCCTCGGCACGCGCGTTGGCGATCGCGTGGACGGCCGCCGCGGCGCCGGAGACCGTCGTGACGCACGGAACGCGGGCGACGAGCGCAGCCTCGCGGATGAGGTAGCCGTCCGCTCTCGCCCCCGAACCCTGCGGCGTGTTGACGACGAGGTCGCAGCGCCGCTGGCGGATCAGGTCGACGACCGTCGGCTCTCCGTCGAGGGCATCGGCGACCTTCCCGACCTCCTCGACCTCCAGGCCCGCCGCGCGCAACGTCCGTGCGGTTCCCACCGTTGCGACGAGCTCGAACCCGAGCCCGGCGAGCGCGGCCGCGATCGGCGCGATGCTCGACTTGTCGCCGTCGCGCACGGAGAGGAACGCGATGCCCGACGTCGGCAGCGGCCTCCCGGCGGCGCGCTCGGCCTTCGCGAACGCCGTCGGCAGGTCGGAGGCGGTCGCCATCACCTCGCCCGTCGAGCGCATCTCGGGGCCGAGCACCGGGTCGGCGCCCGGGAATCGCGAGAACGGGAGGACGGCGGCCTTCACGCTCACCTCGGTCGGTCTCGGCGTCTTGAGACCGAGCGACTCGAGCCGGTCGCCGTGCGCGAGCCGGCAGGCCGCCTCGACGAGGTTGATGCCGATCGCCTTGCTGGCGAACGGCACGGTGCGGGACGCGCGCGGGTTCGCCTCGAGGACGTAGACCGTCGAGTCGGCGATCGCGAGCTGCACGTTGAGCAAACCGACGACTCCGAGCGCCGGCCCGAGTCGCCGGACGACGTGCTCGACCTCGAGGGCGTTCGCGAGCGTGAGCGACTGCGCGGGAAGCACGCAGGAGGAGTCGCCGGAGTGGACCCCGGCCTCCTCGACGTGCTGCATCACGGCCGCGACGAAGACGTCCTCGCCGTCGCAGAGAGCGTCGACGTCGATCTCGATCGCGTTCTCGACGAAGCGGTCGACGAGGACCGGGCCGGAGACGGCCGCCATCGCCGCACGGAGGTCGCTCTCGTCGTCGCAGATCCGCATCGCCCGGCCGCCGAGCACGTACGAGGGTCGGACGAGCACCGGGTAGCCGATCTCGCGTGCGGCCGCGACGGCCTCCTCCTCACCCTCGACGGTCGCCCACGGCGGGCAGCGAACGCCCATCTCCCGGGCGAGCGCACCGAACCGCTCCCGGTCCTCGGCGAGGTCGATCGCCGCGTGGGGCGTGCCGAGGATGCGGTACCCGCCCGCCTCGATGTGGCGCGCGAGCCGCAGCGGCGTCTGCCCGCCGAACTGCGTCACGACGCCGACCGGCCGCTCGCGGTCGAGGACGGCGAGCACCTCCTCCGGCGAGAGCGGCTCGAAGTACAGCCGATCGGAGGTGTCGTAGTCCGTGGAGACGGTCTCCGGGTTGCAGTTGACCATCACCGCCTCGTAGCCCAGTCGCCTGAACGTCTGCACGGCGTGAACGCAGCAATAGTCGAACTCGATCCCCTGCCCGATGCGATTCGGCCCCGAGCCGAGGATCACGACGCGCGGCGCGTCGCCCGCCGGCGGCACCTCGTCGTCTTCGCCCCAGGTCGAGTAATAGTAGTTCGATCCTGCCTCGACCTCGCCGCCGCACGAGTCGACGCGGCGGTACGACGGACGGATGCCGCGCGCGTAGCGCGTCCGCCGCACGTCGTCTCCCGACGTGCCCCACGCCGCGCCGATCGAGTCGTCGCCCCACCCTGCCCGCTTCGCGCGGCGGATGTCGCCGGTGCGCAGCTCGCGCTTGGCGAGTTCGAGCTGCTCGATGAACCACGGGTGGAGCCCGTCGGGGAGGTCGTCGATCGTCGCCCATGGGGTCGGGGACCCGGGATCTAGCTCGCGCGAGCCGAACGCCTTGAGAAACGCCTCGGTGAAGGTTCGTCCGATCCCCATCGCCTCCCCGACCGACTTCATCTGCGTACCGAGCGTGGGGTCCGCGCCGGGGAACTTCTCGAACGCGAACCGCGGGAACTTCACGACGACGTAGTCGAGCGTCGGCTCGAAGCTCGCGGGCGTCGTCTTCGTCAGGTCGTTCGGGATCTCGTCGAGCGTGTAGCCGACCGCGAGCTTCGCGGCGACCTTCGCGATCGGGTAGCCCGTCGCCTTCGATGCGAGCGCCGACGACCGCGAGACCCGCGGGTTCATCTCGATCACGCGCAGCGCCCCGGTCTCGCGGCTCCGTGCGAACTGGATGTTCGAGCCGCCGGTCTCGACGCCGACGGCGCGGATCACGGCGGCCGCGGCGTCGCGGAGCTCCTGGTACGCCTCGTCGGAGAGCGTCATCTGCGGGGCGACGGTGACGGAGTCGCCCGTGTGGACGCCCATCGGGTCGAGGTTCTCGATCGAGCAGACGATCACGACGTTGTCCGCGCGGTCGCGGATCACCTCGAGCTCGAACTCGTCCCAGCCACGGATGGACTCCTCGACGAGGACCTGGCCGATGGGGCTCTCCGCAAGACCGCGCTCGACCTGCCGACGGAGCGCGTCGAGATCCTCGGCGAAGCCGCCCCCATGCCCGCCGAGCGTGAACGCCGGCCGGACGACGGCGGGAACGAGACTCCCGTCGAGGTCGTCGAGCGACTCGACGATCCGCGACTCGGGCACGGCGAGGCCGCAGCTCTGCACGGCCTCGCGGAAGAGCTCGCGGTCCTCCGCTCGCCGGATCACGTCGACGCTCGCGCCGAGCAGCTCGACCCCGAGTTCGTCGAGGACCCCGTCCGCCTCGAGCGCGATGGCGAGGTTGAGCGCGGTCTGGCCGCCGAGCGTCGGCAGGACGGCGTCGGGCCGCTCGCGTCGCAGTACGTCCGCGACGCCTTCCAGGTCGAGGGGCTCGATGTACGTGCGGTCGGCGAAGCCCGGGTCGGTCATGATCGTCGCCGGGTTCGAGTTCACGACGATCGTGCGGTAGCCGTCCTCGCGCAGCACCTTGAGCGCCTGGCAGCCGGCGTAGTCGAACTCGCACGCCTGGCCGATCACGATCGGGCCGGAGCCGATCACGCAGATCGAGCGGAGGTCGCGCCTAGCCGGCACGGGTCTCCCGCAGCTCGGCGACCCACCGCTCGAGCACGGGCCACGCGTCGTGGGGCCCGGGTCCGGCCTCGGGGTGGAACTGGACGCTCGCAGCCTCGAGCTCGGGGAACGCGAACCCCTCGACGGTGCCGTCGTACAGCGACACGTGGGTCGCCTCGACCTCTTCCGTCGGCGCCACGGCGAAGCCGTGGTTCTGGCTCGTGACGAGCACGCGGCCCGTGCGCCGGTCGAGCACCGGATGGTTCGCGCCGCGATGGCCGAAGGGGAGCTTCACCGTCTCGTGCCCGGTCGCGAGGCCGAGCAGCTGGTGCCCGAGGCAGATCCCGAGCACCGGCACGCGCCCGAGGATCGACCGCACGACGTCTGTCTCCTCGACGAGCGGCGCAGGATCGCCCGGTCCGTTCGAGAGGAGCACGCCGTCGTGCGTGGCCAGTTCGTCGGGGTCCGAGACGTGCGGGAAGACGGTCACCGCCGCGCCGGCGCGCGACAGGCGGCGGACGATCGACCGCTTCGCGCCGTAGTCGACGAGCGCGACACGGACGTCTCCCTCCGACTCGGCGACGTACGGCGCCGGTGTCGACACCTGCGCGACGAGCGCGGCGCCCTCCATCGTCGGCTGCGCGCGCACGTGTGCGAGCGCGTCGTCGACGGGCAGCGCCCGCTCGTCGGCGACGGCGACGGCGCGCATCGCGCCCGCGTCGCGAAGTCGCAGCGTCAGTGCACGCGTGTCGATCTCGTCCAGCGCGACGACGCCTCGCTCGGCAAGCCAGAGCGCCCACTCCTCCCCTCCGAGCCGGCGCATCACGACGGCGCGTGCGTGCGGCGCCTCGGACTCGAGCCGGGCGTCGTCGACCCCGTAGTTGCCGACCATCGGAGCGGTGAAGCACACGAGCTGCTCTGCGTAGCTCGGGTCGGTGACGGTCTCCTGGTAGCCCGTCATGCCGGTCGTGAACACGGCCTCGCCGAACGCCGAGCCCGCCGCGGCGACGGAGCGACCTCGGAACACCGTGCCGTCCTCCAGCAGGAGGTAGCCCGTTGCGCCGCTCATGCGTCGAACACCACGCGGCCGTCGGCCACCGTCTTCACGACCGCGCCGACGAGCGTCCGGCCGAGCAGCCAGGAGTTCACCGACCGCGACCGGAACGCGTCCTCGCGCACCGTCCACACGGCATCGAGGTCGAGGAGGACGAGGTTCGCGGGCTCGCCCACCGCGATCCGAGGGACCGGCAGGCCGAGCGCCCGCGCGGGCCCCGCCGACATCCGCTCGAGCACGACGGCGAGCGGAACCTCGCCTTCGCGCACGAGGTCGGTGTGGAGCACGGCGAAGGCGGTCTCGAGCCCTGTCACCCCGAATGGCGCCTCCTCGAACGGGACGTCCTTCTCGTGCCGCGCGTGCGGAGCGTGGTCCGTCGCGACGCAGTCGATCGTCCCGTCGACCAGTCCGTCGACGAGCGCGCGCCGGTCGTCCTCCGTGCGGAGCGGCGGGTTCATCTTGAGATTCGGGTCGAGCGAGCGGATGCTCTCGTCGGTCGCGCACAGGTGATGCGGGCTCGCCTCGGCGCTCACCCCGACGCCGTTCAGACGGGCGCGGCGGACCGCGTCGACCGAGCCGCGGGCCGAAAGGTGCTGTAGGTGCACCGGCCGCCCCTCGTAGCCGGCGAGCGCGAGGTCGCGCTCGACCATCAGCGTCTCGGCGACGGACGGCCATCCGCCGAGGCCGAGCTCGGCCGAGACCGCGCCTTCGTGCATGTGGCCGTCGCGCGTGAGCGTCGGCTCCTCGCAATGGAGGGCGAGCGGACGGTCGGCGACGGCGCTGTAGGCGAGCGCGCGCCGCATGAGCTGCGCCGAGGCGACCGGCCTCCCGTCGTCGGTGAACGCGAGCGCGCCGGCCGCCGCCAGCTCCGCCATCTCGGTCAGCTCCTCGCCCCGCTGGCCCTTCGAGATCGCGGCCGTGAACCCCGTCGGGACGAGTGCCTCGTCGCGCGCGCGCTCGACGAGCGCCCGGAGCACGGAGGCGGTGTCGACGACCGGCTCCGTGTTGGGCATCGCCACGATCGCGCAGTACCCGCCCGCCGCAGCCGCTTCGGTCCCCGAGGCGATCGTCTCCTCGTCCTCCCGGCCCGGAGTCCGCAGGTGGACGTGCGGGTCGACGAACGCGGGCGCGACGACGAGGCTCGCGGGCGCGGCATGCCCCGGCGCGACCGCGGTGACGATCCCGTCCTCGACCGTGACGGTGCCCTGGACGTCGAGGCTCTCGCCGGGATCGACGATACGGGCGCGGATCGTCAGCGAGTCACGGCGGCCGTTGCGGCAGACGAGGCTCACGCGACCTCGAGCGCGGGCGCCGCGACATGGAGCCCAGGTGCGGTGAGCAGGTCGTAGAGCACCGCCATCCGCACGACGAGCGCCGAGCGCACCTGGGTGGTCACGAGCGAGGCGCCCGAGTCTGCGACGCGCGGGTCGATCTCGATGCCGCGGTTCATCGGCCCGGGGTGCATCACGAGCTGCCCCGGGCGCACGCGCTCTGGCGTCACCCCGTACAGCGCCGTGTACTCGCGGAGCGACGGGACGAACGCGGCGCCGGGCTGCATCCGCTCCGACTGCATGCGCAGCACGTAGACGACGTCGACCTCCGCGAGCGCGTCGCTCGTCGTGGTCGCGTCACAGCCCATCTCCTCGATCCCGCGTGGCAGCAGCGTCGGCGGGCCGACGAGCAGCGGCTCGGCGCCCACCAGGCGCAGCGCCTCGACCAGCGACCGGGCGACCCGAGAGTGAAGGACGTCGCCGACGATCGCGACGGACACGCCGTCCAGCCGTCCGAGCGCCTCACGGATCGTGAAGAGGTCGAGCAGCGCCTGTGTTGGATGCTGGTGCTTCCCGTCGCCGGCGTTGACGACGTGGGCGGTGGTGGCGGTCGCAACGAGCTTCGCCGCGCCGATCTGCGGGTGGCGCACGACGACGACGTCGGGGTCGTAGGCGCCGAGCGTGAGCGCCGTGTCACGGAGCGACTCGCCCTTGTCGACCGACGAGCCGGACGCGCGCAGCGTCATCGTGTCGGCCGAGAGCCGTTTCGCGGCGAGCTCGAAGCTCGCGAGCGTCCGCGTCGAGGACTCGTAGAAGAGATTCACGACGAGCCGACCGCGCAGCGTGGGCAGCTTCTTCATCTCGCGGTCGAGCGTCCGCTCGAGCGCCCGGGCGGTGTCGAGGATGCGCTCGACGTCGCCCCGCGTCAGGTCGGCGATCCCGAGGAGGTTGCGGCGGCCCTCGGTGCTCACGACACGCCCTCGGGTTGATGCTCCAGAAGCACCCGGTCGGCGCCGTCGATCTCCGCGAGCTCGACGCGGACCCGCTCCTCGAGCGCCGTCGGGAGGTTCTTGCCGACGTAGTCCGGCCGGATCGGGAGCTCCCGGTGCCCGCGGTCGACGAGCACGGCGAGCTGTACGCGCGCGGGACGGCCGTAGTCGAGCAGCGCGTCGATGGCGGCGCGGATCGTCCGGCCGGTGAAGAGGACGTCGTCGACGAGGACGCAGGTGCACCCCTCCAACGCGAAGTCGAGCTCGGTGCTCCGCACGAGCGGCTGCGCCCGAAGTGGCGCGCCCCCTCCCCGCACCAGCACGTCGTCGCGGTGGAACGCGATGTCGACGGCTCCGAGCAGGGGTGTGACGCCGCTGCGCTCGGCGACCAGCTCCTGCAGGCGACGCGCGAGTGGGACGCCGCGCGTGTGGATTCCGACGAGCGCGAGGCTCTCCATGTCGTCGTTTCGCTCGATCAGCTCGTGAGCGAGCCGCGCAAGCGTTCGCCCGAGGGCGTCCGCGTCGAGAATCTCGCGCCTCGTGGCGGGCGCGGCCGAGCCGTTCTTCACCTTCGCTCCTTTCCGGCCTCGCTGAACCGGGTTAAAGGGACGCGTGCGAGTCTACCGTCCTCGTACGACGTGCGAGCCGAGCCCGTGACCGACACCTTCGACACCCCGCATGGTCAGGATTCCGCCGTGACCGGCTCGGAGACGGCCACTCTCGACGCGACGCGCGCCGGCCGCGTCTCCCACGCCGCGCTCGCGGTCGTCGGGCTCGTCGTCGCCTCGACGCTCCTGCGCTTCGCAGTCGCGCAGGCGTTCACGACGCCGTGGATCGCCCCCGACGAGATGGTCTACGGGATGCTGGGCGAGGGTCTCTGGTCGCACGGCACGCTCACCCTGCGCACCTTCGACGCGCCCTACTACAGCCTCCTGACGCCTGCCCTCCTCGGCGCGCCGCTCGAGCTCTCGGACCTCGCGACGGGAATCCAGTGGGCGCGGTTGCTCCAGTGCCTCGCGATGTCGCTCGTCGCGGTGCCGACGTACGTCTGGGCCCGGCGGCTGGCGACTCCGCGCTGGGCGGTGGCGGCAGCGGCGATCACGCTCGCGGCGCCGGCGCTCCACTACGCCGGCTTCCTGATGACGGAGCCTCTGACGCTCGTGGTCGTGACCGTCGCGCTGCTGATGCTCGCGCGCGCGCTGGAGGAGCCTTCGACCTGGCGGTACGGCGTGTTCGTCGCGTGGACGACGGCAGCAGCGGCCGTGCGCCTCCAGGCGCTCGTCCTCCTCCCCGCCTTCCTCGTCGCTGCGGTGCTCGACGCCGTGGCTGCCCGCGACCGCCGCAGGCTGCGGCCGCTCGTGGGCCTCGGCCTCGTCGCGGCGCTCGTCGTCGTGCTCGTCGCGGCGATCGCGCTCGCGACAGGAGGAGAGCTGAGCCGTCGCAGCATCCTCGGCGCCTACACCCCCGTCGGGGAGAGCGCCCCCGTCGCCGGCGAGGGGCTCAGCGAGATCGTGTGGCACGCGTTCGACGTCGCCGTCCTGGGCCTCGGCCTCCCCGTGCTCGCGTTCGCGGCGCTGGCGGCGCGCGCGTTCTCGCGACGCGAGGACGATCCCCGGCTCCGCGCATTCGTCGCGACGTCGCTCGGGTACGCGGCGCTGCTGGTGCTCCAAGTGGGTCTCTTCGCGTCCGTCTACGTCGGCGCGGTGGCCGAGCGGTACCTCCTCACGCTGCTTCCCCTGCTCGCAATCTCCCTCTGCACGTGGATAGCCCGCGGCGCGCCGCGCGAGCACCGCGTCGTCGTCCCCGTCTGGCTCGCGCTCGTCGTGCTCGCGGCGGTGATCCCGCTCGACCAGCTGGTCGGCCCCGGGACGATGGTCAACGCCCTGACTCCCGCGCCGCTCGCGGCCCTCGGCTCGGGGACGGCGGAGCATGCCGCGCTGGTCGCCGCCGTGGTCGTGGCGGGCGCACTGGTCGTCTTCCTGCCCCGTCGACTGGCCTGGATCGGCGCGGTCGTCGTCGGCGTCGGCCTCGCGCTCATCTCGGTCGACACGGTGCGGCGGATCGACGACGCGTCGGCGCACGAGGAGCGCGCCGCGATCGGGTCGGCGCCGGCGCCGTGGCTCGACGACGCGGGGGTCGAGGACGCGGCGATGCTGTTCACGGGCGATCGGATCTGGACGTCCGTCGCGCGCACCGTGTTCTGGAACCGTGCCGTGCACGAGGTGCTCCGCACCGGGCCGATCGACGTGCCGTTCCCACCCGACGTCCCGCGCGTCGAGATCGGCGAGGACGGCGTGCTGAGAACCGCCGACGGCGAGCCGCTCGACCGCCACGTCGTCGTCGCCCCGGACACGATGACGCTCGCGGGCGAGCCCATCCTCGAACGCCCGCAAGGGGACAGCGACGTCCCCGGTCTCACCGCGTGGCGGGCCGAGCAGCCGCCGCGCGTCCTCCTCCAGCGCGCGGGCTTCCTGCCGAACGGCGACTTCACGCACAAGGCGCAGATCACGGTCTACGACTGTCGCCCCGGCACGCTCGACGTGACGATCCTCGGGAAGACCGGCGACCCCGTGCGCGCGTACGTGGACGGCATCCATGTCGCCACGCTCGAGACACCGGCCGGCGAGTCGGCCATCCACCGCATCCCCACGCCGCCGTACGCCAACGGCACGCACGCGTGCGGCTTCGAGCTGCAGACCGAGGGCTACGCCGGATCAACGACCATCATCTTCAAGCCGCGCTAGGGCGTTCGACCGCGTCGGCGGCAGGCGCTCAGCCCGGAAACGGGTCGTCCGGCTCGGTGAGCGCCTCGATCGCGTCTCGCGCGGCGTCGAGCTCGTCCGATGCGACGAGGAGCCGTACCGGGACGTCGCCGTGTTGCTCGGGGTGCTCCTCGACCGCGCGCTCGAGGGTCGACGAGATGCCGGCGCGGGTGAGCAGGGACTGCAGCTCCTCCGCTTCGTCGACGCTGCCCGCCACCGCAACCTGCACGAGCGCTGTCATGACCCGGACCCTACATCTTGCGTTCGTGCGCGTCTGCCGCCGCGCGCGACGAGCCCCGGCGGGCCCCGCTCGGGCAGGGGCAGCTCGATGACGTCGAAGTCGCGCGGGACGACCGTGTCGGGAAAGAGCTGCCGCGCCTCCGCCTCGACCTCCGAGGCGGCGTAGCGCGACGAGACGTGGGTCAGCGCGAGGAGCGCCACCCCGGCCTCGCGGGCGACGAGCGCCGCCTCCCCTGCAGTGGAATGCTCGGTCTCCTGCGCGCGCCCCCGCTCGTCGGCGAGGAACGTCGCCTCGTGGACGAGCACATCGGCGCCGGCCGCTGCGTCGACCACGGTCGCCGACGGCGCGGTGTCCCCCGTGAGGGCAACCGCGCGGCCCCGGCGCGCAGGCCCCAGCACCTGGCCGGGCCGCACCATGCGTCCGTCCGGCAAGGTCACCTCCTCACCGCGCTGGAGGGCGCCTCGTGCGGGGCCGTCCGGGACGCCGAGCGCGTCCGCTGCCGCCACGTCGAACCGGCCGGGCCGTTCGTCCTCCCGAAGGGAGTACCCGAGCGCGCCGCCGCCGTGCTTCACGGCGAACGGGACGAGTCGGTACCCGTCACGCTCCACCGTGTCCCCCGGCGCGAGCTCGACGACCCGGAGCTCGTACGTGAGGCGACCGATGACGACGCCGAGCGCGCGGAGTAGCCCCCTCGTGCCGCGTGGGCCGTAGACCTCGATCGGGGTGTCGCGTCCCCGTAGCGCGAAGGTCTTCAACATGCCCGGGAGGCCGAGGACGTGGTCGGCGTGGAGATGCGTCAGGAACACGTGCTCGAGGTCGGTGAGCCCCGCGTCCGAGCGGAGCAGCTGCCGCTGCGTCCCTTCGCCGCAGTCGACGAGCAGGCGGTCGCCGCCACGCCGGACGAGCGTCGACGAGGTGCCACGGGACGCCGTCGGCGCCGATCCGGCGGTGCCGAGGAAGAGCAGATCGAGGTCCACGGGCGCCGATCGTAGCCCTGCGCGTCGCCATCGCCACGGAAAGCGAGATGCCGACTGCGGTCAGGCTGCAACGGGCTCCATGCCGTCGGACGACCCTCACAACCACCCCCAGGGGCACCCCCGGTGCCCTGATTTCACGGTATCGCCGAAACAGTCACCGGAGTGGTGCGGGTTCGTGCCGAAAGCCGAACGCTCGAACGCGTCGGTCTCCCGGTGGTCTCCCGCACCGAAGGCGCAGCAGACGTCCTCGGTCCGCGACGATCAGCCGGGGAACGCGAGATCCGTGTAGACCATCTCGCCCTTGAACTTGCGGGCCACCGGATCCCACGGGAAGAAGATCGCGTTCCGCCACTCGAGCCGCGCGCCCGTCGGCTCGTGGTCGAGCCATCGCCCCTCGTGGGTCGCCGTGACGATCGCCTCCTCGCAGACTCCCTGGGGCCCGATCACGATGTAGTCGAGGTCGAAGTGGATGTCGGGGAACGCCGTGAGGAGCTCGGTGTAGAACCGCGCGGCACCCTCGTGGCCCTCCCACCGTGCGCCGGTGCCCGCGACCGTGTAGACGCAGTCCTCGGTCAACGTCGCGATCAGACCCGGCAGGTCGCGGTTGTCCTCCGCGATCGAATGCGCCTTCCACAGCTCGCGGATCGCCTCGTGCTCGCCGGTGTCGGACGGTCGATTGAGCAGCTCGAGGATTCGTTCGCTCGCCACGGGCGACCTCCGATCGGCCCTCGGGAATGGTGTGGCGAGTCTATGCCGCGTCGTTCACGACGGCAGGACGATCACCTGGCCGGGCACGATCGTCGCCGACGGCAGTTCGTTCCGCTCGCGAAGCTCCCACACGCCCTCGCGCGGATCACCACCGTACGTCTGCTCGGCGATCGACCAGAGCGTGTCGCCGGCCTTCACACGGTAGTGCCGCTCAGGGCCGCCTGCGCCGCCCTCACCGGCGAACAGCGCCCAGAGGAACAGCACCGCGACGAGGAGGACGACCAGCCGTGCGAGAGACACTCGAGCGAACATCTGTTCGTAGACTGCCAGAACAGGTGTTCGGTGTCAAGCAGCCGGGGACGCCGCGGATGGCGGTGGCGGAGCGCGTCGGGTTCGCCACGGCCGAGAGACGAACGGCAAGCGTCTGCCGGCCTGCTGTGCGCGCCACCCGCAAGGTCGTCCGCCGGTTCGGCTCGACGTCACCCGTGGCGCATCGGGACGTCGCGCCCCGCGTCGAGGCGAGGACTCGCTTTGCGCTCGAGAGTGTGTGGGCGCCCGCAAGGAGGCACACGCGTGCGACCGCCCCCTCTGCCGCAGTGACACCGACGACGACCGCGCGGGGGCCGATCTGCACGACTGGACGGCCCGCACCGAGGACGGACCGCAGCGGACGCCACCGGGCGTTTCCGGCGCAATCGGGTGCGCCGATCGCGCCCTGCACGGCGGCGAGCGACGGGCGCGGCGTTCCGTCCGCGCGGACGAGCCCCGCCTGGAACCCGGTGCGCAGCCCGTCGTCGCGGAAGCCGAAGAGGTTCACGGCAGCGACGTCCCCGTCGCACGTCGCCGCGCGGACGAGCGCCCCGTAGACCTGCGCCTGTGTGTCCTCGTCGGTCACGGGAACGTTCTCGTCGCCCGAGTATCCGTCGCGACCCGTCGTGTCGACCTGCCAGCCGACCTCGTCGAGATACAGACGCAAGCCGCCCAGCGTGGTCGGCTGCGGCGTGCCCACGAAGGCGTCCCACACCGCCTGCTTGAGCCGGTCGAGGTTCACGAAGCCGACGTTCGGCCATGCATACCCCCGGCTCAGGGGATCGGTTGCCCGGTTCGGGTACGGATGGAAGCTCAAGCCGTCCATCAGCGGTTTCGTGCGACCGCTCGTCCGGTACCAGGCGCCGAGCGCGCCGAGGAACCGCACGGGTGAGGTGGAGACGTTGCTCCGCGCCGACGGGCGGTCGTTGCCGCGCGGCGAGAGCCCGACGCCGACGACCTCGAGGGTCGGGTCGAGCGCCTTCAGCGCGTCGTAGCCGGCGGCGAGGAACGGGCCGAACGTCGAGGCGGAGACCTGGGCGGCGCGGGAGAACTGCGGTCGCCAGAACGCGGGCTGGTTCGGCTCGTTGCCGACGACGAACTCGCGTACGTCCGGGTACTGGCGCGCGAGCTCCGTGAGCCACGCGCCGAACGCCGACGGGCGAGCGAGACCGCCTGCCACTTCGCGGGGCGGGTACGGATACGCGGCGAACACGACCCGGAGCCCCGCCGAGCGAGCGGCGGCCACCGTGAGGTCGAGCAGCGGACGGTCGCCGAGGCCGAGCGGGTCGCTCGGCAGCCAGCGAACGGTGATCACCGCCTCCTCCATTCCGATCGACGCCATCGCGCGGTACACGGACGCGCCGGCGTCCGGGGCGAACTTCCCCGTGTCGTCGTTCGCGCCGAAATCCGCCGCCGTCGCCGCACCGCTGCAGGCCAGTGCCCACACGAGCGCGAGCGTCACGACACGCGCAACCCCCCTCGACCCCATTCGCCGCAGTCCTCTCCCGCGTAGTTGCCGCACCCGCCCCCCGGCGGGAACGGGCGCGATCCTAACGCACCGCCCGGCGGGATCGTCAACCCGTGACGGCGAGCACTGCGTCGAGGAGTGATGCGGGTCCGTGCCGAACAGGGTCGGCGGCCGGTAGACCGGTCTCGCGCGCAGCCTCCGCGACAGCCTCCGCGGCGCCGTCGTCGTCGAGCCCCGCGGTGTTGAGCGCCACTGCGGCGACCGTGGCCGGACGCGCGCGGAGCGACATCGTCTCGTGGAGCTCGACGAGATCGGCGAGCGACGGCAGCCGGTGCCCGGGATAGCCCTCGACCTCCGTCGTGCCGGCCCGGTGACAGAGGACGAGGGCGTGCGGAACCGAGCCGTGGAAGAGGCCGAGCGTCACGCCCGAGTACGCGGGATGGACGAGCGAGCCCTGGCCCTCGACCCAGAGCAGCTCTCCCCCGCGCCGACCACCCTCCACGACGAGCCGCTCCGTGGCGCCCGCGACGAAGTCGGCCACTACCGCGTCGACGGAGATCCCCCAGCCGGCGATCGCGATCCCCGTCTGTCCGGTGGGGACGAAGACGGATGCGATCCCACGCTCGCGCGCGGCGCGGTC
Organism: Gaiella sp.; assembly: GCA_036406535.1. Classification (GTDB taxonomy): domain Bacteria; phylum Actinomycetota; class Thermoleophilia; order Gaiellales; family Gaiellaceae; genus Gaiella. The sequence goes on from DASXAW010000168.1 coordinate 15,298, forward strand.
GAGCTCGAGCGCGACGGTCATCTTCCCGATCGCGCAGTCCGAGCCGACCGTGAGGACGATGCGTGCGGGCACGTCGAGGTTCTCACCGGTCGGGCAGTCGAGGCCGTCCGGCGGCCGGCGCAGGTCGCGCAGCTCGACGCCACGGCGGTCGGCGAGCGGCCGGAGCTCCGGATCGTCGCCGAGCATCTGGTGCAGGCCATTCTCGATCGAGAGGCCCGCCTCGATACAGTCGGCGAGGATCGCCCGCCATGCGGGAGGGAAGCGCCCACCCTGCGTGGCGACCCCGACGAGCGCGACGCGTGGTCCGTACGGGAGCGCCGCCGCGACGTCTCCGACGACCGGAAGACCTTCCTCCACCTCTCCGGCACGCGCGGAGTCGAGGATCGCGACGACGTCGTCGCGGCGGTAACGGAGGACGCCGCGCATGGTCTTGCCGTAGTGCGTGTCGGCCGAGAACCCCTCTGCGAGGATCAGCGTCGGCTCACCCGCAGCCAAGCCCGACCCCCTCCGACGTCACCTGCACGCCGTCCTGGAACACCGGCCCGGGCACGGGATCGTGAGCGAGGAGCAGGTTGCCGTCGAGGTCGACGTGGTCGCAGAGCGGCGCGACCACGCAGCCGGCTGCGATCCCGAGGCCCGACTCGATCATGCAGCCGAGCATCACCCCGAGCCCGAGCGCCCGCGCCGCGTGCGTCATCCGGATCGCCTCGCGGATGCCGCCGGACTTGGCGAGCTTGATGGTGATCCCGTGGGCGATCTCCGCGCACACCGCGACGTCGCCCAGGGTGTGGCAGTCCTCGTCCACGTAGATCGGCACCGGGGAGCGGCGGCGGAGGTCGGCGCCGCCGGCGTCGCCCTGGCGAAGGGGCTGCTCGACGTACTCGACGCCGAGCGCGGCGAGCTCGGCGCACGCGTCGAGCGCCTCCTCGAGCGACCACCATTCGTTGACATCCACCTGGAGCGGCCGATCGGTTACTCCGCGTACGGCCCGGACCCGTTCCACATCGAGCCCGTCGCCGCCGCCGAGCTTGAGCTTGAGCCGGTGGAAGCGTTGCGCGGCTTGCTCGGCGCGGCGGGCCATGTCGTCCGGGTCGCCGAGCCATACCGTCCACGACGTGGGTGGACCTCCACGCGGCAGCCCCAGCATGCGTGCGACCGGAACGCCCAGAAGCTTTCCCTGCAGGTCGTGGAGCGCCGCGTCGAGCGCCGCCTTGGCCGCCTGCTCGCCGGCGAGCTCGGCGAGCCGTGAGCCGATCGACTCGAGCGCGAAGGGATCGTCGCCGACGAGACGACCGTTCCGCTCGACGAACTCGAGCGCCGATGCCGCCGTCTCGTCGTATCGCTCGATCGGCGCCGCCTCCCCGCGGCCTACGACGCCGTCGTGCGCGACGCTCACGTGGACGACATCCGCCCAGTCCTGCGTCTCGCGGCTGATGACGAACGTCTCCGCAAGCTCGAGCCGGACGATCTCCGCGCGAACCTCCATCGGTGCGAGCCTACTGCCGGCGCACGCGGCCGCATGCGGAGACGCTCGTCTACACTGACCCTCCCCGCGCCCGTAGCTCAGGGGATAGAGCGCGCGCCTCCGGAGCGCGAGGTCGCAGGTTCGATTCCTGCCGGGCGCATCGAGGGTTGGTTCGGGGCAAGTCGGGTCGGTCGAACTAAGAACGGGTTTGCAACGCGAGTAGGCACCGAGCACGCCCCCTTCCCTCGTCGCCGCTGCTCATTATGGTCCGGCGCATGAAGTTCAACGCCAAGCGCACGGATCGGCTCTCGCCGGAGGAGCGTGAGATCGTCGATCGGTTCGAGCGGGGCGAGATCGACGCGGCGGAAGCCGGGCGGCAGCTCATCGCCTCCGTCCACTCCGTCCACGGCGAGACCGCCGCGTCGGCGAACGACAGCGGGGCCGGGACCGAGGAGACAGGCAGTCCTCCGGACGAGACGCCCGAGGAAGAAAAGGCGCGAGTGCTCATCGAACGCCTCGCACGAGAAGCGTACGACGACCCGGCCTGACCGGCGCATCACCGCGCGAGTCCACGCCCCGTCTTCGGAGATTCCTTGCCGTCGGGCGCATCGCACCTCGCACGGCGTCAGGGACGGATGGTGAACGTGCGTGCGACGGAAGGTCTCCCGACTTCACCGGCAATGACCACACGCGCTGTTGCGCGCCCCGCGAGCCTTCCTCGGTAGCCGAACTCGACGACGCCGTTCGTGTGTGGCCTGAGCTCGCGCTGCCCGGCCCGAAGCGTTGCGTGCCGACGACCGTCGCCCAGCACGACCCGGATCGACCCGCGCGCGAACCGCTCCGTCACGTTTCCGCGATTCACCACGACCAGCTCGAGGACACGGGCGCGCCCCAGCTGCCGCACGCGCGGCCTACGAACGACGATGCGTCGCACGACACGGCCGGGAGCTCGCACGACGACGACCACGCCGATGCGCACTCGAACCGCTACCCCCGCGCCCCGCAGCGGCCGAGTCGTGAGCAGCACGAGCGCGTCGTGATCGCCCGGCTCGGCGCGACGCGGAAGCCGCGACCTGACGGTGAGCGCCTTGTTCGCGCCGGGCCGGAGCACGAACCGGGCCGGCCGGACGGCGATCCAGGAAACCGCGGCCCGAGGCCCCTGCCGCTGCGCCGCACGTGGTCGGCCACGGCGGTCGAGCGCGAAGCCCGCCCGAGCGACGTCGACGACGACCGCTCGTGCGCCCGGATTCGCGACCCACATCGTCGCCCGTGCGGAGCCGGAAAGCGCGAGGTGCCCCGGCGTCGCCGTCAGCGCGAGTCCCGGCCGCCCGGCGCTCGCGCCCGACGAACCGGGCGCGAGCGCGAGAGTCGCAAGCAGGAGGGCCGCGGCGTGAGTCATCGGCCGATCACCGTGAAGGTGACGGTCGTCGTGTAGTGCCCGGCGGGCACCGACGGGAGCGGCGAGACGAAGCCGAGACGGGTGTCCCAGACGTCTCCGCTGCCGCCGCTCGCTGCAGCGGTCGTCCCGACGAGGAGGTCAGGAGCAGGGACGACGGGCACTGCTGCCATCGCGCCGCCGCCCAGCGATCCGCCGAGCTGGCCTCCGGCGGGAGCGCTGCTCGCGATGCCGAGCGGCAGGTCTGCCGGGGTGAACGCCGCACGGTGCACAGTGAGCGAGTAGCCGTCGGTGTCGTTGCTGGCCACTGTCACCTTCTCGGAGACCGGCGCCGGGGTGCTGCCCGTCGTCGCGTTCCCGAACGTGACCGCCGGTCGCTCGAGCGCGATCGAGAGGACGGGCTGGATGTCGACGTCCACCGTCGCCCCGGCGGTGGCACCGCCTGTCGGGGGCGGCTCCGTCCCGCAGCTCGTCGCCGCGCTCGACGAGTTCCGCGGTGCCGGCGTGACTGCGGAGAAGTCGGCGGCGTTGTCGTCGGTGTCCACGCACCCGTTGCTCGAGCGCGTCGCGGCGGTGGTGTTGTCGATCGGGTCGGCGGCCGCACTGCCTTCGTAGTCGGCCGCGGTGCCGTAGCCGACGAGGTCCCCGACGCTCGCCGCGGCGGCGCAGCTCCCGGCGGACGCGCCACACGTCAGCGCAATCGCGTCCCGGACGACCGCGACCTTGCCACCCGACACCGCCAGATTGGTCGTTCCGGTTGCATCCGGCGCCGACAACGCGCCGCCGACCGCTCCGGAGGCCAGCTGGACGAGGTAGTGCCTCCCCGGAGCGATCGACCCGGTCAGGGCTGTCGATTGCCAGGACGATCCGACAGCAGAGGCGTACTGCAGCGTCCAGCCGCCGATCTCGACCGTGGACGGGCCGCGGTTGAAGAGCTCGACGAAGTCGTTCGCGAAGGGTGCGCCGGCGTTTCCACCGCCGGCGTACACCTGGCTGACGACGATGTCCGGCGAGGCGCTCCGCGCGGCGGGCGCAGTGAGAGCGCCGACGGCGAGGAGAGCGAAGAAGAGAAGGGCAAGGGCTCGACGCATGTGGTCTCCAATCGGGGAGGTGACGTGATCTCTCCCTGATAGCGTGTTGCCCGTTCAGGCGAAAGGGCGCGACAGCCGATTGGCACAGAGCTGGCACGGACCCATGCGGATCGCGTCGCCAGCCGGACCAGGCAGACGCAGGCAGGGCGACTAGAATGGCGAACATGGCACCGACGACCGACGATCCCCTCAGTCCCCGTGCCGAGCCTGCCCCGCATCCGCAGGAGCATCCGCCCGCGCCCCGGCGCGGACGACGTCGCGCGCGCCGCGCAGGTCTCTGAGCTCTCGGCCGCCGGCCTCACGTGGGTCAACGCGGTCGCGGCCGACCTGAGCACCGCGCAGACGCTCGCCGAGCGGTTCGGCTGGCATCCGCTCGACGTCGAGGACATCGTCTCGAAGCGCCAGCGCCCGAAGGTCGACGACTACGAGGACGACGGCTACCTCTTCGCCGTCCTCCACTTCCCGGTCTACGACAAGTCGATCCAACGGCTCAACGCGGCCGAGCTCGACGTCTTCATCGGCCAGGACTACCTCGTCACGCTGCCGACGCGCGAGCTCCTGCCCGTCACACGGCTCTTCGCCCGCTGCGACGCCGACGACGCGTACCGGCAACAGCTCTTCGCGAAGGGCTCGGGGCGCCTGCTGTACGAGGTGCTGGACGACCTCTTCGACTACTGCTTCCCGATCCTCGACAAGATCGGCCACAAGCTGGACCGGATCGAGGACGACATGTTCGAGGGCGCCGCCGAGGATGTCGTCCGCGACATCTCGAACGTGAAGCAGGAGATCATCTCGTACCGCAAGGTGATCAAGCCCGAGCGCTCAACGCTCCGGGTGCTCGAGCGGCGCGTCGCGCGGTTTCTGCCCGAGGAGCTCGAGCTCTACTTCGACGACATCAACGACGCGGTCGAGCGGATCTGGGACCAGCTCGACAACTACAAGGAGGTCGTCGAGGCGCTCGAGTCGACCAACGAGTCGGTGATCTCGCACCGTCAGAACGACGTGCTCCGACTCCTCACGATCATCAGCGTGACGATGCTGCCTTTGACGCTGCTCACCGGCATCTTCGGCATGAACGTCGTCTATCCCGGGGAGGCGACCAAGACCGCGTTCTGGGTGATCCTCGCGGCGCTCGTCGTCACCCTCGGAGGCATGCTCGGCTTCTTCCGCTGGAAGCGCTGGTTGTGAGCTTGCATCCGGCCTTCCGGCGTCTCTGAGGCCCTCGAGACCACACCGGGACCACACCAGAATTGATCGGTTCGGAGAATCCCGTCCGTCCGGGCCAACGACTCTGTGGAGAGATAGACGCTTGTACGCGCTCGGCGGACACCGAGCGAGCCTAGATCACGGAATGAGCCGCGACCCCTTTTGGTGCCCCAGGCAACGCGGGCAACTAATACTGGATCCGACAACGACAACGCATGCGCGGTCGTTGGGGGCGGCCGTGCCGTTAGGAGGCGGTGATGGCACTAGCCCGGGTGGTGTCGCTTGTGGCCCTTGTCGGTCTGCTCGCCGTCGGAGTCAGCGCCGCGGCGCCGTCGGCGACGAAGCAGACGACGATCCGAGTGTGTGTCGAGCTACGGGGCGGTGCCGAGACACGACGCGATTTGAAGTTG
>DASXAW010000169.1:0-21845 GCA_036406535.1 Gaiella sp.
CGCTCGGTCAACCCGGCGGACGAGGTCTCGGTCGGCGAGCCGATCGACGCGCTCGTGATGACGAAGGAGGACGCCGAGGGCCGCCTGATCCTCTCGAAGAAGCGCGCCCGCTTCGAGCTCGCCTGGAAGAAGATCGAGGAGGCCGCGGAGTCGGGCGAGCCCGTCACGGGCCGCGTGATCGAGGTCGTCAAGGGCGGCCTCATCCTCGACCTCGGCGTCCGAGGGTTCCTGCCGGCGTCGCTCGTCGACATCCGCCGCGTGCAGGACCTCGACGAGTTCCTCGGCAAGGAGCTCCGCTGCAAGGTGATCGAGCTGAACCGCTCGCGGAACAACGTCGTGCTCTCGCGCCGCGCGGTACTCGAGGACGAGCGCAAGGAGATGCGCCAGGCGATCCTCGACCGGCTCAACCCGGGCGACGTCGTCGAGGGAACGATCTCGAACATCGTCGACTTCGGCGCCTTCGTCGACCTCGACGGGATGGACGGCCTGATCCACATCTCCGAGCTTTCGTGGTCGCACGTCAACCACCCGTCGGAGGTGCTCGAGATCGGCCAGACCGTCAAGGTCAAGGTGCTCGACATCGATCGGGAGCGACAGCGCATCTCGCTCGGGCTCAAGCAGACGCAGTCGGATCCGTGGCAGCAGGTGCTCGACTCCTACGGCGAGGGCGACGTCGTCGAGGGGCGCGTCACGAAGGTCGTCACCTTCGGTGCGTTCGTCGAGATCCTCCCCGGCGTCGAGGGCCTCGTCCACATCTCCGAGCTCGCCGCGCACCACGTCGAGAACCCGCGCGAGGTCGTCTCCCAGGGCGACCCGGTCAACGTCCTGATCCTCGAGATCGACGGCGAGCGCCGGCGGCTCTCGCTCTCGCTCAAGCGCGTCGACGACGACGCGGTGCCCGTTCCACGCGCGGACGGCGGCGAGTCGGTCCACGCAACGCCCGACCTGAAGCTCTCCGAGGAGGCCTTCCCGGCGGGCGGCGCGGTCGCGGCGCCCGAGACGGACGAGGTGGAGGTGGGCGAGCCGGTCGTGGAGGCGGAGGCCGAAGACGAGGAGCCCGCGGCAGAGCCGGTGGACGAGCCGCAGGCCGGGGCCAGCGAGGACGCGCCGGTCGCCGAGGCCGACGACGACGCGTCTGCCGACGAGCCCGAGGCCGAAGAGACCTCGTAGGGCGGCCTTGGCTCGCCCCGATGCGGCGCGCCCGGTCGCGGTCGCGATCACCGGCGGGATCGGCGCGGGCAAGTCGACCGCGCTCGAGGCGTTCCGCGCCCTCGGCGCCGCCACGGTGTCGAGCGACGAGATCGTCCACCACCTGCTCGCGGCGGACGACGACGTCCGCGACGCGCTCGTCGAGCGGCTCGGCCGGGAGGTCCTCGGGGAGGACGGCCGGCCCGACAGGGCGCGCATCGCGCAGGCGGTGTTCGGGGACCCCGAGCGGCTCGCCTGGCTCGAGAGCCTGCTCCACCCGCTCGTCTCGCAGGAGTACCTGACCTGGCGCGAGCGGCTCGCGGAGCTCGACGAGCCCCCGCGGGTGTCGGTCACCGAGGTGCCGCTGCTCTACGAGGTCGGCTCGCAGGACCGCTTCGACAAGGTGATCGTGATCACGGCGCCGAGGGCGCTCCGCGAGCAGCGCCGAAGGGTGCCGCGCGACGATCGCGACGCCCGCCTCCTGCCGGACCGCGAGAAGGTGCGCCAGGCGGACTATCACTACACGAACACCGGAACGTACGAGGAGCTTCTCGACTGGGTCCGCGACGTGATGGTCGAGCTGGAGGCGGAGGCCGGCGCACGCGCGTGAGGCGAGTCGTCGTCGTGCTCCTCCTGGCCGTCACCGGGGTGGCGGCCGTCGGCGCCTGGGTCGTGATCACGGAGCCCGACTGGTACCAGCGTGTCCGCTATCCGCTGCGGTACGAGGCGATCGTCCGCGGCCATGCGCGGAACTACGACCTCTCGCCGACGCTGCTCGCGGCCGTGATCTACACGGAGAGCAAGTTCGACGCCGACGCGCGCTCGAACGCCGGCGCGGTCGGGCTGATGCAGCTCCTGCCCGACACGGCGCGGGGGATCGCGGTGCGCACGGGCGGCAACGGGTTCGTCGACTCGGATCTCCTCGACCCCGAGATCAACGTCCGCTACGGCTCCTGGTACCTCCGCCACCTGCTCGACCGCTACCACGACGTCCGCACGGCGCTCGCCGCGTACCACGCAGGTCAGGGGAACGTCGATGCGTGGATCCGGGACGGCGGCGGCATTCGGTTCCCCGAGACCCGCCACTACGTCGACAAGGTGCTCGACGCCCAGCGGATCTACGCCGACGTCTACGGCGACGAGCTCGGGCAGTAGTCTCCCGAGGTGCGCGACCCGCGCGATCGCGAGTATGCGGAGCTCCTCGTCGGCCCCTGCATCGAGGTCCAGCCCGGTTGGCAGGTTCTCGTCGGGGGCGGCGTCCTCGCGCGCCCGCTGATCGAGGAGGTCGTCGCCGCCGTCGCGCGTCGTGGCGCGTACGCGCTCGTCCGGCTCTCGTTCGACGGGGCGGGAATGGGGCTCGGCGGCGGTCACGGCTGGCTCCGCCACGCCGCGACGGACCTGGCCGCCGTTCCGGCGTCGCTCGAGAGCGAGCAGTTGGAGCGGTGCGACGCGATCGTGGTGGTTGTCGCGCCGGAGAACACGCGCGAGTACGTCGACATCGACCCGGAGCGCCTGACCGCGATGCAGGCGGCATACCGCCCGTCCCAGGAGCGGATGCTTCGGCACGAGGTGCCGTGGGTCGTCTGCCAGTACCCGACCGCCGCACTCGCGCAGGAGGCCGCCATGTCGACCGAAGGGTTCTCCGAGTTCCTCTACGGCGCGTGCCTGCTGGATTGGGAGGCGGAGCGGGACCGGATGCGCCGCTACGCGGAGCGCTTCGACGACGCATCGGAGATCCGCATCGTCGGCGAGGGCACCGATCTCCGGCTCTCGGTCGAGGGTCGGAAGATGCTCGTCGACGCGGCGGGCGCCAACATGCCGGGCGGCGAGTTCTTCTGCTCCCCCGTCGAGGACTCCGCTGCAGGCGTGATCACGTTCTCGGAGTTCCCCGCCGTGTACGCCGGACGCGAGGTTCAGGGCATCAGGCTCGCATTCGAGGGCGGCGTCGTGGTGGATGCGAGCGCGGACACGGCCGAGGAGTTTCTGCTCACGACGCTGGACAGGGACGACGGCGCACGTCGTCTCGGCGAGCTGGGCGTCGGCTGCAATCCTGGGATCACGCGGCACATGAAGAACACGCTGTTCGACGAGAAGATCGACGGCACCGTCCACCTCGCCCTCGGCAACGGCTTTCCGAACCTCGGTGGAAGCAACGTGTCCGGTGTGCACTGGGACATCGTCAAGGACCTGCGCATGCGGGGCGCGCGGATCGAGCTCGACGGCGAGGTCGTCCAGCGCGAAGGCGCGTGGCTCGTCTAGCCGCCGTTCGTGCCGGCCGGCTGCGGCGGCTCCGGGGTCGGCGGCTCGAGCGGCACGGGCGGCTCGGGCGGGCCCTCCGAGCCGGGCGTGCCCTCGAGCATGTGGCGCCAGAGGTTGTCGAGCAGCGTCACGCCGACCTCCGTGAAGAGCACTGCGGGGAAGTCCATCACGCCCGCCGAGAACACCCGCGCGCCCGCGGGCGTCTCGTAGTAGGCCATCTCGGCGGTGAGGCCGGGGCCGAACAGGTCAGGGATCCGCGCGAGCACCTTCGTCCCGGGAGGCGACTCCGGGGTGACCGAGTCGATCTCGATGCCGAACCCGCCTACTTCCTCGCCGATGACGCTCCCGTTCACGAGGCCCGTGCCGGCGAACAGCCACGGCGCTGCGCCGACGTCGCTCACGACGTACGGCCCCTGACGCGTCCCATCGTCGTTGGCGCGGTACTGGATGCCCAGGACCCGTGACTCCGCGCGAGCGAGCGTCCGCCATTGCGCGATCCGGCGGATCCCGTTGCCGCTGCGCTCGACCTTCCAGAAGAAGTTGTTGGCGGAGAGGAAGATCAGCCGCCCCCCGAGGTCGCGATAGCGCTCGACGACGTCGTAGGCGTGCTGCGAGACGTACTCCGTGTGCCCGGGGAACACCACGAGGTCGTAGAGGCGGCGCAGCTCGTCGCCGTTCGGCAGGGCGTCGACGTCGTCGTCGGTGAAGAAGTCGGGCTCGCGACGGGTCTGCTCCAGCCAGCGGAGGAAGGGGTAGTCGTAGCGCCGGAAGCGCGGCGGCACACCCCGGGAGCGGTACGGCCGGTCGAGCACGACGGGTGGGTTGCCGCCGGCGTACCACGTGTCGCCCCAGCCGTCGCCGTCCGCGTCGAAGAGGTTGTAGGCCTGCCAGGTGTTGGTCGGGAGCACGACCGCGACGCGCGACGGTCCGGGGGTCGGGGCGCGGAGGACGAACGGCGCGAACCCGACGCGCCCGTCCGGCGTCTCCAGCTTCGCGGCATAGAGGCCGCTCGGCCACGTCCCGGACTGCACGCGGATGGACTGCACCGCCGAGCGCTTCCGGCTCCAGTCGATCGGCACGGGCGAGCCCATCGACTGCCCCGTCAGGTCGTCGCTCCTCAGGCTCAGGTACGGCCCGTGGCCGATCCTGAGGAACGTCAGCAGGACGGAGGGCGCGTCCGTTCGGACGCGGAGGTCCATCGGCTCGGTCGGCAGGTACGAGCGCCGCGTGAACGCCGCCTCGACGCCGAGGAGATGGACGACCGGCGCAGTCGCGCGCTCGGGCGTGTGCGGCCGCCTCCCTCCGTAGACGCTCCGCAGGCCGTCCTTCGACAGCGTCAGGCGCATCACGTACGTGCCGACCGGCGTGTCGGTCGCGGGCTGCCAGGCGATCTCGTGGACACCCGGGGGGAGGGTCGCCTGCCTCGACCACGCGACGTTGCCCGTCCCGATTCCCATCAGCACGGCGTCGAGCTCGACCTGCGCGCGGCGATCGAGCGCGAACCGCACGGTCGCGACGTCCCGCCCGGCAACGCCCGGCGCGATCGTGACGAACATCGGGCGGTCCCCCGCAAACGGCAGCTTCGAGCCTCGCACGGTGAGCGCCAGCGCCTTCGGGTTCCGCGAGTCGCGGGCGAGCGCCGCTCCGGGGAGGAGGCCGGCCGCCACGAGCCACCCCGCGGCGGCACGGAGCACCCCCATACGTGTCACCCCGGCCGGCACCTCACGATCGTAGTTCGACGGGGGCGGGACTCCTCCCGCTCCCTCTCGGCAGCGATCTTTCGCCGGGCAGGCTCGCTCAGCCCGGGGCGACGCACATCGCCGAGAGATGGGCGAAGGCCGACCCTCCGGCGGAGTCCCTGGCCGTGATGTCCTCGTCGAACGGCCCGACGTACGGGTCCTCGCCGAAATCACACCCGAGCGGCCCGGCGTAGCTCCAGTTCCCGTTCGCGTCGGTTTCCGCGAACCCCGGCAGGGTGACCGAGCCGAGCGGCGGGCTGGTGATCGTGACGTCGAGGTCGATCGTGCTGTTGGGGGCGAAGCCGGTGCCTACCGCCGACGCCGTGCAACCCGGGCACGGCCCCGAGACGCCCACGGTCAGCGTCGGGGCCGGCGGCGGGGGAGGAACGTAGTGACCCGTGAACACGGCGGTCACGTCGAGGGTCGCGCCGGCGATCTTCAGCGAGCACGGGTTGGCCTGCCCTGCGCACGCCCCCTGCCAGGAGTCGAAGGTGAAGCCGGGCGTCGGATACGCGGTGAAGGTCACGTCGCGACCCTGATCGAACGGTCTGACGCACGCCAGCGGACAGTCGATGAGGTACGGGGCACTCCGGACGTAGCCGCCGCCCCACGGCGACGCGTCGACGGTGACGGTCGCGGCGCCCGCCCACGTGTACGTCGAACCGTCGGTCTCCGGGGGGATCCGGGCTTGCGCTGCGCCGGCGAGGAGCACCGCCACCAGCACGGCGGCGGCGAGGAGCATCGTCCGGTGTCTGCTCGGGTCTCGCATCTTCGTCTCCCTTCGGCGGCGGGCAGCGATCGCCCGGAGGCTAGAAGCCCCCACGGACGGCGCGGCCGGCCGTCTGCCCGCGCCCGGAACACCCGTTCGGCACGCTGCTACCCTCGCGGGTGGTGCCCGACCTGCGTGTCACCTCCGCCTACCGGCCGACCGGCGACCAGCCGCGCGCGATCGCGCAGCTCGCCGAGTCGATCCGCGAGGGAAACCGCGGGCAGACGCTGCTCGGAGCGACCGGGACGGGGAAGACGGCGACGATGGCCTGGGTGATGGAGGAGCTCCAGCGCCCGGCGCTCGTGATCGCGCACAACAAGACGCTCGCCGCGCAGCTCTGCAACGAGTTCCGGGAGTTCTTCCCGGAGAACGCGGTCGAGTACTTCGTCTCCTACTACGACTACTACCAGCCCGAGGCGTACGTCCCGCAGGCCGACCTCTACATCGAGAAGGACTCCTCGCAGAACGACGACATCGCGCGGCTGCGTCTCGGCGCGACGAGCTCGCTGCTCACGCGACGTGACGTGGTGGTCGTCGCGTCCGTGAGCTGCATCTACGGGCTCGGCTCCCCGGAGGAGTGGCGCGAGCGGGTGCTGATCCTCGAGGTCGGCGCCGATCACGACCGGGACGAGCTGCTGCGGACGCTGATCGACTCGCAGTACGTCCGCAACGACACCGTGCTTGCGCGCGGCCGGTTCCGCGTCCGCGGGGACGTGGTCGAGGTGCAACCCGCATCGAGCGAGACCGCGTACCGCATCTCGATGTTCGGCGACGAGGTCGAGCAGATCTCGCACTTCGACCCGCTCACGGGCGAGGTGCTCTCGAAGCTCGACAACCTCGCGATCTGGCCGGCGACGGAGTACGTCACGTCGAAGCCCACGATCGACCGCGCCGTGGACGAGATCCGGCACGAGCTGGAGCAGCAGGTCTCGCTGTTCGAGAAGGAGGGGCGCCTGCTCGAGGCGCATCGAATCCGGCAGCGCACCGAGTACGACGTGGAGATGCTCAAGGAGCTCGGCTTCTGCAACGGGATCGAGAACTACTCGCGCGTGCTCGAGGGCCGGCCGCCGGGCTCGCACCCGTTCACGCTGATCGACTACTTCCCCGACGACTTCGTCGTGTACATCGACGAGTCGCACCAGACGGTTCCCCAGCTCGGCGGGATGTACGAAGGGGACCGCTCGCGCAAGCAGACGCTCGTCGACTACGGCTTCCGGCTCCCGTCGGCGCTGGACAACCGCCCGCTCCGCTTCGACGAGTTCCTCGGCAAGGTCGGCCAGATGGTCTTCGTCTCCGCGACGCCCGGCTCCTACGAGCTGCGGCACTCGCAGGTCGTCGCGGAGCAGCTGATCCGCCCGACCGGCGTCGTCGACCCCGAGGTCGACGTGCGCGCGACCAAGAACCAGATCGACGACCTCCTCTCGGAGATCCGCCGCCGCGAGCAGGCAAACGAGCGCGTCCTCGTGACGACGCTGACGAAGAAGATGGCCGAGGACCTGACCGACTATCTCCTCGAGTCGGGCGTCAAGGCGCGGTACCTCCACTCCGAGATCGACACGCTCGAACGGATCCAGATCATCCGCGAGCTGCGGCTCGGCGAGTACGACGTCCTCGTCGGCGTGAACCTCCTCCGCGAGGGGCTCGACCTGCCGGAGGTGTCGCTCGTGGCGATCCTCGACGCCGACAAGGAGGGCTTCCTCCGCGGCAAGACCGCGCTCCTGCAGACGATCGGCCGGGCCGCGCGGAACGTGAACGGCAGCGTGCTGATGTACGCCGACAAGGTGACGGAGGCGATCCAGGGCGCGCTCGACGAGACGAACCGTCGGCGCCAGGCCCAGCTCGTCTACAACGAGGAGCACGGGATCACGCCCGAGTCGATCCAAAAGGGGGTCTCGGACATCGCCGAGCTGCTCGCGCTCGAGTCGCCGACCGTCCCGGGCCGCCGCCGGCGCGGCAAGCAGGAGGTCTCGGGCATGAGCCGCGAGGAGCTCGAGAAGCTCGTCGTGACGCTCGAGGAGGAGATGTACGTCGCCGCCGAGGAGCTCCGCTTCGAGTACGCCGCGAAGCTCCGGGACGAGATCAAGGAGCTCCGCCGCGAGCTGAACGCGCTCGCAGCTGCCTGAGCGGCTGCCGGGCCGGGCTTCGGCGCTACGTGTCGCGTCGCGCGATCGTCGCGACCACGTGCTCGGCGTCCTCGCCGACGCCGAGGAAGAGGGACGACTTGCGCTTGTGGAGCCAGTGGAGGCCGACGAAGTACAGGCCCGGCGTCGGCGTCGCGCCGCGGTCCTGCACCGGCCATCCCTGTGCGTCGATCTCGACTCCCTCGACCCACGCGTGGTCGGGGCGGAACCCGTTCGCCCAGAGCACGGTCGTGACACCTTCGCGCCGCAGGTTCAGCTCGTCGAGCGCCGGCACCGGCTCCGGCGGGTCGGGCGGCTCCCGCTCGGGGACGTCGACGCCGGTGGCGGCGACGAACTCGTCCACGCGACGCCGGAACGTCGCGAGGAACTCGTCGGCGAACGCGAGACTCTCCGGCAGCCCGTCGGCGATCCGCACCGTGTGCCCCGAGACTCCGGTCACGCGGCCGAGGAGGACGGCGCCGCGCGCGGCCAGCCAGCGCGGGTTGCAGTCGTGGCCCCCGTCGTTGCCCGAGACAGGCGGGTTGCAGGTCAGGCGTACGGCCGGCGACGGGAGCGTGTCGACGGTCTCGTCCGCCAGACCCGTGTCGATGAGCCAGTGGACGAGCTCCCGCCCACGGTCGCGTCGCGGAAGCCAGGGACAGCGGCCCGCCGAGAGGAAGACGCGTCGCCCGGCTGCGAGGAGCTCCTCGGCGATCTGGCAGCCCGACTGCCCGCCTCCGACGATCAGCACTGCGCCGTCGGGCAGCTGCTCGGGGTTCCGGTACGCGCTCGTGTGGAGCTGCCGCACGTCGGGCGGCAACAGCTCCGCGACGGGGTTTGCAGTCGGGCGCTGGTACGCCCCCGCGGCGATCACCACGTTGCGCGCCGCTACCGCGTCGCCGCCGACCTCGACCGTGAAGCCCTCGCCGGTTCGACGCACGGCCGTCACCTCGGCGTGCTCTCGAATCCGCGCTGCGAAGCTGCGCGAGTAGCCCTCGAGGTACTCGACCACCTCGGCGCGCGGGGCGAACGCGTCCGGCTCGTTGCCCGAGTAGTGGAACCCGGGGAGGCGCTGGGCCCAGTTCGGCGTGTTGAGGAAGAAACCGTCCCAGCGCTCGGAGCGCCACCGCTCTCCGACCCGACCGCGCTCGAGCACGAGATGAGGACGGTCGTCACGCGCGAGGTGGTAGCTCGTCGCGAGCCCCGCCTGCCCCGCGCCGACGACCACCGTGTCGACGGTTTCCATCTTCCTCCTCCGGGGGAGGGTAACGTGGCCGAGAGGTCGGTGCATGCCGCCGGTGCCCGCGAGGGAGCACGCGAGTCGGCAGAGTGGGCGCGTGACCCGCCTCCCCGGCCGCTCCCCCGAGGCGCCCCTCCGCGCGAACGTCCGAATGCTGGGGGAGATCCTGGGGGCCGTGCTCGCCGAGCAGGAAGGCGAGGCGGTCCTTCGGCTCGAGGAGCGGATCCGGCTGCTCGCACGGCTGGGTAGGCGCGGCGACGAGGGGTCGTCGCGGGCGCTCGCCGAGACGATCGCCGGTCTCGACGTGGCCACCCAGGCGGTCGTCCTGCGCGCGTTCACGATGTACTTCCACCTCGCGAACATCGCGGAGCAGCATCATCGTATCCGGCGTCGGCACGAGCTCGAGGGCGAAGGGGCGACGCTCCGCGAGTCGCTCGACGAGGCGCTCGAGCAGCTCGCGGAGGAGGGCGTGGGGGAGGCGGAGCTCCGCGCGGCGGCCGCCCGCGTGTCGGTGAACCTCGTGCTCACGGCGCACCCGACCGAGGCGCTGCCGCGGACGATCCTCGAGAAGCACCGTGCGCTGGCGGACCTCGTCGCGGCGCTCGACGACCCCCGTCTGACGAGCCGCGAGCAGGAGCACCTCGTGCGCCGCCTCGCCGAGGAGGTCACGCTGCTCTGGCAGACGGACGAGGTCCGCTCCCACCGCCCGCGGGTCGTCGACGAGATCAGGCAGGGCCTCTGGTTCCTCGAGCAGAGCCTCTGGGACGCAGCGCCCGCGCTCGTCGAGACGTGGCGCGAGCGGCTGGGCCCTTCGTCGCCGCTCCGGTTCGGAAGCTGGATCGGCGGAGACCTCGACGGCAACCCGAACGCGGGGCCCGAGACCGTCCGCGAGGCAGTCGAGCGCTCCGCCGCCACAATGCGTGACCTGCTCCGGCGCGACGTCCGCGCGCTCGCGACCTCGTGGGGCATCTCCACGACCCTCGTCGAGGCCGACGAGGCGGTCGGGGCGGTCGACCTGCCCGAGGACCGCAACCCGACCGAGCCGTACCGGCGGCGCCTGACCGCGATCTGGGAGGGGCTCGGAGACGACCGCTACCGGTCGGCGGCCGACGTCGCGGACGAGCTCGACCTGGTCGAGCGGAGCCTCCGCGCCCACCACGGATCGCGCGTCGCCGACGGCGGCCTTGCCGCGCTCCGTCGCCGGTTGGATGTGTTCGGCCTCCACGGCGTCTCGCTCGAGGTGCGGCTCCATGCGGCGACGCTCCGCGACGACCCCGAGCGCACCGCGGCCGTGCTCGCGGAGGCGGCCGCCCTGCAGCGCGAGCGCGGGAAGGAGTGCATCGACCGACTCGTCGTCTCGATGACGCACTCCGCGGAGGACGTGCTCCTCGCAGAGAGGCTCGCCTCCGAGGCGAAGCTCGACGTCGCCGTCGTCCCGCTGCTCGAGACGATCGACGACCTGCGCGGCTCTTCGGCGCTCGTCGAGGAGCTCCTCGCGCGCAGCCCCCGCGAGCGTCTCGAGGTGATGGTCGGCTACTCGGACTCCGGAAAGGACGGCGGCGTCGTCACCGCCCAGTGGGAGATCTTCCGCACGCAGGAGGCCCTTGCCTGGCTCGCGGGCGAGCACGGCGTCGAGCTGACGATCTTCCATGGACGCGGCGGCAGCGCCGGGCGTGGCGGGGGGCCGACGTATGCGGCGATCGTCGCCCAGCCGCCGCACGCGGTGGCGGGCCGGCTGAAGCTGACCGAGCAGGGCGAGACCATCGCGTTCAAGTACGGCCTTCCCGGCCTGGCGCGCCGCAACCTCGAGGCGGGGCTGGCGGCGACGCTCCTCACCGCGTTCCCGAACCGGGTGCTGCCGGAGCCGCCGACCGGCGCCCGCGAGGCGATCGAGGAGGTCTCCGCAGCGGCGTACGAGCGCTTCCGCGCGACCGTCTGGGACGACCCCTCGTTCCCGGCGTTCTTCACTCTCTTCACGCCGCTCGAGGAGCTCACCCTCCTCGAGATCGGCTCGCGGCCCGCAAGCCGGCCCGAGGCGGTGGGGACGACGGAGCTCGCCGCGCTGCGGGCTATCCCGTGGGTGTTCTCGTGGACGCAGACGCGATGCATCGTCCCCGCCTGGCTCGGCGCGGGCACCGGGTTCGCCGCGCGCCCGGTCGACGAGCTGCGCACGCTGTACGCGGGCTGGCCCTTCTTCCGGGCACTCGTCGAGAACCTCGAGATGTCGCTCGCGAAGACGAGCATGGGGATCGCGGAGCGCTACCTCGAGCTCGTGCCGGACGACGAGCTCGCGACGCGCGTCTTCGGAGCGCTGCGGGAGGAGCACGACCGAACCCGCGCCGCGGTGCTCGAGATCGTCGAGGCGCGGCAGCTCCTCGACCGGCAGCCAGTGCTGCAGCAGTCCATCCGGCTCCGCAACCCGTACGTCGACCCGATGAACGCGATCCAGGTCGAGCTCCTGAAGCGGCATCGCGCCGGCGACCCGGACGCGCTGCGCCCGCTGCTGCGCTCGATCGCGGGCATCGCCGCCGCCCTCCGGAACACGGGCTGATGGCGATCCTCGGGGTCGACGTCGGCGGGACGTTCACCGATGCGGTGCTGCTCGCGGACGGGACGATCCATACCGCCAAGGTGCCGACGCGGGCGGAGCAGGAGGAGTCGGTCGTCGAGGCGGCGCGGCTCGTGCTCGCGGCCGCCGGCCTTCCCGGGGTCGAGCGGTTCGCCCACGGGACGACCGTCGCGACGAATGCGCTGCTCGAGCGGAAGGGCGCGCGCACGGCGTTCGTGGCGACCGAGGGATTCGAGCACCTCCTGCACCTCCGCCGCCAGAGCCGCGCGCACCTGTACCGCCTCGAGGTCGAGCATCCCGAGGCGCTGGTGCCATTGGAGCGTTGCGTCGGCGTGCGCGAGCGGATGGGGCCGGAGGACGTCGTCACCCCGCTCGCGCTGGAGACGCTCCCCGAGGTCGACGCCGAGGCGATCGCCGTGTGCCTCCTCTTTGCGTTCCGCGATCCGACGCACGAGCGGGCGGTCGCCGCGGAGCTGCGGCGGCGACGCCCCGACACGCACGTCGTCGCCTCGCACGAGATCGCGCCGGAGCTACGGGAGTACGAGCGCGCCTCGACGACCGCGGTCGACGCGTACCTCGGTCCGGCCGTCGCGCGCTACCTCCGCGCGCTCGGCGACGCGGCCCGCGACGCAGGGCTGCCCGAGCCGCTCGTGATGCGGTCGTCGGGTGGCGTCGCCACGATCGACGAAGCGGCCGACCATCCCGCGCTGATCCTCGTCTCGGGCCCTGCCGCGGGCGTCGTCGCCGCGGAGCGGATCGCGGCGCTGGCGGGGGTCGGCGAGGCGATCACGTTCGACATGGGCGGCACCTCGACCGATGTCTGCCTCGTCGCCGACGGCCGCGCCGGCCGGGCGGAGGAGCGCGAGGTCGCGGGCTTTCCGGTCCGCGTCCCGATGGTGGACGTCCACACTGTCGGCGCCGGCGGCGGCTCGATTGCCTGGCGCGACGCCGGCGGCGCGCTGCGCGTCGGGCCGCGGAGCGCCGGCTCGAGCCCCGGGCCGGCGTGCTACGGCCGCGGAGGAACGGAGCCGACGGTGACCGACGCGAACCTCCTGCTCGGTCGCCTCCCGTCGACGCTGCCCGGCGGGCTCGAGCTCGACCGCGAGGCAGCCAGGCGCGCGCTCGGCGACATCGATCCGAGCGACGTCGTCGACGTCGTGAACGCGGAGATGCTGCGCGCGCTCCGTGTCGTCTCCGTCGAGCAGGGCCACGACCCGCGCGGCTTCGCGCTCGTCGCCTTCGGCGGCGCCGGGCCGCTCCACGCCTGCGCCCTCGCCGAGGAGCTCGGCTCGACGCGTGTGCTCGTCCCGGCCACGGCAGGCGTGCTCTCGGCGGTCGGACTCGTCGCGAGCGACGAGCGGCGCGACCATGTCCGCTCGCACGTCGGGCCACTCTCCGAGGCGGGCACGCTCCCCGAGGCGGGAGAGGCGAGCCTCCGCTACCGGGGCCAGTCGTTCGAGCTGACCGTGCCGCTCGGACAAGACCTCGAGGACCGCTTCCACCGGGCACACGAGGAGCGCTACGGCTACGCCGACCGTCGCCGGGTCGTCGAGCTCGTCACCATCCGCACCGCAGACGTCCGCGAAGGGCCGCCGCTCGAGCTGCGCGCGACCGAGAGGCCCCGCGTCTCGGGGCCGGAGCTCCTCGTGCTCGAAGGTGCGACATGCTGGGTCCCCGACGGCTGGGTGGGGGAGACCGATCCGCACGGCACGCTGATCCTGGAGCGCAAGCGATGATCCCGGTCGAGCTCCAGGTGATCGGCAGCGCGCTCCGCGCGGTCGCCGAGGAGATGGGCGCCGTGCTCGTCCGCTCCGCGTTCTCGTCGAACATCAAGGAGCGCCGCGACTGCTCGACAGCGCTCTTCGACGATCGAGGACGCATGGTCGTCCAGGCGGAGCACATCCCGGTGCATCTCGGCGCGATGCCCGAGGCGGTCGCGGCCGTCATGCGTCACAACCCTGCGCCGGGAGAGGTGTGGGCGCTCAACGACCCCTTCACCGGTGGGACGCACCTGCCCGACATCACGCTCGTCTCCCGCACCGCGCTCGGGTACGCGGTCAGCCGTGCGCACCACGCGGACGTCGGCGGGAGCGAGCCGGCGAGCCTGCCGGCGTTCTCGACAGAGCTCTCGGAGGAAGGGATCGTGATCCCGCCGACGCGCCTCGACGACGAGGTGGTCGAGTGGATCGCGACGAGCTCCCGGAACCCGGACGAGCGGCGCGGCGACCTGCGCGCTCAGCTCGCCGCCAATCGCCTCGCGGAGTCGCGGACGCGCGAGCTCGTCGGACGTCGCGGCCGCGAGCGGGTCGAGGCCGCGATGGACGAGCTGTACGCGTACGCCGAGCGCCGCGTGCGAGCCGGCCTCGCTGCGCTCGCGGACGGCCGTTACGAGGCGGCGGACGTGATCGAGGCGGTCGACGGAGATCTCGCGATCCGCGCCGCCGTGACGATCGCGGGGGACGAGGTCGAGATCGACTTCACGGGCACGGCGGCGCAGCACCGGGGCAACCTCAACTGCCCCCTCGCGGTGACCCGGTCGGCGTGCTTCTTCGTCGTCCGCGTGTTGACCGACCCCGACATCCCGGCCTCCGGCGGCGCGTTCGAGCCCGTCATCGTCCGCGCGCAGGCGGGTTCGCTCGTCAATGCGCTCCCGCCTGCCGCGGTCGTGGCGGGGAACACCGAGACGTCGAGCCGGATCACGGACGTCGTGCTCGCCGCGTTCGGCGGTGCGGTCGACGTGCCCGCGCAGGGCGCCGGGACGATGAGCAACACGACGTTCGGCACCGAGGCCTGGACGTACTACGAGACGCTGGGAGGAGGCCAGGGCGCAGGCCCGCTCGGCGACGGCCCGTCTGCGGTGCACGTCGCGATGTCGAACGCGCTCAACACCCCGGTCGAGGCGCTCGAGCTCGCGTACCCGCTGCGGGTCGAGCGGTACGCGCTGCGCCTCGGCTCCGGGGGAGACGGCGTCCACCGTGGTGGCGACGGCGTCGTGCGGGAGATCCGCTCGCTCGCGCCGTGCCGGCTCTCCGTCCTCGGCGACCGCAGGCGTCATCCTCCACGCGGCGCCCACGGTGGGTCGGACGGCGCGCGCGGCCGCACGCTCGTCAACGGCGAGGAGATCCCGGGCAAGGACACGCGCTCGCTCGACGCCGGCGACGTCGTTCGCATCGAGACGCCCGGCGGCGGAGGCTGGGGCCGCTAGGCCGGGCGCAGCTCCCCGCGGACCCGCAGGAGCGGGACACCATCCTCGCCCTCGGTCGCCGAGACGACGTGGCCGACGAAGAACGTGTGCGTCCCGGTCGCGAGCTCGCCGGCGAGCCGGCATTCGAGCCAGCCGAGCGCGCCGTCCAGCAGCGGCGCCCCGAGCTCGCCGTCACGCGCCGCAACGCCCTTCCACATCTCGATCGGCGGCACGCCGCGCGCGAAGTGCTCCGCCACGTGGCTCTGGTCGGCCGCGAGCAGGGAGACGGCGAAGGACCCGGCCTCACGGAGCAGCTCGTGGAGCGCGGCCTCGCGCGCGATCGCGATGCCGACGAGCGGCGGCTCGAGCGAGAGCGACGTCAGGGTCGCGACCGTCAGCCCGACTCGTTGCGCGTTCGCGTCGACCGTCACGACGGCCACGCCGCTCGGATGGCGGCGGAGGACTCCGAGGACAGCGTCGCGCGTGCTCACGAGCGGACTCTACGACCCGCCGGGACGCGGCCCCGCCGCAGGTAGGCTCGATCCCATGTGCAGGAACATCAAGACGCTCCACAACTTCGACCCGCCCGCGACCGACGAGGAAGTCCGCGCCGCTGCGCTCCAGTACGTCCGCAAGATCAGCGGCTCGGCCAAGCCGTCGAAGGCGAACGAGGCGGCGTTCGAACGGGCGGTCGCCGAGGTCACCGAGTCCTCGCTGCGGCTGCTCTCCGAGCTCGTCACGGTCGCGCCGCCCCGCAACCGCGAGGTGGAGGCGGCGAAGGCGCGGGTGCGCGCCGAGAAGCGCTTCGGCGCAGCCGCCTAGACCGCCTGGACCGCCCGGACCGCCCCCTCAACCCGGGCGCCGCAGCTGCCGATATCTCCCTGGTGGCAGCTCGGCGTTCGGCTGCGCTCCTTCTCATGGCGACGGCGGCCGCGCT
The DNA here is from genome assembly GCA_036406535.1 of Gaiella sp. Classification (GTDB taxonomy): domain Bacteria; phylum Actinomycetota; class Thermoleophilia; order Gaiellales; family Gaiellaceae; genus Gaiella. The sequence goes on from DASXAW010000169.1 coordinate 16,006, forward strand.
GCCCGCGATCGGCATGCTGCTCGGCGGCGCCCACCACGTCCAGGTCGACGCCTGGATCCACTTCGTCGGCGTCGGCTTCGCCGCGGCGATCGCGATGGGCGCGGCGCTCGTGCTCACCGTCCTCGGCGCGCTCCAGTCCGACGGCCGTGCAGTCCTCGCCGGGCTCGCCTTCTCGATCATGGCCGCGCTCCTCTGCCTCCACGGCGCCTCGACCCCGGGCATTCTCGTCGGCTCGAACGGCGTCGTCGCCTTCACGGGCGGCGCGACGCTTCCGGTCGGGTGCGCGATCCTCGCGCTCGGCACGCTGTCGGCCTTGCGCAGGCCGGACGCCGTGCGACCGCTGCTCGTCGTGCTCGCCGTCGGCGCGACGTCGATCCTCGCGCTCGGAATCTCGATGATCCACTGGCCGGGCCTCGTCCCGTCCGTCCCCGAACCGCGGAGCCCGCTCGCGCTCGTCGTCCTTGCGGCAGGGCTGGCGGCGACCATGCTCCTCGTCGTCCGCGCCCTGCGCACGTACCACCTCACCCACCGGTTCCTCGACCTCGTGGTCGTCGTCGGCATCGCGTGGCTCGGAACCGCGCTCGTCGCGTCGCTCGTCTTCAGCTTCCAGAACATCGGGTGGTGGTTCGGCCACGTGCTCGAGATCTTCGGGATGGCGCTCGTCGGGATCCCGGTCGCGCTGGACCTCCGACGCGGCGCGAGCCACCAATCACGGCCGCTCGTCGGCGACCTGCGGGCAGTCGACCTCGTCACGGCGGAGGAGGCGTTCCTCGGCTCGCAGGTGCGGGCCCTCCTCGTCGCGCTCGCCGTGAAGGACGAGTCCACCGAGGAGCACACCCGCCGCGTTGCCCTCCTGGCCGTCGAGGTCGGGGACGAGCTCGGGCTGCCGCCGAGCCGGCTCCGGTCGATGGCGACGGGCGGCCTCCTCCACGACATCGGGAAGCTCTCCGTCCGCGACGACGTCCTCCGCAAGCCGGCGTCCCTGACCGACGACGAGTTCACGGAGGTGAAGCAGCACGCGGCCGCGGGGGTTGCACTGCTGGAGGAGCTCGGCGGGTTCGACCCACTCGTGCTGGCGCTCGTCAACGACCACCATGAGCGGCTCGACGGCTCCGGCTACCCGCGCGGCCTCGCCGACGGCGAGATCTCGCTCGAGGCGCAGATCCTCGCCGTGTGCGACGTCTACGACGCCCTCATCTCCCCGCGCGTCTACCGCGAGGCGTGGCCCCACGAGCGCGCGATCGCGCTCCTGCGGCAGGGAGCCGGGCTCCAGTTCGAGCCGCGCTGCGTGGAGGCGCTCGAGCGGGTGCTCACGCGGGAGGACGCGGCGCGAAGGGTCGCGCGCGAGAGGGAGACGGAGGGCGCCGCCCGGAGCTACGCCGGCGCGAGCGAGGCGTTCTTGTCCGCGAGGTAGCGAAGGTACGGCTCGGGGTCGATCGGGCCGGCCGCGACGCGAAGGATCGTCTCGGAGGGCGTGAACTTCCGCCCGTGCCGGTAGAGGCACTCCCGCAGCCACTCGTAGATCTCGCCGAACGAGCCCTGCTCGATCTGCGCGTACGCGTCGGGGACGTCGGCGAGCAGTCGCTCCCAGATCTGCACCGAGAGGACGTTGCCGAGCTGGTACGTGGGGAAGTAGCCGAACAACCCGCCGGCCCAGTGGACGTCCTGGAGGCAGCCGCGCCGGTCGTCCGGGGGCCGGATCCCGACGAGCTCCTCCATCCGGTCGTCCCAGCGCTCCGGCAGGTCCTTCGTGTCGAGGCCGCCGAAGAGGAGCTCCTGCTCGAGCCCGAAGCGCAGGATGATGTGGAGGCCGTACGTCGTCTCGTCCGCGTCGACCCGGATCAGCGAGGGTCGCGGGCGGTTGACCGCCCGGTGGAAGGTCTCGAGCGGCACGTCCGCGAGGACGGGGAAGCCGTCCCGGAACTGCGGGTAGAACCATTGCCAGAAGGGAAGGGAGCGGCCGATCACGTTCTCCCAGAGGCGACTCTGCGACTCGTGCAGGGCGGACGAGCACCCGGTGGCGAGCGGCGTCCTGTCGAGCGAGACGTCGCCGCCGCGCTCGTAGAGCCCGTGCCCCGCCTCGTGCATGGTCGAGAAGATGGACGACGCGTGGAGGTCGTCCTCCGAGTAGCGCGTCGTGAGGCGCACGTCCTGGGTGGAGAAGGACGTGCAGAACGGGTGAACGGTCGAGTCGAGCCGGAAGAACTCGTCGTCCGCCCCGAACGCGCGGATCACCGCGAGCGAGAGGTCGTACTGCGTCGTCTCGGGATACGGCCCGGTGAGGAACGCCTCGTCCTCCTCGGGATCGCTCGCCGCGACGAGGTCTCGGAGCGCCGGATCGAGGCGGTCGAAGACCCGGCGGACCTCGTCGGTGCGCATACCGCGCTCGAAGTCGTCGAGCAGCGGGTCGTACGGGTCGTCGGTGGGCGGGAAGCAGTCTGCGTACCGCCGCTTCAGCTCGAGTGTCCGGTCGAGCCACGGCCGGAAGCTCGCGTAGTCGTCGTTCGCGCGCGCGACCGTCCACGCCTCGACGGACTCGGATGCGAGCTTGGTCATCTCTGCCTGCAGGTCGGCGGGGACGCGGCGCGCCTTCTCCCAGTCCCGCCGCGTGACGTCGACGAGGCAGGCGTCGTCGGAGTCGGGTGCGGCCCCGTCGAGCTCGGACGCCGCCGCTTCGAGCAGCTCGCCGATCCGCTCGCGGACGAACAGCTCGTGCGCGACGCGCCCGACCGTGGCGAGATGGTCGCCGCGGGTCGTCGCGCCGCCGCGCGGCATCATCACGAGCTGGTCCCACTCGAGGACTCGTGCCGCCGTGCGAAGATCGATGATCTGGGCGAGCTCTTGCCGCAGCTCGGTCAGTGCGTCGGACACCGGGCGGGATGCTAGCGACCGCTGGGCGCTACGGGTCGCGCTCGATGCGCACGCCGTCCACGCGCAGCGGGTGGTCGGCGCTCGCAAGCAGCGCCGCGTCGTCGTCGGAGTCGCCGTACGCCCACAGCTCCGCATCGCCGAGCCCTCGGACGTCGAGGAGCGCGCGCAGACGCCTCGCCTTCTCGGGCCCACGGCAGTTCGCGCCGACGAGGCGGCCGGTGAGCAGGCCGTCGGCCGCGCGCTCGAGGATCGTGCAGACGACCTCGTCGGCCGCGAGGAGCTCACCGAGCGGGACGAGGTACGCGTCGAGCGAGGCGGACGCGAGCACCACCGTGTGGCCGAGCTCGCGGTGCCGCCGGAGCCGTGCGGTCGTGTCCTCGCGGAGCCTCGACGTCGCGACGTCCCGCGCGAACTCGGTGCCGGCGCCGTCGACGTCGGACGCCGGCAGCCCCGCGAGCGACGCGCACGCGAGCGCCTTCAGCCGGTCGCGATCGCGGCGCACGAGGCCGCCGAGCAACGCCACGGGATGACGGGCGAGCGCGAGGGCGAGACGGGCGCCCACGACGCGCCGGAGGAAGGGAAGAACGCAGTCTCCCGTCGTCAGCGTGCCGTCCACGTCGAACACCGCGACGGCCGGGCGCGGGTCGGGACGAGGTTCGGGCACGGCCGGACGAGGCTATACACTCGTGTCGTGTCGGACGGCCCCGAGATCTTCGACGACCTCTACCTGGGCCTCCAGGCCGGCGGCGCGCTGCGGAAGCAGCGGCGCGGCGAGGAGCTGACGGAGCAGGAGCGCGAGGCGATCGGCCGCTGGCAACAGATGTCGATGTGGCGCAAGGGCGTCGCCATCGGCGCATTCGCGGTCGGCACCTTCGGCCTCGGCTTCACGCTCGGCGGGCTCGTCTTCGGCCGCCGCGCCCGCAAGGCGTAGGTGGACGAACGTACGTTCGGGAGATAAGCTAGGCCCGTATGCCCGCCGACCATCTCGTCGTCCACGGCGCGCGAGAGCACAACCTCAAGAACGTCACGGTCACGCTCCCGCGGAACGCCCTCGTCTGCGTGACCGGGCTCTCGGGCTCCGGCAAGTCGTCCCTCGCCTTCGACACGATCTACGCGGAGGGGCAGCGCCGCTACGTCGAGTCGCTCTCCGCGTACGCGCGGCAGTTCCTCCAGATGATGGAGAAGCCCGACGTCGACTCGATCGACGGCCTCTCGCCGGCGATCTCGATCGACCAGAAGACGACCTCGCGCAACCCCCGCTCGACGGTCGGCACGGTCACCGAGGTCTACGACTACCTCCGGCTCCTGTACGCGCGCGTCGGCCGGCCGCACTGCCCCATCTGCGGGCGCCCGATCGCGGGCCAGTCGCTCGACCAGATCGTCGAGCAGGTGCTCGCGCTCCCCGAGGGGACGAAGTTCACGGTCGACGCGCCGATCGTCCGCGGCCGCAAGGGCGAGTTCCGCGACGTGCTCGAGGAGCTCCGACGCGACGGCTTCACACGGGTCAAGGTCGACGGGGAGCAGCGGCTCCTCGAGGAGGAGATCGTCCTCGACAAGAAGTTCAAGCACACGATCGAGGTCGTCGTCGACCGCCTCGTGATGAAGCCGGATCTGCGTCAGCGGCTGACGCAGTCGATCGAGACGGCGACCTCGCTCGCCGAGGGCCTCGTCGCGATCGCCGTCGTCGACGGCGAGACCTTCCTCTACAGCGAGAACTTCGCCTGCCCCGAGCACGGTGTGTCGCTGCCGGAGCTCGAGCCGCGGATCTTCTCGTTCAACGCGCCGCACGGCGCCTGCCCGCGCTGCACGGGCCTCGGCTCGCAGCTCGAGATCGACCCCGACCTGCTCGTGCCCGATCCGGGTCTCTCGCTCGAAGAAGGGGCGCTCGTGCCGTGGACGCTCGGCGGCCAGGGGTTCTACGAGGCGGTGATCAAGGCGGTCGCGGACCGCTACGAGATCGACCTGCACACGCCCTGGCGGGAGCTCGGCGGCGAGCAGCAGGACCGCTTCCTGCACGGCACGGGCGGCGACCGGATCCTCGTCACCTATCGCAACCGGATGGGTCGCACGCGCCGGTACACGATGGCGTTCGAGGGCCTGCTCGCGAGCCTCCAGCGCCGGTACCGCGAGACGGACTCGTCCCAGCAGCGTGACCGGATCGAGGAGTACATGTCGATGCGGCCGTGCCCCGTCTGCCACGGCGCCCGGCTCAAGCCCGAGGTGCTGGCGGTCACGATCGGCGGCAGGTCGATCCACGAGTTCGCGCAGCAGTCGGTGACCGCGGCACTGCGGTTCGTCGACGGGCTCGAGCTGACGCCCACCGAGGAGCTGATCGGGAGGCGCATCCTGAAGGAGATCCGGGAGCGGCTGACGTTCCTCGACGACGTCGGCGTCGGTTACCTGAACCTCGACCGCGCGGCGCGGACGCTCTCGGGCGGCGAGGCGCAGCGGCTCCGCCTGGCGACGCAGATCGGGTCGCAGCTCGTCGGCGTGCTGTACATCCTCGACGAGCCGTCGATCGGCCTCCACCAGCGCGACAACGGCCGCCTGATCGCGACGCTCGAGCGTCTGCGCGACCTCGGCAACACCGTGCTCGTGGTCGAGCACGACGAGCAGATGATGCGCACCGCCGACTGGCTCGTCGACATGGGGCCCGGGGCGGGGGAGCACGGGGGAGAGGTCGTCGCGGAGGGCACCGCTGCCCAGGTGACCCGCAACCGACGCTCGGTGACGGGCGACTTCCTCTCGGGCAGGCGGCGGATCGAGGTGCCGGAGCGGCGCACCGAGGACCGCGGCTCGTTCACGGTGCTCGGCGCACGCGAGCACAACCTGAAGTCGATCGACGTCGAGTTCCCGATCGGCAAGCTGATCGCGGTGACCGGCGTCTCGGGCTCGGGCAAGTCCACGCTCGTCAACGAGGTGGTGTTCAAGGCGCTCGCGAACCGGCTGAACCGGACGCGCACGAAGCC
>DASXAW010000170.1:0-12966 GCA_036406535.1 Gaiella sp.
ACCGACGACGGGACGCGCAGCTGCCACAGCACGCGCCAGCGCGACGCCGCGTACGAGTCCATCAGCTCGACCGCGCGCGGATCGACCGCGTGCAGCCCTCGCAGCGTGTTGATCGCGACCGGGAAGAAGGTCAGGTAGGCGGCGAGGATCGCCACTGCCTTCCACCCCGCGATGCCTTTCGAGCCGAGGCCGACCACCACCATCGGCGCGATCGCGAGGATCGGCACGGTTTGCGAGGCGACGACGTAGGGAAGCAGCCCGCGCTCGAGGAGCCGCGAGTGGACGAGCAGCACCGCCAGCGCGAACCCGAACACCGCGCCGAGCACGAATCCCGCGAGCGCCTCCTTCGCCGTGAACCACGCCGCGTCGAGTAGCGGATGGATCAGCGCGGGGCCGCCTGCCGTGACCGGCTCGCGGAACGCGTTGAGGATGTCGTGGATGTGCGGCATCGTCGTGTCGTCGACGAGGAACGGCCACGTCCAGCCGGTGGTCTCCCAGAGCCACTTGTAGCCCTCCCAGGCGCCCCACAGCAGGGCGACCACGAGGACGAAGGTCGCCAGCCGTCCGAGGGCGGGCACGATTCGCGCCTGACGCGTCTCGACTGCGACGGCCGTCATCTGGCGCATTCCTTACCACACCTTCGGACGCGGAAGGGGGTTAAGCTCGGAGGCCGTGGCGCTCGATCCGTCCCGCGTCGTCTCCCGCCTCGAAGAGTTGCGCTCCCTCACCGGGAACGACGACGGCGCGCAGCGCGTCGCGTGGACCGAGACGTGGGCGACGGGGCGTTCGTGGCTCGCCGAGAGCCTCTCCGACCTTCCTCTCGAGGTCGAGCGCGACCCGGCCGGGAACGACTGGTACACGTTGCGCGGGGACTCGGAGCGCGCCCTCCTGCTCGGCGGACACATGGATTCGGTCCCGAACGGCGGCTGGCTCGACGGCTGCCTCAACGTCCTCGCCGCGGCCGAGGTGCTCCGCCGGATCGCCGAGGAGGGAACACCGCCGGTCACCGTGCGGCTCGTCGACTGGGCCGACGAGGAGGGCGCGCGCTTCGGTCGGTCGCTCTTCGGCTCGTCGGCGGCGGGTGGCTCGATGGCCGACCAGGACGAGCTCCGCGCGCTCGTCGACCGCGGCGGCGTCTCGCTGCCCGATGCGATCGGCGCGTACGGCGTCGACCTCGACAGCGCCCTCGATGCGCGGAGCCGGCTCGAGAACGCCGCCGCCTACCTCGAGCTCCACATCGAGCAAGGGCCGGTGCTCGAGTCGCTGGACCTGCCCCTCGGCGCCGTCCTCGGGACGTTCGGCGTGGAGCGCTGGCGGATCACGTGGCAGGGCCAGGCGGCGCACGCCGGCTCGACGCCGATGGACCAGCGCCGCGACGCGCTGGCCGGCGCCGCGAAGCTCGCGCTCGCCATCCGGGATGTCGCCCGGGAGACGGGTGACGGCGCCGTGTGCACGTCCGGCGGGGTCGTCTGCCGGCCGGGGATCGTCACCTCGGTCGTCGAGACCGCAGAGCAGCTCCTCGACCAGCGCCACCTCGACCCGGGGAAGCTCGCGTCGATGCTCTCCCGCGCGCAGGAGCTCTCCCGGACGTTCGCCGAGGAGGAGCGGATCGACGTCGCGTGGGACCGCATCTGGAACATCGAGCCGATCCTCTTCGACGAGACCCTGATCGGCTTCGCGGACGAGGCGATCCGCGACGTCGCGGGCACGTCGCACCGGCTCCCCTCGGGGCCCCTCCATGACGCGGCCGAGGTCGCGCGCGCCGGCGTGCCCACGGTGATGCTGTTCGTCCAGAGCCTGCGCGGCCTCTCCCACACCAAGCTCGAGGACACGAAGCCCGAGCACCTCGAGCTGTCGGTCGCCGCCCTCGACCGCCTCGCCTCCAGGACGATCGCGCACGTCGCGGCGTCGTAGATGCCCGACGGGCGGCGCGCCCCGCGGCCAGGGGCGATCGTCGCAGGGCTCGTCGTCGGCTGCTTCCTCACGTGGAACGTCTCCAACGTCGGCGCGGCGGCCGATCCGCTCGCGGAGGCGTACGGCGTGTCGCTCGCGGTCGTCGGCCTGCTCACGACGGCGCTGTTCCTGACGCATCTCCTCTCGCAGCTGCCCGCAGGCATCTGGTCGGACCGGTTCGGTCCCCACAGGGTGGCGCTCGCAGCGTGCGCGTTCGGCGCGGCCGGGAACGCGCTGCTGCTCGTCGACGACGAGATCGCGCTGGGGATCGTCGGCAGGCTCGTCGTCGGCGTGGGCTCGGGCGCGGGATTCGTCGCGGGCCTCGATCTCGTGCGGGCGGGCGGCGGTGGACCCGTCCTCCATGGCGTCTACGGCGGGGCGACGATGGCAGGCGGGGGCCTCGCGCTCGTGATCGTGCCGCCGCTGACCGACGCGACGAGCTGGCGGGCGACCTATGCCGCCGCGCTCGCGCTCGCGCTCGCCGCGGCGGTGCCCACGGGGCTCGTCCGCGGGCTTCGCCGCGCCGGGCAGTCCCCGCATGGCGTCCTCGGCGACGGGAGGCTGCTGCCGCTCGGCCTGCTCCAGGCTGCGACCTTCGGCCTCGCGGTCGTCGCCGGGAACTGGGTCGTGCCCCTCCTCGAGCGCCAGGACGCGAGCGCGACGGTCGCGGGTGCGCTGGGCGGCCTGATCCTCCTCGCGGGGATCGTCACACGACCGCTCGGCGGCGGGCTCACGCTCCGCCGGCCGGCCGGCCGTGGGAGGCTGCTGGTCGGCTCGCTCACGGCCGTGGCGGCCGGCTCCCTGCTCCTCGCGGCCGGTGGACCGACCTGGCTGTCGGGGCTAGGCGCGCTCTGCCTCGGCCTCGCGGCCGGGCTCCCGTTCGCAGCGCTCTTCGAGGCGGCGCAGCGGCTCCGCCCGGACGCACCGGGCGCCGCGGTCGCGCTCGTCAACACCTGTGCGATCTCCGCCGTGCTCGTCGGGACGCCGCTCGCCGGCCTGGCCTTCGACCTTCCCGGCGACGGGCGGGTCGCGTTTGCGGCGATCGCCGGCCTCGCCCTCGCCGCTCTCCCGCTCGTCCGACGGCTCCCGGTGTCGACGGACGAGGTTGGCAGCCGCCGCGGCGACCGCCGATACTGAACGTCTCGCACACGACGGAGGAACAGCACATGCCACTCTCTTTCGGCGTCACCGTCCTGCCCGACCCGCCTGCGTCCCGACTCGTCGAGCTGATGAAGCTCGGCGAGGACAACGGCTTCGACATCGGCTGGACGTACGACTCCCACGTGCTCTGGCAGGAGTCGTTCGTCCAGCTCACGCTGGCGATCCAGGCGACCTCCCGCATGAAGTTCGGGCATCTCGTCACGAATCCCGGCACGCGGGACCCGACCGTGCTGGCGAGCCTCTACGCGACCATGCACGACATCTCCGACGGACGCATGGTGATGGGGATCGGTCGCGGCGACTCGGCCCGTCGCTACATCGGGCAGCAGCCGGTCAAGGTGGCCGAGTTCGAGCGACGCCTGGAGATGATCAAGCCGTTCATGAACGGCGGCGAGGTGCACTGGAACGACAAGGAACTGCATCTCAAGTGGGTCCGTCCGGAGCTGCCACAGATTCCGATGTGGGTCGCCGGGTACGGCCCGCGGGCGCTGGGCGTCGCCGGCAGGGTCGGAGACGGCGTGATCATCCAGCTCGCCGATCCGGAGATCATCCAGTGGATCATGGGCACCGCCAGAGCGGCCGCCGAGGAGGCCGGGCGCGATCCCGCGGAGCTCAAGTGCATCGTCTGTGCCCCGAGCCACGTCGGACCGATCGAGGACGGCCGCGAGCAGACCCGCTGGTTCCCGGCGATGGTGTCGAACCACGTGAAGGACCTCATCGAGCGGTACGGCACCGACGGATCGGTCGTCCCGCACGCGCTGACCGACTACGTGGAGAAGCGCAAGTTCTACGACTACGACGAGCACTCCCGTGTCGGCGCGAAACACGGCGAATTCGTGACCGACGAGATCTGCGACCGGTTCTCCGTGCTCGGCGACGTCGGCCAGATCTCCGAGAAGCTGCGCGAGCTCGAGTCGATCGGCGTCGACCACTACTCGATCTACCTCATGACGCACAACCAGGAGGCGACGCTCGAGGCCTACGGGCGCGAGATCATCCCGCAGTTCGCGGGCGCTGCGGCGTGAGTCGGCGTTGACCGAGTACGTCGACAACTGGCGCTCCGTCGCCGCCGGGTGGGAGCGCCGGCGCTCGCTCTTCTGGGACTCGACGCACATGGTGTCCGAGCGGCTCGTCGAGCTGCTCGACCCGCGGCCGGGTGAGACGATCCTCGAGCTCGCCGCGGGTCCGGGTGACACCGGGCTCCTCGCGGCGCAGTCGCTCGCGCCCGGAGGACGGCTCGTCTCGAGCGACGTCGCGGCGGAGATGGTCGAGGCGGCGAAACGACGCGCGACGGAGCTCGGCCTCGGCGAGGAGCTCGTGTCCTTCGCGGTCGAGGACATGACGTCGCTCTCGTTCGACGACGCCTCGTTCGACGGCGTGATCTGCCGCTGGGGGCTCATGCTGGTGCCGGACATCCCCGCCGCCACGGCCGAGATCACCCGCGTCCTGCGGCCGCCGGGCGGCCGCGTCGCGCTCGCGGTCTGGGCCGATCCCGACGACAACGACTGGATGACGGCGCCCGGGAGGAGTGCGCTCGAGCTCGGGCTGGCCGAACGTCCCGACCCCGACGCGCCCGGGCCGTTCCGGCTCTCGGCGGAGGGGCTCGTCGCCGAGGTGCTCACGGACGCCGGTCTCGACGTCGAGGTCGTCGAGGACGTCGCGGTCACCTGGCGGGCACCGACGCTCGCCGCCTGGTGGGACGTCGTGCGCGACACGTCTCGCATGCTCACCGTGACCCTCGAGGGCGCGACGGAGGAACAGGCCGCGGCGGTCCGCGCCGGGGCGGAGCGGCGGCTCGAGCGCTACGTCCAGGCGGACGGCTCGCTCGTGGTGCCGGGCCGCGCCCGCGTGGCGCTCGCCCATCGCCGGTCGTAGGCTCCCCGCATGCCCGACCGGTGGTTCGTCGTCAACGCGTCCGACCTCGCGGCGCGCTGGGTCGAGAGGGCCGGGTTCGGCCGGCGCGCGCTGCTCGAGCCCGAGGACGGACGCTTCCCGCAGATCGGCATCCATCTCTCCGTGATCGGCCCGGGTGAGCGGTCGACGCTCTACCACGCCGAGGAGGCTCAGGAGGATTTTCTCGTCCTGCGCGGCTCGTGCACGGCGATCGTCGAGGAAGAGGAGCGGGCCGTGCGACGGTGGGATCTCGTCCACTGCCCGCCCGGGACCCGTCACACCTTCGTGAACGAGGGCTCGGAGCCGTGCGTGCTTCTGATGATCGGTGCGCGTCGCGGAGGCGGGATCCACTACCCGGTCTCCGAGGTCGCCCTGCGACACGACGCAGGTGTCCGAGTCGAGACCCGTTCCGCGAAGGACGCCTACGCCGGCCTGGAGCCTTGGCGCCCGGCCGACCCGGCGCCGCTCTGACGGCCTGCGCCTTCGTCAGACCGAAGTGGCGAGGGCCGGACTTGAACCGGCGACACCACGGTTTTCAGCCGTGTGCTCTACCAACTGAGCTACCTCGCCCCGCCGGCTGAGTGTAGCCCCGGGCGACCCGTGCGCTGCGCCCGGGGGCCAGGAGGACGGCCTTGCCGGCCCGGAGGCGAGTGGCGGGCCGAGCCCGAGCAGCGCGGAAGGAGGGGGCTCGCGGGGGAACCATGGGCTCACCCGCGCGAGACACGGCGGTTTCAGCCGCGTGCTCGACCAACCGAGCTACCTCGCCCCGCCGGCGGAGTGTAGCCCCGGGCGACCCGTGCGCTGCGTTTGGGGCCGGAGGCCGGCCCTGCCCGCCGAGAGGCGACTGACGGGCCGACCACGAGCAGCGCGAAAGGAGGGGGCTCGCGGGGGCAGCATGGGTTCACCTGCGCGAGACCCGACGGTTTTCAGCCGCGTGCTCTACCAACTGAGCTACGTCGCCCCGCGGCGGGGGTGTAGCCGCCGTGCTTCGGTGTAGCCTCACGCCGCCGTGGTTGCGACTCCGAGGACCGTGACGATCGTCGGTGCGCCGCTCGACCTCGGCCAGGGCCGTCGCGGCGTCGACATGGGCCCTTCCGCGATCCGGTACGCCGGGCTCGAGGAGCGACTCGGCTCGTTCGGCTGCACGGTGGTCGACCGGGGCAACCTGACGACGAGAGAGCCCGAGGCGCTCGCCGTCGGAGACGAGCACGCCCGCTTCCTCGCCGAGATCCTCGACGCGTGCGGCGGGCTGGCCGGGCTCGTCGCCCAGGTGGTCTCGGAAGGCTCCCTCCCGTTGATCATCGGCGGCGACCACTCGATCGCGCTCGGCACGCTCGCCGGTCTGCGCGCTGCCGCGGGCGAGCCCGGCGGCGTGATCTGGATCGACGCGCACGGCGACCTCAACACGCCGGAGACGAGTCCGTCGGGCAACGTGCACGGGATGCCGCTCGCGGCAGCCCTCGGGCTCGCGGGCGACCGCTTCTCGCACCCCGCGCTCCCGCTGCCCGCAGTCGACCCCCGGCGCGTCGTCCTGCTCGGGGTGCGCTCGCTCGACCCGGCGGAACGGGCCGTGATCCGCGAGACGGGCATCCGGGCGATCACGATGACCGAGATCGACCGCATCGGGATCGAGCGGGCGGTGCTCGAGGCGATCGACCGCGCATCCGGCCCGGGTTTCGTCCATGTCTCGCTCGATCTCGACGCGCTCGATCCCGAGGTCGCGCCCGGCGTCGGGACGCCGGTCAAAGGGGGCCTCACCTATCGCGAGGCGCACCTTGCCTGCGAGGACCTCGCCGAGTCGGGTCTCGTCGGCTCGCTCGAGCTGGTCGAGGTGAACCCGATCCTCGATCGCGAGAACGGCAGCGCTGCGATCGCGGTCGAGCTCGCCGCCAGCGCGCTCGGCCAGTCGATCCTCTAGGTGGGGGAACCCCTGGTTCCCCCACCGACCCCCTTCTCGGCGTTGCCCGTCGATCGGGCGGGCCCGGCCTCCCGGCCGTCCAGCGCAACTCAGGGGTCACCGGTTTCGATTCAGCCTAGAGACCGCCGGCAGATACTCGCCCTGCGCCCAAGACGGCGCGAGGGTCGGGCGGAGCAAGAGAAGAGCGTCCGGGCCGGCTGACCGCGCCACGAACGCTCTTCAGTGGCCCCGAGCCTATCGCATCGGCGCGCCCGGGCCAAGAATGCTGATCCCGAGCGGCTGCCCCGGCTTGGCGTGGAGCATCGCAGCGGCGCTTCCCCGGTTGATCGCAACCGACATGTTCCGGTAGCTGTCCTCGTAGAGGATCACGTCACCCGCGCGCGCATCGGCGAAGGTCCGTGCGGTCACCGCGAAGTAGCGCTCTCCGTCCAGCTCGAGCTCGACTCGCGATCCGGGCACGATGCCCGCCTGTTCCACGTCCTCCCGGGTCAGGTTGAGCGCGATGTTCCCGAAGCTGTCGACGTAGAGCATGGTTGCGTCGATCCGCTCGTCCGAGAACCTCGGCTGCGGGAGATCGAGGCGAACGAGGGCGTCGGGGGCAAGCGGGGGACCGAGCTCCGAGAGCGGCACGCCGTTCGCGAGGTGCGCGGCGGCCGGCGCGAAGAGGTCGCGGCCGTGGAACGTCCGGGAGATCGTGTCGAGGGCGTACGCGGGGTTCGCGAGCTCGCGAACGTCGGCGATCCCGGCCCGCTCGGCCGCGGGCAGGAGGAGCCCGTTGTCCGGCCCGACGAACAGTCGGCCCTCTGCGTCGGAGAGCGCGACGGGCCGGCGGACACCGCCGACGCCCGGATCGACGACGGCGAGGTGGACGCCGGCGGGCATGTACGGAAGCGTGCTTGCGAGGACGTGGGCGCCCTGCAGCACCGCCGTCGCCGGGATGCCGTGGGTCACGTCGATCACTCGGGCCTCGGGCGCGATCCTGGCGATGACTCCGTGGCACGTCCCGACGAAGTCGTCCTGGAGACCGAAGTCGCTCAGGAAGCAGATGACCATCCGCCGCCGAGTCTACGACGCGGCGACGGCGCGCTCGACCGCCTCGACGAGGTTGTCGAGGTCGCTCGCCTCGGCCTCGTCGGCGACGGACAAGCCTGCCTCCTGCGCGGCCCGGGTCGTCTCGGGGCCGATCGAGACGACCGGCGTGCGGCGATCGACCCGACCCAACGCCCGCGCCGCGGACGGCGATGCGAGCACCACGAGGTCGCAGTCCGGCCAGTCGGCCGGCGTCAGCTCCACGGTGCGGTAGAGCGCGACGACGTCCGCCCCCAGCGTGTCCGGGAGGAGGCGCCGCGCGTTCTCCGCCCCTGCGAAGAGAACCCGGCCGGGCGTCGCGGGGAACGCCTCGAGCAGCCCTTCCTGGGTCGAGGTCTCCGCGACGAGGTCGGCGCCGCCGAACGCGTCGGCCGTCGCCCGCCCGATCGCGGCGACCCGGCGCGGCGTGCCGCGCATCCGACGCCGGAGCTCGCGCGCGCCGGTAACGCTCGTAAGGACGATCCAGTCGTAGCCGTCGACGTCGATCGGCTCGTCGCCGAGCGGCTCCAGCGCGACGAGCGGCACGTGCACGGGCTCGTGCCCCGCTGCGCGAAGCCGCTCCACGAGGGCGCCCTCGCGGCCGCGCGGCCGGGTCACGACGATGCGCGCCACGGTCTCTCGGTCGGGGGTGGTGCGCTCACCATCCCTAGCCCCCACCCGCCCACGGGGAACGAACAGTACGGCGATCGGGGTGCCCTGTCTGCGCCGACAACGCGCCGGGTGTGGGACGGCGATGGAACGCGGATCGGCCGTGCCATCGGGGCTCGCGGACCGTCATCGCGCCAAGAAGGCGAGCTCGCGCCCGAGCGCGCCCGGATCCTCGCCGGTCCGCCGCTCGAGCCACGAGCCGTCCTCGGCAGCGACGAGACCGGTCAGCGTGGCTCCGTCGTGGTGCGCTGCGACCGGCGCGAGGCACCCGCCCCCGACCGCCGCGACGCACAGCCGCTCCGCCTCGACGCGTCGGCGCGTCTCTCCATCGTCCACGGCCGTGACGAGCTCCTCCTCGCCCGCGCGCACCTGCAGCGCGAGTGCACCCTGGCCGGCCTCGGGCAGCATCGTCTCCGGATCGAGTCGCAGTCCGATCTCGGCGCCCAACCCGAGCCGGTCGAGGCCGCATGCGGCGAGGACGACGGCATCCAGCCCACGCTCGCCGCGCTTTCGCAGCCGCGTGTCGATGTTCCCCCGGAGCGGCTCGATCGAGAGCGTCGGCTCGAGCGCGAGCAGCTGCGCGCGACGGCGTGCGGAGGCGGTTCCGATCCGCATGCGCGGCCGGATCTCCGTCGCGCCGCAGAGCGCGTCGCGCGGGTCCTCGCGCGCCGGATATGCCCCGACGACCAGCCCGTCGACGTCGGTCGAGGTCATGTCCTTCGCCGAGTGCACCGCCACGTCGATGCGGCCTGCAAGCAGGGCCTCCTCCAGTTCCTTGACGAAGACGCCGCGGCTCCCGATCTCCCCGAAGGGCTTCGTCCGGTCGCGGTCGCCCGCGGTCGTGATCGGCACCAGGGCGACCTCCACACCACGCCGGCGCAGCGGCTCCGCCGCACGCTCGGCCTGGGTGAGGGCGAGCCTACTGCCGCGCGACCCGACGCGAAGCAGCACCGCAGCGTCCTCGGGCCTGCGTCCCCGGCGCGCCGCAGCGCCGCCTGCCGGGCGGCCGGATGCGGACGAACGCGGTCGGGACGAGAAGGGGAAGGGGGCGTCCGGGCCGCACCTCGAGGGAGCGGGTCACGCCTCGTCCTCCTCGTCCAACCCGAACAGGTGGCGCACGGCCTCAGCATAGAGCAGCCCGTCCGCGGTGACCGCCGCCTCCTTCAGCCGAACGGTGGGAAGGTGGAGGAGCTTGTTCACGATCTGGGCCGTGAGCGTGTCGACGACCTCACGCTCGCCATCCTGGAGGCGCCCCTCGAGCCGAGCGAGCTCGGCTGCACGGATCTCCTCGGCGTGGGCCCGCAGCGAGGCGATCGCCGGCACGACCGCGAGCGACGCGCGCCACGCGCGGAACCGCTCGGCCTCTTCCGAGACGATGCGCTCGGCGTGGACCGCTTCGGAGCGACGTCCCTCGAGGGTCGCCGCGACGACGCTCTCGAGTGCGTCGACGTCGTAGAGGAAGCAACCGTCGAGCGTCCCCAGAGAGGGATCGACGTCCCGAGGCACCGCTAGATCGACGATCAAGACCGGACGCCCCCGTCGCGCGCGGAGGACCGGCCCGACCGTCTCCGCCGTCAGGACGAAGCCCGGCGCGCTCGTGGAGGCGACGACGATGTCCGCATCGCCGAGTGCTTCTCCGAGCTTCTCGATCGCAGCGGGACGCGCGCCCAGCGAGCCGGCGAGCCGCTCCGCGTGCTCGGGAGTCCGGTTCGCGACGACCGAGATCGTGGCGCCGCGGGAGCGGAGGTTGCGCGCGGTCAGCTCGCTCGCGCGGCCGGCACCCACCAGCACGACGCTCCGGCCTGTGAGCCCCTCGAAGACCTGCTCGGCCAGCGCCGCCGCGGCCGCCGGGATCGACGCCGGGCTCTCGCCGATTGCGGTCTCGACCCGTGCGCGCCGACCGGCGCGGAGCGCCATGTGGAACGTGCGGCCGAGAAGCGGCCCGGGCGACCCCACCTCGAACGCCTCCCGGACCTGCCCGAGGATCTCGCCCTCCCCCGGGACCATGGAGTCGAGGCCGGCGGCGACGCGGAAGAGGTGCAGCGCCGCCGACTCGTCCGCGAGCCGGTAGGCGGCCGGCGCGAGCGCAGGCGCTCCCGACCCCGCGAGGTCGAGCAACGCCCTGTCGGCATGCGCACCGATCGCGTCGTCCTCTCCGGCGACGTACAGCTCGGTCCGGTTGCAGGTCGAGAGGACGACGGCCTCGTGGGCCGGGCCGCCCGAGGCGGTGAGCTCGCGCGCCAGGTCACCCGCCACCGCGAGGTCGACCGCGACCCGCTCGCGTACGTCGAGCGGCGCACGATGGTGCGAGACGCCTGCGAGCGCGAGCCTCATGCCGCGAAGTGGGTCAGGGGGAGGACTGCGACGACGAGAACCAGTCCGACGAGGAGCAGGCGGGCGAACCGCCGGCCTCGAACGCCGGCCTCCCACCGGATCACGAGGGCGAGGGCGTAGAGCGCCCAGATGAGCACTGCCACGGTCATCGCCGCGTCGAGCCCGCGAACGTCCAGCCAGCCGAGGCCGACGACGATGCCGGCCGAGAGCAGGACCAGGCCGGCGAGCGTCGCACGGGCGGAGAGCCGGTCGAGCGCCTCGAGGGACGGCAGCCGGAGGCGAAGGACGCGCGCGTCGTGCCGCTTGAGCCGACGGTCCTCGAAGAGGTAGAGGGCGGCCATGGCGGCCGCGACCGTGAAGCTGGCGAGCCCGGCAAGCATCAGCCCGGCGTGGATCGCGAGCGCCCATCCGTCGCCTCGGGTGTCGAGAGCGGTCCCGCCACCGACCCACGCGAGGACGACCAGCGCGGCTGCGACGGGCATCACCGCGAGGCCGAGCAGCCGATACCGAGGGCGGCATCCCCAGACGAGATAGCCGGTCACGACGAGCCAGGAGAGGAGGTTGAGCGCCCCCGCCCACGTCCCCCACGGAAACCCGTCCGCGGAGCGAGCCTGCGCGACGAGCAGTCCGGTCTGGGCGAGCCAGCCGATCCTGACGCCCCAGATCCCCAGCGACTCGTAGCGCCGGTGGCCACGCAGCTCGCCGGCATAGACGAGTGCCGCCTCGCCGTAGGCGATCACGGTCGGCCAGATGAGCAGCTCAGCCATCGGTCGGCTCGCCCGCGGCGACCCGCGCGCGCGCGAGACGCGCGAGCTCGCCCGTCTCCCGCTCGAGGCGCGCGAGCTTCGTCGAGATGATCACCACCCAGCAGAGGACGAAGACGAGAAACACGCCGTACGCAGCGGCGACGTACTTCTCCCCGGAGCTCACGACGCGAGGGCCTCGCGAATCTCCCGCAGGTTCGCGTCGGTCCGCTTGCCGGCGAGCTCGACCCGGTACATGACGTACGCGAGGAGCGTGATCGACGCCCACGACACGCAGAACGCGGTGAACATCTTCCCGGTCATCTGCGGCCCGTCGCGTGTGAACACCGTGGGATGGATGAAGTCGCTCGCAAGGCGGATCGCGAGGAAGCTCACCGGGACGAGCGCGACGCCGAACAGGGCGTACACCGCGGAGATCCGCTCCCGCCTGGGCCCCGCCTCGATCGAGTACCGGAGCATGAAGTACGCGCAGTAGAAGAGGAAGAGGACGAGGAAGAGGACGAGCTGGTCCTCCGACCACACCCACCACCGCCCCCACGACGCCTTCGCCCATATCGATCCCGTGGCGAGCGTGAGCGCTCCGAAGATCGTCCCCTGGTGCACCGCCGTGTAGCTCTCCAGGTCGTATCGATCGTCACGTGTCCACAGCAGCCGGAGAGCCTTCCACGCCCCCCAGCCGAAGCACGCGTACGCGGTCAGGGCGATCGGCACGTGGAAGTAGAAGATCTTCTGGCTGATCCCCTGGTCGGCGTCCACGGGAGCGACGAAGAACACGAGGACGAGAGCGACCGCCATCAGCACCACCGCTGCTGCGGCGACGATCGGGATGCTGTTATTCCGTGACGACGTACTCAAAAGACGCCCACGACAGTAGCGTGAACACCGCGTCGTAGAGGACGAGGAAGAGCAGGTACTTCGAGCCGTCCGACGAGACCGTCGCACCCACGCCGCCGACGACGAGAGGGATGCCGAGCGGCAGGAAGACGAGCGGGAGGACGAGCTCGCGGGCGCGGCTCGTCGCCGCCATGGCCGCCACGAGCGAGCCCACAGAGCAGATGCCGACGTCCACGAGGACGACGGCGACGATCGCGGTCCCGTCGAGCGGTGCGAAGAACGCGGCGAAGACCGGCAGCGCGACCACCTCCGCCGCGAGCAGGAACACCATCGTGGCGAGGGTCTTGCCCAGCCAGATCGCGCTGCGGTCGC
>DASXAW010000171.1:0-24703 GCA_036406535.1 Gaiella sp.
ACCCGCTCGATCGTGGCGTTGACGACGGCGAACAGCGGGATCGTGATCGCGAGCGTGATGACGATCCCGCCGATCACGGCGAGGTTGCTCGAGCTGCCCGTGAGCCCGAGCACGGACAGGAGCACCGTGCTCGCCACGAGGCCCGACAGCGAGAAGACGTCGCCGTGGGCGAAGTTGATCAGCTGGAGGATCCCGTAGACGAGGGTGTAGCCCAGCGCGACGACGCCGTAGATGGAGCCGCGCGTCAGCCCGTCGAGCCCGACGTTGATGAACTCCTGTGGGCCCTTGATGAAGTTGACGACGAGCCAGATCCCGACGAGGACGACCAGTCCGAGCCCGATGCCGTTGACGAGCTTCGGGTTGCGGAGCGTCCGAAGCACCCTCGCGCGCAGGTCACTCATCGACCGCGCGACTCTATGTGAGAACGGGGCAGGAGGGCAATAGCCCTCCCGCCCCGTTGAACGCCGGTTCTACTGGCCGCCGGCCGCCGCCACCGTCTCCGGCTTCGGCGAGACGGTCGTCTCCGTCGTCAGCTCGTCGGTCGCCTTGTAGATCGTGAAGCCGACGACCGCGCCCGAGGCGTCCTCGGGGTCGCCGTTCTCGTCGATCTTGAACGAGCCGAGCAGCCCGTCCGTGACGTTCGTCGCGAACAGCTTCGTGATCACGTCGGCCCGACTCCCGTCCGAGTCCTCGATCGCCTTGAGCATGACCTGCGCGGCCTGCCCGCCGTAGATCGCGTACGGATCGATCGCCTTGCCCTGCAGCGGACCTTTCTGGAGCCCGTCGATGAAGTCGAGGGCCGCACCCTTGAAGGTGTCGATCGGGACACCGGCGATGGACAGGAACATGCCCTGTGCGGCCGTCCCCGACTCGTCGATGGTCGCCTGCGTGGTGAACCCGTCCGGCGCGAGGAGCTTGACCGCTCCGTCGTTCGGCCCGAGCACCGCGACCTTGTCCTTGATCACCTGGGCGCCGTTCTCGTCGATCAGGCCGCCGAGGAAGACCGCGTCCGCCCCGCTCGACTTGATCTTCTGCATCTGCGACGTGTAGCTCGTGGCCTTCGGATCCCAGGCCTCGAAGCCCGCGATCTTGATCCCGAGCGACTCGGCCGCCTTGCGCGTCGTCGTCGCGACGCCGAGGCCGTAGGCCTCCTTGTCGTTGAGGATGTAGACGCTCTTGACGCCCTGGGACTGCATGAACTCGGCGACGGCCGCGCCCTGGTACGCGTCGTGCGCGACGACGCGGATGTAGTTCCGCGTCCCCGACGGGTAGTACTTGTCGGGCTCGGTCGAGTCGCACCCGCCCGGCAGGTTCACCGTCAGGCAGGGGTACGTGTTCGCCGGTGAGACCATGCCGATGCCGCCGTCCGGCGCCTGGTTCAGCACCGGGATGATGATCGCGGCACAGCCCGAGTTGAAGGTGCCGATCACGCCGATCACCTTGTCGTTCGCGGCGTACGCGTTCGCGTTCTGCGAGCACTTGCCCGAGTCCCACTTACCGGCCTGGGCGGTCGCGTCGTCACACGACTGGAAGCCGATGTTGTAGTCCCCGGCCTTCCAGTCCTGCTGCTCGAGCTGATACCGGATCGCCGCGACGATCTGCTCGGTCTGGAACCGCGACGACCCCTGCAGCGGCATGTCGGACGCGATGATGTAGTCGGGGTCCCCGTCGCCCTTGTACTCGATTCCCGTGCACGACGACGAGGGCAGCGCCTCGGGTGCGCCGCCGCCGCCACCGCCGCCGCAGCCGGCTGCGACGAACGCGAACGTGGCGACGACGAGCCCGGCGAGGAACACCCCGCTTCTGTTGAGCTTCAAGCTCATCCTCCTCCTTGGTGGACCGACCGGCGCCCACGCGCCGGGCCTTCTAGCTTGGGCGGAGAGTCTAAGACAAAACGTGGGGGAAACCATGTTTTCGAGACGTGGGGAAACATGTTTCCCCCACGAGCCCCCTCTTCGGGTCGCATGACCCGAACCGCGCCTGGCCTCTCGGGCGGCGCAGCCGGTCGTCGGCCGCAACGCTGGGCGTTCGACCCACGGCAAGACGACGCGGTCCCTACGATCTTTCAGACGGGCCGAAGTGGCGGAACTGGCAGACGCGCCGGACTCAAAATCCGGTGCCCGCGAGGGCGTGTGGGTTCGAGCCCCACCTTCGGCATCGCTCCTGGTATGACCCCCGCGTGAGGATCGGGATCCTGACCGGCGGCGGCGACGTGCCCGGGCTCAACCCGTGCATCAAGGCCGTCGTCAACCGGGTCGTGGACGACGGGCACGAGGTGGTCGGGCTCCGGCGCGGCTGGGCGGCGCTCGTCCAGCACGACCTCGACGACCCGGAGTCCGCCACGGAGTGGTTCCAGCCGCTCACGTCCTCGACCGTGCGGACGATCGACCGGACGGGCGGGACGTTCCTCCACACCTCGCGCACGAACCCGAGCCGGGTCCGGGCGGGCGAGGTTCCGGCGCACCTGACGGACGAGGCCTCGGGCGACGGCCCGTTCGACTTCACGTCCTACGCGCTGCGGGTCGTGGAGGCGCTCGGGATCGACATTCTCATCCCGATCGGCGGCGACGACACGCTCTCGTACGCGCTGCGGATGCACGACGAGGGCGTGCCGGTGATCGCGATCCCGAAGACCATGGACAACGACGTGCACGGGACCGACTACTGCATCGGGTTCTCGACCGCGGTCACGCGCGGCGTCCAGTTCATCCACAATCTCCGGACGTCGACCGGCTCGCACGAGCGGATCGCCGTGATCGAGCTGTTCGGGCGCTACAGCGGCGAGACGTCGCTCGTCACCGCTTACCTCGCGGGCGTCGACCGGGCGGTCATCTCCGAGGTGCCGTTCGACGTCGACCGCCTCGGGCGACTGCTCGTCGGCGACAAGCGATCGAATCCCTCGAACTACTCGATGGTCACCGTCTCGGAGGGCGCGACGCTCGCCGGTGGCGACATGGTCCTTTCCGGCGAGGAGGACGCCTACGGCCATCGCAAGCTCGGTGGGATCGGCGAGCTGACCGCAGCACTGCTGAAGGAGCGGACGGGCGAGGACATGATCGTGCAGGAGGTCGGCTACCTGATGCGCTCCGGGGCGCCCGACTCGCTCGATCTCATGGTCGCGACGAACTACGCCGTCATGGCGGCCGACCTCGCGCTCGAGGGCGCATCGGGCCGGATGGTCGCCCTCCGCAACGGCACCTACACCGCGGTGCCGATCTCCGCTACCCGCGAGGGAGTCAAGCGGGTCGACGTCGACGAGTTGTACGACGGCGAGGCGTACCGCCCGAAGGTGCGCCACGTCGCCGGCAAGCCGATGTTCCTGTACTGAGCGGCTAGTCCAGCAGGAGCGCGTCCGTCGGGGCGTACCCGTCGGTGAGGAGAGGTACGTCGTCGACCGGGATCGTCCGCTCCCAGCGGTCGCGGATCGGGTTTGCGAGCGTCGGCGCAAGCGGTGCTCTGGCCCGCCTGACCTCCGCCCACGTCGCCGCCAGCTGGTCGCGGCTCGGCGCAGCGCGCTCGGTGGCGACGAGGATGATGTTCCGCACGTCGCTCGGCGTCCGGTCGAAGGCGCCCTCGTACACCGGGTGGAAAACGACCGTCGGGAAGACGGACGCGTACGTCTTCCAGAGGGCCCGGGTGATCCGCGAGCTGCCGCCGGTGAGCGCGCCGATCACGTTCACCGCGACAACGCCGCCCGGCGTGAGCCGCTCGCGGAGCAGCTCGACGAACTCGAGCGTCGTCATGTGGAACGGGACGCCGTCGGCGTAGAACGCGTCGAGCATGATCACGTCGTAGCGGTCGTCGTGACGCTGGAGGTACCGCCGTCCGTCGTCGACCTCGATGTCGATCCGCTTGTCGTGCGGCAGCGCGAACCACTCGTAGGCGGTCTCGACGACGGCGGGATCGAGCTCGACGACGGTGAGCCTGACATCCCCGAAGTCACGCCACACGCGCTTCGGGGCCGACGCGCCGCCGAGGCCGATCACGAGGACGTTCTTCGCGTTCGGGTTGTAGGCGAGGCCGAGCTCGAGATAGTCGGTGTACGCGAACCGCGTGCGGAACGGCCGCCCGATGTACATGCCGCTCTGGAAGGAGCTGTCGAAGCGCAGGTACCGCGAGCCCTCGCCGTCGACGACGACGAGCCGGTGGTAGCGCGTGTCGCGGGCCTCCCGCACCGTGAAGCCGGAGCCCACCGCCTCGGCCACCTCCGCCGGGTCGAGCTGTCGCGGCGTGCGGTTCTCGCGCTCCCTGTACAGCGGCGACCAGTTCTTCGCGGCAAGCCCCTCGAGCCGCTGCCCGGTCGTGTCCGGCGCGAGCGCGCCGACGGCGAGCACGCCCGCGGCGGCTCCCGCCACGAGCGCGGCGGCCGGCAGCCACACGCGCTCGACGAGCGCGACGCCGGCCGCGGCCGCCAGCAGCACCACCGCCCCGACGGCGAGCACCTGGTCCGTGCCGTACTCGGGGACGAGCCAGAACGCGGTCGCGAAGGTCCCCGCGATGCTGCCCGCGGTCGAGAGCGAGAACAGGCGGCCGGCGGTCCGGCCCAGCCGGTCGAGGGAGCGGGCGGCCAGCCGGACGGCGATCGGCGAGACGGAGGCGAGCACGACACTCATCGGCCCGAACAGCGCGATCGCCGCGACCAGCGGATCGAGGCGCGGCCCCGGGTCCCAGCTGACGACGCGTTCGAGCACCCACTCGTCGACGAGCGGGATCGCGAGCACCAGAACTGCACCGAGCGCGATCGCGCCGACGAGGAGATACGGCGAGGGCCATCGGTCGGCGACGGCGCCGCCGATCGCGTAGCCGAGCGCGAGCCCGGTGAGCACGACGCCGATCAGCGCGCCCCAGACGTAGAGCGAGCTGCCGAACGTCGGCGCGAGCACCCGGCTCGCGGCGATCTCGACGCCGAGGAGGACCGCGCCGGAGAGGAAGACGGCGACCGCCAGGGCGACTCCTGCCAGCGGTGTCGCGCGGCGCTCCATCGCTCAAGGGTAGACGCGGTACACGCGAAGCCACGGCCGCCCGCGCCCGGAGGGGCCGACCGCGAAGCCCGGCGTCAGCGACTCGAGCGACCGGTAGAACCGGACCTCGCGCGGGTAGTCGGCCGACGCGTCGAGGACTCGGTCGGTCACCGAGCCCGAGACGACGAGCCAGCGAGCGCCCTGTGCCCGGAGCGCCGCGAGGCTTCGTCTCGAGTCGAAGGGGCGGCCGGGCCCGGGGAGCTCCAGCCGGATCATGCGTCGCCCGGTCAGCGGCAGGGTCGACGGGTCGGCCGCGATCATATCGGCGGGGGGCACGTTGCGGTCGATCCATGCGGCCGCGTCGAGGCGGTGGTCGCGACCTCTCAGCGCGTTCGTATCCTCGATCGACCACCAGAGGGGGACGCTGCAGCAGACGAGCGCAACGAGGGCGAGCGGCCGTGTCGCGCCGGCGAGCACGCACACGACGGGGACGAGCGGCAGCACGTATCGGTCGAAATGCGCCTCGATCGGGAGCAGCGAGAGGCAATAGACGGCCGCGAACGAGAGCACCACGAGGTCGCGCCGCTCGCGGCGGCGCACGGCCACCACGACCCCGACCAGCGCGACGAGCACGACGGGGCCGACGGTCTCCCACAGCCGCAGGGAGAACGCGGCAGGCGTGATCGGATCGTCTTCGAAGCCGAGCCACCCCTCGTGGGCCAGTCGGTTGACCCGCGAGACGTCGTCCCACGCGGCACCGGCGTGGACGAGCACGAACGGACTCGTCAGGACGAACGCGGCGGCCGCGAGCGTGAACGCGGTCGCCGTGCGGCGCCACCGCCCGTACCCCGCGACGAGGAGCGGGACGGCGAGCAGGATGCCCGGGTACTTCGCCGACGCGGCGAGCCCGGCGGCAACGCCTGCCCACTCGAGCCGATCCGTGACGAGAAGCGCGAGGCAGACGGTCACGCCGAGCGTGAGCAGGACGTCGGTGACCGCCGTCCGCGAGTAGGCGACGTGGGTCGTCGCGACGGCGACCCCGACCGCGCCGGTGAGCGCGGCCATGCGGCCGTAGACCGCGCGCCCCAGCCACCAGGCCGCCACGACGCCCAGCAGCCCGATCGCGATCGCGACGACGCGAGCCGTTCCGTAGGAGGGCTCATCCAGCCCGATCTGCGACGGGGCGACGAGCAGGAAGAGGAGGCTTGGATAGTCGTACCAACCGGGATCGAGACCGCCGCCGTGGACGAGGTCCCACGCGCGAGGGACGATGTTCGCCTCGTCGGGGTTCAGCAGCGGGAGCGGCAGGCCGGATCCCGACCCGACGACGCGGAGCGCTGCCGCGAGCGCGACGACCGTTGCCGCCGCGGCGGTCTCGACGACCGCCGGCGAGCGGAACGTTCTCACCGAGTGAGATCAGACGTCGGGGACGCCGTCACCGACGAGTGCCTCGACGTCGCCGCTCACGAGCACCGCGTCGACGCCCGCACGCTCGAGCTCCTCGACGTCCTCACGCGAGGCGTCCGCGAGCTCCGCGATCGCGAGCTTGCCGGCGGGCACGTCGGGCAGGAGCTCGAGCAGCCGGTCGAGCGCGGCCTGCTCGTCCTCGGCCCGCTCGGCGGTCAGCAGCACGATCTCGGGATCGAGGTGCTCGAGCACGCGCTCGAGCTCCTCGTCGTCCCGAACCCGTGCGACGAGCTCGAGCCCGAGCTCGAGGCAGCGGTCGGCGAGCCCCTGGAGCTCGTCGGCATCCTCGTCCCCAAACGCGAGCACGACCGCCGCGGCCGCGCTCTCCGCAGCCTCCTCCGGCGCGGGTCCGTACGCGAGAAGCGGGAGCGCGACCTCGCGCCCGAGCATCGAGTGGGCGCCGCGGACGACCACGCCTTCCGCTCCGCGCTGCTCTGCCCATCGCGCCGCGTCGCCGCTGCCGACCTCGACGAGCACCGAGATGCCGTCGCCTTCCGCGATCGCCTGGCTCAGCCGTCGGTCGGTCACGGTGCCCGATGCTAGACGAAGCCCCTGCGCGCAACCCTCGAGGGGACGACCGATCGCCGTGACGACGCGTAGGCTCCGCGCCCGTGGCGAGGGACATCAAGCGCGTGTGCCTGCTCGGCGCGGAGTCGACGGGCAAGACGACGCTCGCGGCGGCGCTCGCGGAGCGCTTCCGCACCGTCTGGAACCCCGAGTACGGACGGCCCTACACCCAGATCGGCAGGCCGCCGGACGCGCCGTGGACGAGCTGGGAGTTCACCCACATCGCGCGCATCCAATGCTGGTACGAGGACTTCCTCGCGGGTCTCGCCCGACGCGTCCTCTTCACCGACACGGACGCGTTCACGACCGCCGTGTTCCACGAGGTCTATCTCGGCACGCCCGCGACGGCGTTCGACGAGCTCGCTCGACGGCCGTACGACCTGTTCCTCGTCTGCGGCCTCGACGCGCCGTGGCGCCACGACGGCGTGCGCGAGTTCGAGGCGCAGCGCCGGTGGATGCACGAACGGTACGTCGAACGCGCAGAGGCGAGCGGCAGCCCGTGGCTCCACGTCGAGGGACCGGTCGAGCAGCGCCTCGATGCGGCGGCCGGCGCGGTGGAGCGGGTTCTCGCCGACGGCTGACCGCGAGCGATCCGTCGATCCGGCGGGATACGGCCTCCGTTGCGAGGACGGCGGAAAGTTGGCACGGAGACGTCGCCAATTTCGGCAACGGAATCGATAGAATCGCCAGTGGGTGGTGGGTTGGGGTGCCCCAGAGGGAGCGCTACCGCGAAACCGGAGCTCAGCGCCCGATCGGGTGCCAGACGGTCTTCAGCTCCATGAAGGAGGCGATCTCCCAGGGGCTCTGGTCGTCCTTCGCGCGAACCACGCGCTTGACGTTCTCCGCGGCGAGCGCCTCGAGCGCCGCACGGTCGCCGTCGGCGCCGGTGACGTCGATCGCGTTCACGTCCATATGCCCCGCGAGCACGGGCGCGAGCTCCGAGCGGAGCCCGGTGAGGACGTTCACGACCCCGGCCGGCACGTCGGACGTCGCCATCGCCTCCGCCAGCTCGATCGCGGCGAGCGGATGGGCCTCGGAGGCGACCGCCACGACCGCGTTGCCACCGACGAGGGCAGGCACGAGCCGCGACACGAGCCCGTCGAGCGCAGGCTCGTCGGGCGCGATCACCGCGACGACGCCCGTCGGCTCGGGCAGCGTGAAGTTGAAGTACGGCCCCGCGACGGGGTTCGACGACCCGAGGACCTGCGCGAGCTTGTCCGCCCAGCCCGCGTACCAGACGACGCGGTCGATCGCCCGCGCCACCTCGCGGCGCCCGCCCGACGCGTCGGCGAGCGCTGCGGCACGAGTCTCCATCGTCTCCGCGAGCCGGTAGAGGACCTGGCCGCGGTTGTACGCGGTCGCGCCGCTCCAGCTCGGGACGGCCTTGCGGGCTGCGACGACTGCCTCTCTTGCGTCCTTCCGCGACGCCCGCGCGACGTTGTAGCCCTCGACCTCCAGGGTGCGACCCGACTCAGAGCGCGGGAACGCGCCGCCGACGAAGAGCTTGTAGGTCTTACGGACCGGAAGCCGGTCGCTCACTCGAACCTCAGATACGGCTCGAGCCCGTGGCGGCCGCCCTCGCGCCCGAAACCGGACTCCTTGTAGCCGCCGAACGGCGACGACGGGTCGAATCGGTTGAACGTGTTGCCCCAGACGACCCCGGAGCGCAGGCGGTCGGCCATCCACAGGATCCGCGACCCCTTCTCCGTCCAGACACCGGCGGATAGGCCGTACATCGTGTTGTTCGCCTTCTCGACCGCCTCGTCCGGCGTCCGGAACGTGAGGACGCTGAGCACGGGGCCGAAGATCTCCTCACGGGCGATCCGATGGCTCTGCGCGACGTTCGTGAAGACGGTCGGCGCGAACCACCACCCCTTCTCCGGCAGCCGGCAGGGCGGCTGGTAGAGCTCAGCGCCCTCGTCGACGCCGCTCTGCACCAGCTCCGAGATCCGCTCGAGCTGAGCGCTCGAGTTGATCGCGCCGACGTCGGTGTTCTTGTCGAGCGGGTTGCCGACCCGGAGCGTCGCCATGCGCCGCTTGAGCTTCCGCACGAGCTGGTCGTGGATCGACTCCTGGACGAGCAGCCGCGACCCCGCGCAGCAGACGTGGCCCTGGTTGAAGTAGATGCCGTTGACGATCCCCTCGACCGCCTGGTCGAGAGCGCAGTCGTCGAAGACGATGTTCGCGGCCTTGCCGCCGAGCTCGAGCGTCAGCGAGACGTCGCGCCCGGCGAGCTCACGCTGGATCGCCTTTCCCACCTCGGTCGAGCCGGTGAAGGCGACCTTGTCGATCCCCTTCTCGCGGACGAGATACGCGCCCGTCGAGCCGTCGCCGGTGACGATGTTGACGACCCCGGGGGGCACTTCCGCCTGCCGACACACGTCGGCGAAGAGGAGGGCGGTGAGCGGCGTCGTCTCGGCCGGCTTGAGGACGACAGTGTTGCCGCACGCCAGCGCCGGCGCGATCTTCCACGAGAGCATCAGGAGTGGGAAGTTCCACGGGACGATCTGGGCGGCAACGCCGAGCGGCCGTGGGCGTCGGCCGGGGAAGGCGTACTCGAGCTTGTCCGCCCAGCCGGCGTAGTAGAAGAAGTGCGCCGCGGCGAGCGGCAGGTCGACGTCGCGCGACTCCTTGATCGGCTTCCCGCCGTCGAGCGACTCCGCGACGGCGAGCTCGCGCCCCCGCTCCTGCAGGATGCGCGCGATGCGGAAGAGCACCTTCGCCCGTTCGGACGGCTTGCGCCTGCTCCAGCTCTGGAACGCCTCCCGCGCCGCGTCGACGGCGAGCGCGACGTCCTTCTGGCCGCCCTGCGCGACCTCCGCGAGCGGCTCCTCGGTCGACGGTGAGATCGTCGAGAACCACGAGCGCGAGCGCGGCGACACCTGCTCGCCGCCGATGAACAGCCCGTAGCGACGCTCGAAGGAGACGATCTCGCGCGCCTCGGGCGAGGGCGCGTACTCCCACGACGCGGGGGCGGCGACCTCTGCGCGGGGCTTCTCGACGGCCCCCATCAGTCGAGCGTGAACTCGTCGGGCGACCGGTAGATCCCGGTGCGCTGCTTGCGGAGCTGCAGGAGCAGGTCGTTGAGGAGCGACGAGGCGCCGAGCCGGAAGCGATCCGGCGTCAGCCACTCGACGCCGAGCGTCTCGTGGAGCACGCAGAGGTACTGGATCGCCTGCTTCGCGGTGCGGATCCCGCCGGCCGGCTTCATCCCGATCTCGAGACCGGTCTCGTCGTAGACGTCCCGGATGACCTCGAGCATGCAGAGCGTTACCGGGAGCGTCGCCGCGGGCGACACCTTGCCGGTGGAGGTCTTGATGAAGTCCGCGCCGCCGGCGATCGCCACGAGCGACGCGCGGCGCACCGCGTCGTAGGTGCCGAGCTCTCCGGTCTCGAGGATCACCTTCAGGTGCGCGTCGCCGCACGCCTCCTTCACCGCGACGACCTCGTCGTAGACGTGGCCGATCCGGCCGGAGAGGAACGCCCCGCGGTCGATCACCATGTCGATCTCGTCGGCGCCCGCGTCGACCGCGGCACGCACGTCGGCCAGCTTGACGGCGAGCGGCGCCTGGCCGGAGGGGAACGCCGTGGCGACCGAGGCAACCTTGACGGTGGAGCCCGTCAGCGCACGCCTGGCGGTGGAGACGAGGCTCGGGTACACGCACACGGCGGCGACGGACGGGACGCTCGTGTCGCCCGGCTCGGGCCGTACCGCTTTCGCCGAGAGCGCGCGGACCTTGCCCGGCGTGTCCGCGCCCTCGAGCGTGGTGAGGTCGATCATCCGGATCGCGAGGTCGAGCGCAAAGATCTTCGACTCGCGCTTGATCGACCGCTTCGCGAGCTCGGCGGCCCGCCCCTCGAGGGAGACCGCGTCGACGGAGCCCGGCCGCGGAAGGCGCCCGCCTCCGGGGAGCTCGAGCGAGCGCGGAAGTGCGACCGTCTGGCTCATGGACTCAGTCTAGAGGCCGGTAGAGTGCCGCCCGTGCTTCTCCGGGCGGACAGGAGAGTCGAGCTGATCCGTGGGCTGCCGCTCTTCGAACTCTGCTCGAAGCGTGATCTGCGGCGCATCGCGGCGCTCGCCGAGGAGCGCACGCTCGAGACCGGTTCGGAGCTGATCCGCGAGGGTGAGCCCGGACGGGAGTTCTTCGTCGTGGTGGAGGGCGAGATCGAGGTGCGCCGCGGCAGTCGGCGCGTCGCACGACTGGGCGCCGGCAGCTTCGTCGGCGAGATCGCGCTGCTCTCACGGTCTCCGCGAACGGCCACGGTCGTCGCGTCGACCGAGCTTCGCGTCCTCGCGATCGAGGGCCGCGACTTCGTCGAGCTGCTCGACTCCATCCCGGAGCTCTGGCTCAAGGTCGCCCGCGCGCTCGCAGATCGGGTCGACGCCGACGAAGCCGCCGAGGCGCTCGCCCGAACCTGAGTCGCCCTCAGCGACCTCTACCCGACTCGATCTCCGTGGCGATCGCGTCCGGGTCGTCGACACCGACCGCAACGACGTCGTACCCGGCTGCCGTGCGATCGACCAGAAGCGTGACGACCTGGTCGCGGTGCTCGAAGGAGAGAAACGTGCGGCGGCCGTCACGGCGAAACCGGCCCCCTCGGATGTCGGTGAAGGGGATCGACGTGCCACCGAGGCGGAGGCCGTTCCCGGTGTAGCGCGCGGTCGAGACCGACCGGATCGCCGTGCGCGGGATCCGCAGCTCACGCTTGAGCGCGGCGAACGCCGCGGCGCCGCTCAGGCGGACGACGACCTCGTCGTCGGTGACCTCCACGGTGCGGCCCATGGCGCTAGAGCCCCAGCCGCTCGAGCGTCTTCCGGTCGCGGCGCCACTTCGGCCGCACCTTCACGACCAGCTCGAGGAAGACAGGGTTGCCGACGAGCGCCTCGACCTCCGGCCGCGCACGGGTGCCGATCTCGCGGATCGTCGCGCCGCGCTTGCCGACGAGGATGCCCTTCTGCGACTCGGTCTCGACGAGGACGAACGCCCGCACCCGCCGCTCGTCGAACTCCTCGACCTCGACGGTCAGGGCGTGTGGGACCTCGTCCCGCGTGAGGTGGAGCGCCTTCTCGCGAATGACCTCCGCGACGCGCTCGACGAGCGACAGGTCCGTCTGCTGGTCCTGCGGGAACAGCGCCGGGCCCTCCGGAAGAAGCAGCACGAGATCGTCTCGGAGCTCGTCGATCCCGTCGCGGACCTTGGCGCTGACCGGGTGGAGGGCGTGGAAGTCGCCGAGCGTCGCAGCCGCCTTCATCTGCGACGCGACGTGACCGTGCTTGAGCCGGTCGATCTTGTTCAGCGCGATGACGACGGGCACGCCGAGCGCGAAGACCCGACGCGCGACGAAGCGGTCGCCGGCGCCGATCCGCTCGCGGGCGGAGAGGACGAGGAGAACTGCGTCGACGTCGTCGAACGAGCTGTCGACCGTCTCCTGCATCCGCTCGGTGAGCGGGTCCATGGGGCGCTGGAAGCCCGGGAGGTCGGCGAGCACGAGCTGCCATTGCGGCCCGTTCGCGACGCCGAAGATCCGGCGCCGCGTCGTGTTCGGGACGATCGAGGTGATCGCCACCTTCTCGCCGGTGAGCGCGTTGACGAGCGTGGACTTGCCCACGTTCGGGCGTCCGGCGACGACGACGACCCCCGTCCTCACGATGCGAACGGCCCCGTCGACCTGCCCCTCACAGCCGTGCCAGTTCCGGCCATGCCCATTTCAGACGACGACCCCGAGACAGGGCCACCGACCTCCTCCCCACGGCACGAGCCTAACCCACAACCTCGCACGCGTGGGTGCCAGCTCCGTGCCGACTTCGCGCCGATCGCCGGGGGCCGCGAGCGCGGCGACCTCACAGCTCGAACTGCTCCGGGAGGATCTCGTCGACCGTCATCTCGACGACGCGTCCCCCGTTGCGGAACAGGACCCGCTCGACCTGCATCTCCGCGAACCACTGGCGGCAGCCTCCACAGGGCGACGCCGTGACCGCCGCGACCACGAAGTCGCCGGGCGCGTAGCCCTCGACGATCGCGCGCGAGAACGCCGTCCGCTCGGCGCAGATGCCGAGGGGATAGGCGCCGTTCTCCACGTTGACGCCCTCGATCACCGTCCCGTCGCGGCACAGCACCGCACACCCGACCGTGAACCGCGAGTAGGGGGCGTACGCCCGCGCGGCGATCGCGTCCGCGCGTGCGAGCAGCTCGTCGTCGGTCATCCCGAGAACCCCTGGAAGACGGCGAGCGTCACGAGCGCGCCGAGCGCGCCGCCGGAGGCGACCTCGAGCGTCGTGTGGACGCCCGCCTCGATCCGGGTCTGGGCGACGAGCAGCGCCATGATCAGCGCGAGGGACGATACGAGGAAGCGGTGCGAGCTGTCGCCGATCACGAGCGTCACCGCCATCCAGCTGGCGAAGGCGATCGCGGCGTGGCCGGACGGCCAGCCGCCGCGCAGCGGTGAGCCGCGCCCGCCGAGGGCCTTCATCGCGATCACGAGCGCGATCGTGATCACGAGCGCGACGAGCGTCAGCTCCGCGGGCGCCTCCGAGAGGCGGTCGAGCAGCCGCGAGCTCTCGTCGGCCACCTGACCCGAGAAGACGAGGTAGCCGACGGCGATCGCGTTGATCGCGGCGATCAGCACCGCGCCGGCGCCGATGTCCTTCGCGAGCTTCGCCATCGGATCGAACGTCGTCGAGGCGACGTCGACCGCCGCCTCGATCGCGGTGTTGATCATCTCGGCGATCAGGACGAACGCGATCGCGATGAAGAGCGCGATCAACTCGAGCCGCGAGACATCGGAGACGAGCGCCGCCACGAGGACGACGACCGCCACGGCGAAGTGGATCCGCATGTTCCGCTGCGTGCGGAGGACGTGGATGATCCCCTCGATCGCGTAGTTGAAGCTCTCGATGATCGAGGGCGGGCGGCGCGGCGTGATCACGGCAGGTGCGCGCGCTCGCGCGCCTCCATCTCGGCGCCGTGCTCGTGCCCGAGCAGGTGGAGCAGCCCGTGGACGAGGGGCCGGCGCCAGTCGTCGCCCACGACGGCGGGGCACAGCACGACGTCGCCGAGCGCGCGCGGCTCTCCCTCGGGCAGCGCGTCGCGTCCGTCGATCGGGAACGACAGCACGTCCGTCGCCTCGTCGAGCCCGAGGTGCTCGCGCTTCAAGCGGCGCGTCTCGTCGGCGGTGACGAAGGCGAGGCCGAGCTCGCCGTCCTCGATCCCCTCCGCGGCGAGCACCGCCCGCGCGAGCGCCGCCGCTGCCTCCGCGTCGACCGGCCCGCCGCTGCGGTTGTCGACCTCGATCTCGAGCATCACCGTCGGCGCGCGGAGCCCGTCTCCTCGGCGTGCCGCTTGTAGGCCTCCACGATCCGCTGCACGAGCTTGTGCCGGACGACGTCCGCGTGCCCGAACTCGACGAAACCGATGCCGTCGAGCGAGTCGAGGATGTCGCGCACCTGGATGAGGCCCGACGCCTGCTCGCGCGGCAGGTCGACCTGCGTCACGTCGCCCGTGACGACCATCTTCGACCCGAACCCGAGGCGCGTGAGGAACATCTGCATCTGCTCCGGCGTCGTGTTCTGCGCCTCGTCGAGGATCACGAACGAGTCGTTCAGCGTCCGCCCTCGCATGAACGCGAGCGGCGCGACCTCGACGGTGCCGCGATCGATGTACGCGTTGAGCCGGTCGGCGTCCATCGTGTCGTAGAGCGCGTCGAACAACGGGCGCATGTACGGGTCGACCTTCGCGAGCACGTCGCCCGGGAGGAACCCGAGCCGCTCGCCGGCTTCGACCGCCGGCCGCGTGAGGATGATCCGTCCCACCTCGCGCTCGGAGAGGGCCTTCACCGCGAGTGCGATCGCGAGGTACGTCTTACCGGTCCCGGCCGGGCCGATCGCGAACGTCACCGTCTCGCGCCGGATCGTGTCGACGTAGCGCTTCTGCGTGACGGTCTTCGGGGCGATCTTCTTGCCGCGATGGCGCCAGACGACGTCCTCGAAGACGTCGCGAATGTCCTCGGCCTGGTCGAGCGCCGCGACGACTGCGCCGACCGTGTCGGGGCCGATCGCATGGCCGCCCTCGACGAGCTCGACGAGCTCGTCGACGACCGCACGAGCCTCGACGACGCGCGCGTCGTCGCCGTCGAGCGTGAGCCGGTTTCCGCGCAGCGAGATCGAGCACCCGAGGCGCTCGCGCAGCGTGTCGAGCACGCCGTCGCCGACGCCGGCGAGCTCGGCGGCGACCTCGTTCGGAACGGTGAGAACGTCCTGCATGCGTCGAAGTGTAGGAACAGCCGGATACGGTGCCGTCATGCGGGACGTGACGGTGCTCTACGACGCCGACTGTGGGTTCTGCACGAGCGTCGCGCGCCGCCTCGGCACGCGCGAGGGCGTCTCGCTCGCACCGATCCGCTCCGCGCGCGGGTCGGCGCTGCTGCACGACCTCCCGCTGCGCGAACGGGACGCGTCGCTCCACGTCGTCGACGCGGCGGGCGTGCGCCGTTCAGGCGCCGACGCGCTCCCCGGGCTGCTCCGGCGGTTCCGCGCAGGCCGTCCGCCTGCCTGGCTCCTCGAGCGGTTCCCGCGGGCGGCGCGTCTCGGCTACGGCCTCGTGGCGCGCCACCGGAGGGCGCTCTCCCGTCTGCTCGCCGTGTCTCAGACGCGATCGGTGTCGCGCCGGTAGGCACGCGCCGCGAGGGCGGTCATCGCCACCGTCCACCCGGCGACGACGAGCCAGCCCGTCCGACCCCAGGCCGCGCCCCCCAGGCCGACGTGGCTCGCCTGGACGAGCCAGTAGGACGGCAGCAGCTTCGCGATCGTCGCGAACGCGCCGTCGCCCGTGATCGGGAACCACGTGCCGCCCAGGAACGCGAGGACCGCGGTCGTGCCGCCCATCGCCGGGCCGATCGAGTCGACCGGCACGAGGTGGCCCAGCGCGATCGCGCCGGCGGCGAACGGGACGAGCCCCACGAGGATCAGGGCGGTCATCTCGAACCAGTTGCGCGCCGGGAGCCTCACGCCGAGCGTCGCCCCGGCCACGTACATCACCGCGATGGTGGCGCACGCGGCGGCGTACCCCGTCAGCACCTTCGTCCGGAAGTAGTCGCGCGTCGTGAGTGGCGTGATCCGAAGCTGACGGTTCCAGCCGGTCGAGCGCTCGGCCGAGATGCGGGCACCGGCCGAGAGGACGGCCGTCATCGCACCGAACGCGACGAGCCCGACCATGTAGTAGACGGGTGCGGAAATCCCCGACCCACCCAGGTCGTCGTTGTCCCTGTTCGGCCCGGCGATGAGGTAGTAGAGGACGATCGGGAAGCCGAGCGAGAAGATGAAGAAGCGGCGGTTCCGGAACATCCGCAGGAGCTCGAAGCGCATGTAGGTGGTGCTCATGCCGCCTCCGCCGCCCTCTCCTCGTGCGTCAGCTGGACGAAGGCGTCCTCGAGCCCGGCGCCGGTCACCTCGATGTCGCGTACCTCCGGGCTCGCGGCGAGCAGGGCCCGGAGCGCCGCGTCGCTGTCGGCGCAGATGAGCACGATCGCCTCGCCGCGGAGCTCGACGTCCGTCACGCCGGGCAGCGCCGCGAGCATCGGCCGGTCGGCGCCGGGCAGGGTCGCCCGGATCCGGCGCGAGCCGACCATCGCCTTGATCTCGGTCGGCGGACCGTCGGCGACGATCGCCCCGGTCGCCATCAGCACGACCCTGTCGGCGTACGCATCCGCCTCCTCGAGGTAGTGCGTCGCGAACACGACGGTCTTCTCGCGCGCGACGAAAGCACGCATCGCCGACCAGAAGGCGCGCCGACTCTCGACGTCCATCGCGACCGTCGGCTCGTCGAGCACGAGCAGCTCGGGGTCGGCGACGATCGCGACGGCGAAGCGGACCCGCTGCGTCTCGCCTCCCGACAGCTTCTGCGTGCGCCGGCCGGCCAGCGGGCCGATCCCGGCGAGCTCGAGGGCGTCGTCGACCGGCAGCGGCTCGGGGTAGAGCGACGCAACCATCGTCACGAGCTCGCGGACCGAGAGGTCGCGGATCAGGGAGCCGGTCTGCAGCATCGCGCCGACCGCGCCCGCGTCGACGGCTCGGTCCGGCGGCAGGCCGAACACGGAGACGGTGCCGCCGTCGGGCCGCGTGAGGCCGAGCAGCATCTCGATCGTGGTCGACTTCCCGGCGCCGTTCGGCCCGAGGAGCGCGACGGTCTCCCCCGGAGCGACGTCGAGGTCGATTCCGGCGACGGCGCGTACGGGGCCCTGGGGTGTCTCGAACGTCTTCGCGAGGCCGGCGAGGCGGATCCCACCGACCTCCTCTCGAGCTGGTGCGACTGCGGTTCGCACGACGATCCACTATGCCGACAGGCGGCATCGCCCGCGCCGGTTCGCGGGCAAGCTTTACGCGAGCTTCTCGCGGACGAGCTGGCTCACGGTCGAGCCGTCGGCGCGCCCCGAGACCTGCGGCATCACGTCCGCCATCACGCGGCCCAGGTCGCGGATCGAGGTCGCCCCCACCTCCGCGATCACGTTGTCGACGATCTCCTCGAGGTCGTCCTCCGAGAGCGGCTCCGGCATGAACTCCTCGATCACGTCGAGCTCGTACTCCTCGCGGTCGGCCTGTTCCTCTCTACCGGCGGCGTCGTACGCCTCCATCGCCTCGGCCCGCTTCTTCCGCTCGCGCTGGAGCACCTGGAGCGACTCGTCCTCGGACAGACCACGCTGCAGCTCCTTCTCCGCCGAGCGGAGCGCGTTCAGCAGGAGCGCCAGGGCGTCGCGCCGCTGGTCGTCGCGTGCGAGGCGCGCGGCCTTCAGCTCGCCCTCGATGTCGGCGATCAGCGTCATTCGAATCCCGGCAGGCTAACGCCCCCGAGCACGTGCCAGTGCAGATGGAAGACGGTCTGGCCGCCGCCCGGGCCGACGTTGACGATCACCCGGTAGTCCTCGAGGCCCGCGCGGGCCGCGGTCGCGGCGACGAACTCGAGCATCCGCTTCGTCTCCTCCGGCGGGAAGGCGCCGACGTCGCGGAAGGTGTCGACGTGCCGCTCGGGCAGCACGAGCAGGTGGACGGGCGCCTTCGGCGCGATGTCGCGGATCGCGACGAACCCGTCCGCCGCGTGCACGTGATCGCCCTCGCGTACGAGCCGGCAGAAGAGGCAATCCGGCTCAGGCTGCAACCGCCACCACTCCCTCGTCCGCGACGCCGACCGCGCGCGCGGTGACGAACGCCCCGACCTCGGCCCCCTCGAGCAGCCAGGGTGTGTAGTCGTCCGCGTACCCGCGGCCCGGCCGGTCGACGAGCACTCTGTCGGTCGTCCCGACCCGTGTGCGCCAGCGGCTGCGCGAGAGCTCGTCGGAGAGCGCACGGAGGCGCCTGCTGCGCTCCCGCTTCTCCTCCGGCGGCACGGTATCGGCGTCCGCCGTCCGCGTTCCCGGGCGGGGCGAGTACGGAAACACGTGCGCCTTGGTCAGCCCGAGCCGCTCGACGAGCGCGAGCGTGCGCTCGAACGCCCTCTCGTCCTCCGCGGGAAAGCCGACGATCACGTCGGTCGTGAGGTTGAGCCCGCGCAGCGGCTCGAGCCGCCGCTCGAACTGGGACGCGGTTTAGCGGCGTCCCATCGCCCGGAGCACGTGATCGTCGCCCGACTGGAGCGGCACGTGCAGGTGCGGCGAGACCGTCGGCGTCTCGGTCAGCGCGGCCACGAGCTCGTCGGTCACGTGGTTGACCTCGATCGACGAGAGCCGCAGGCGCTCGACGCCCGGGATCGTGGCGGCGCTGCGCACGAGCCCGGCGAGCGTGTAGCCGGCTCCCCGGTCGCGGAAGCAGCCGAGGTTGACGCCCGTCAGGACGATCTCCCGGTGGCCCTGCGCCACGCGCCGCCGGATCTCGCGGAGCACGGCCTCGGCCGTGCGGCTGCGGGTCGCGCCGCGCACGAGGGGGATCACGCAGAACGCGCACGAGAACGAGCAGCCGTCCTGGATCTTCACGAACGCGCGCACGCGGTCGAGCCCGTGGGCGGCGTCCACGCAGCCGATCGCGCCGACGTCGCCCGCGACGAACGCCGCGGCGTCATCGCCCGTCCTCCGCGTGACCACGACGTTCTCCGGCGATCCGGCGAACGCCCCCTCGAGGTTCGAGGCGCACCCGGTCACGTAGACCGTGCGCGCGGAGCGCGCGGCCCGGGCGGCCGCCTGCCGCGACTTCGAGACCGCCTCGTGCGTCACGCAGCACGTGTTCAAGACCTGGATCTCGCCGCCCTCCGCGACCTCGACGTGGCCGTCCGCGCGCAGGCGCTCGCGGATCGCCTGCGCGTCGGCGAACGACACCTTGCACCCGAGGAATCGCGTCGAGAACGTGGCCATCGGGGTTCAAGAGCTTAGACGCTCTTTGGCGGCGATCGGTCGTGGCGGCTCCGTTCCGGCCGGCAGCCGTGCCTGCGTCATCGCCGCCCGAGGAAGCGGTCGGCCGCCCAGCCGTCGAGCTCCAGGGTCTCGACATGGGTCCAGCCGACATGTACGGGCCGCTCGCCCGCCAGGTAGCCGGACGCGATCGCCTCCGCGGCGGCGAGCCGGGCGAGGATCGCCTCGACCGGCTCGAGGAGGACGTTCGCCACCGCGACGTCCACGCGCGGGAGAGCGTCGTGCGTCGCGTCGAGGATGCGCGCGTCGAGCGAGACGCCGTTCGCCTCCGCATTGGCGAGCGTCGTCTCCACCGCCACCGGGTCGGCGTCGACCGCCACCACCGGCCCGAACCCGAGCCGGACGGCCGCGATCGCGAGCACGCCCGAGCCGCAGCCGACGTCGAGGAGCGACCCGCGCCGCTCGCTCGCGGCGAGCAGCTCGAGGCAGAGCCGCGTCGTCGGGTGCGCTCCTGTGCCGAACGCACGGCCCGGATCGATCACCACCGCCGTCGTCGGGTCCGGCGGCGGCTCCCAGGGCGCTCCGACCCAGAGCCCCGCCACGTGGACGGGCCGATGGAACGCGCGCCACGCGACGTCCCACCCGTCGTCGACCGGCTCGACGGCCGCGGCCGGGAGCTGGGGCCGGAGGCGCTCGAGCTCGTCCGTCTCCGCGTACAGCGCCAGCTCGACCCCGCTCTCCACGTCACGCTCCTCGAAGCCCTGCGGTGCGAGCTCGAGCACGCGCGCCCGAGCCTCCTCGGCCTCGTCGGTCGGGACGCGCACCGAGACGCGCCAGACGGGCATCACCCGGCTCCTGCGAGCGGGCGCGGCGCTCCCGTCACCGCTGCGTCGAGGCGGCGCTCCGGGAGGACCGCTCCGCGATGCTCACCGGAAGGCGCTCTTCAGCTTCCCGAGGAAGCTGTCGTCGTCCTTGCCGTAGGCGTCGTCGCCGAGGTCGCCCTCGAGCCGCAGGAGCTCCGCCCGCTGCTGCGCGGTCAGGTGGGTGGGAACCCGCACGTCGGCGAGGACGAGCAGGTCGCCGCGGCGTCCGGTCTCGAGGGACGGCAGGCCACGCCCCGTGACCGCGTGCACGGAGCCCGGCTGGACACCGGGGCCGAGCTCGACCTCGAAGGGCCCCTCGGGCGTCGGCACCGACACCGTCGTCCCGAGGGCCGCGCCGGTCATCGTCACCGACGCGCGCACGACGAGGTTGTCCCCGTCGCGCTCGACGCCCGCGAGCGGGCGGACGCGGACCGTGACGTAGACGTCTCCGGGCGGGCCGCCGACGACGCCGGCGTGTCCCTCGCCCCGTACGCGGATGCGCTGGCCGTCGTGGATGCCGGCGGGCACCTCGAGCTCGATCGGGACGTCCTCGATCGTCCGCCCGTCGCCCTCGCAGCGCTCGCACGGCGTCTCGACGATGGTTCCCGCCCCGTCGCAGCGCGGGCAGGCGCCGGAGCGGACCATCTGACCGAGGATCGTCCGCGAGACCTGCTGCACCCGACCGACGCCTCCGCACGCGGGGCACCTCACCGGAGACGTTCCCGGAGCGGCGCCGGTGCCGCCGCAGGGCTCGCACGTGCGGGCCGCGTGCACGTGGAGGTCGAGCGTCGTACCGCGGACGACGTCGGCGAGGTCGATCTCGACCTGCACGGCCAGGTCGGGCCCGCGCGCGGCGCGTGGCGCGCCGCCCCGGGCGTCGCCGAACAGCGTCTCGCCGAAGAAGGCCGCGAAGACGTCCGACAGGCTGCCGAAGTCTGCGCCCATCGGCGCGAAGCCGCCGCGGCGCAGGCCGGCATGCCCGAACCGGTCGTAGAGCTGGCGGCGCTCCGGGTCCGAGAGCACCTCGTAGGCCTCGGTGAGCGCGCGGAAGCGCGGTGCGGCGTCGGGTGCCTCGCTGACGTCGGGATGGACCTCGCGCGCGAGGCGGCGGAACGCCCGCTTGATCTCGGCGTGGCTCGCGTCGCGTGAGACGCCGAGGAGCTCGTAGTAGTCCTGCTCCGCCGTCGCCATCACTGAGCTCCGTACACGTCGTCGACGAGGCGGGAGAGCTCGAACGCGGCGGCGCGCACCGAGCGAATCGCCTTCTCGTAGTCCATCCGCAGCGGCCCTAGTAGGCCGACCGCGCCGAGCGAGCGGTTTGCGAGGCCGTACGTCGCACCCACGTAGGCGGCGCCGTGCAGCTCCTCGCCCTCGAGCTCCGGGCCGACCCGGACGACGGGCCGCCGCGGATCGAGCGCGTCCTGCAGGAACTCGAGCACCGCCGCGCGTCGCTCGAGCACCTCGAGCAAGCGGTGGCACGCCTCGAGCTCGGCGCCGTGGGCGTCTCCGAGCAGCCCGGCCGCGCCGCCGACGTAGAGGTCGGTGGCCTCGGCGACCAGGTCGTCGAACGCGGGACGGAGGAGCTCGAGGAACCACCGCTCGCGCGCCCCCAGCCCTGCGTCCTCGAAGGCGCGCCGGAGCACGGCGAGACTCGCCCGCTTGCCGACCACGGTCTCGTCGAGGTACGCGGCGGCCCACTGGACGACCCCGGGGTCGATCTGCTCCTCGAGCTCGAAGACGCGCTTCGAGACGCTCCCCGACGCCGTGATGACCACGATGATCACGACCCGGGGCTGGAGCTGGAGCACCTCGACGTGCCGCACCGCCGCGGCCTCGAGCGAGGGGGCGGAGACGACCGCGAGGAGGTGTGTGGCGTCGGACAGCGCCTCGGTCGTCTGCC
The DNA here is from genome assembly GCA_036406535.1 of Gaiella sp. GTDB lineage: Bacteria > Actinomycetota > Thermoleophilia > Gaiellales > Gaiellaceae > Gaiella. Next base: position 22,089 of record DASXAW010000171.1, read on the forward strand.
TCAGGGCCTCCTCGAGCTCGTTCCGCATCGCGCGCAGGTCGACGCTGAACGGGCCCGGGCGACCCTCGACCGCGACCACGAGCTCCTCCGTGTAGATCCGGTAGCCGTGCTCGGTCGGCACGCGGCCGGCGGAGGTGTGCGGGTGCGTGAGCAGGCCGATCGCCTCCAGCTCGGAGAGCTCGTTCCGCACGGTCGACGAGGAGACGCCGAGCCCGGCACGCTCGACGAGCGCCTTCGACCCGACCGGCTGCCCGGTCGCGACGTACTCCTCGACCACCCGCCGCAGGATCTCGCGCTTGCGCGCCGTCAGCTCCATCGCGCTCATCGTACGGTCGTCTCCCGCGGGCGTCCGCCCCGTGGATCCGTTCAGCGCTCCTCGAGCCCCCTGAGGTGCGCCCGGAACGTCGCGTAGAAGAGCGCGTACCCCGTGCACCAGGCGAGCGCGAACGAGAGCGAGAGCGCGACCGGCCGCGCGTGCGCGAGCGGATCGAGCGCCGCGGACGCGAGCTGCCCGACGACGCTCGTCGGCGCCGTGAAGACGTCCCACGAGTTCCAGCGCTCGAACCGGCCGAGGTAGACGCCGACGCCGCTCGCGGCGAGCGCGCCGAACGCCAGGGCCCACCCGGCGAGGCGGCCGAGCCGGCGCGCGACCACCGTCTGGACGAGGTACAGCGACAGGAAACCGAGCACCAGGCCGATCGCCGCCGCCCCGCCGACGAGCACGGGATCGAACCAGTGGGTGCCGCTCTCGTAGTGGCCGAGCCATTTGAGATCCGTCACGATGTACGGCGCGTTCGGCAGGAAGAGGAGCCACAGGAGCCCGACCGCGAGGAGCGGCGGCGCCGGGGACCCGCGGCGCGCCCCGTCGTACACGATCAGCGCGAGCACGAGCGGGATCCACGCGAGGAACAGGTTCCAGACGAGGTTCGTGGTCTCGAGGCTGTGCGTGGAGACGACCCGCGCGGAGACGCCCAGCGTCACCACGACGCTCGCCGCGAGCAGCCCCTTGAGCAGCAGCAGACGCCGTCGACTCGCACCGTCCCGTGCCCGTAGCGCCGCAACCATGGACCGATGGTACCGGCGCCCGTCCGTCACGCCAGGGGGCCGGCGGTGCCGCATGGACGCGGCCGAGCCCGATCAGGCGAGCAGCTCGGCCGTCACCGCTCCTCCGAGCAGGCGCCCGCGGGGGGTGAGCTGGATCCCGCCGCCGGCACGCTCCAGCAGACGGCCTTCGACGAGCCGGCGCAACGCGTCCCGATCCACCACGCGCTCGAGCCCCGCGAGCCCGACGGGCTCGTCCAGCCGCAGCCCGAGCATGAGCGCTTCCACGGCCTTCGTCTCCGCGTCCAGCGGCTCGAGCTCCCGCGGCGGGGCGCCGCCCGCGCGCAACGCCCCCACGTACCGGCGAAGCGAAGGGAGGTTGCGCCGACGCTCACCGTCGAGCGTGGACACGGCGCCGACTCCGATCCCGAGGTAGTCGTGACCGCGCCAGATCCCCAGGTTGTGCCGAGCGCGGAGCTCGCGGTCCGATTCGCGACAGAAGTTCGCGGTCTCGTACCAGCGGTAGCCGGCGCCGGTCAGCGTGTCCACGACCTGCTCGAAGTAGCCCTCCATCGCCTCCGCCTGGCGCTGGAGCTCCTCTCCGTGCGCGTGCGTGAACCGCGTCCCCGGCTTCGCCTCGAGCTCGTAACACGAGAGGTGCTCCGGCTCCAGCGCGAGGGCGTCCGCGAGGTCCGCCCCGAGATCGGCGGGGCTCTGGCCCGGGATGCCGTACACGAGGTCGAGCGAGATGTTGTCCAAACCGGCATCACGGAGAGTGTGCACGGCGCGCCGGACGTCGTCTGGTCCGGCAACGCGCTCGAGCACCTCGAGCAGTCGGGGGCGGAAGGACTGCGCGCCGAGCGAGACCCTGTTCACCCCGTGGCGGCGGAGGAGCGCGGCGAGCTCGGCGGTGACGGTCTCGGGGTTGGCCTCGACGGTCAGCTCCTCGACCTCCGGCAGCGCCCCCAGCACCCCCTCCAGCGCGGAAGCGTCGGTGAACGTCGGCGTCCCGCCGCCGAGGAACGCCGTCTCGACCGCCGCGGCGAGCCGCCACCGCTCCTGCTCGAGCTCCACGAGGAGCGCTTCGACGTACGGCGCGTGCTGGTCGCGCCTCCCCACCGCCGTCACGAAGTCGCAGTACCCGCAGCGATGCGCGCAGAACGGGAGGTGGACGTACAGGTGTCGGACCGCGCCGACGCCCGCGCCGTCCGGCGCCTCATCGGCGCGCGGACCTAGCAGCTCGACGCTCATGTCTTCCGCTTCTCCCCGTCGAGGTTGAGGACGGCGAGGAACGCCTCCTGCGGCACCTCGACGCCCGCCACCTGCTTCATCCGCTTCTTGCCCTTCTTCTGCTTCTCGAGCAGCTTCCGCTTGCGCGTGATGTCGCCGCCGTAGCACTTCGCGAGCAAGTCGATCCCCTCGAGGTCGCCCGGACGGTCCTCGACGCCGTCGAGACCGGCGAGGCGACCTCGAGGGGATCGGCTTTCGCTACGTGGACACGGGCGCGATGCGCCACTCTACGCCGCGTTGCTGCACGGCGCCGGCTTCCACTATCTGGCGGCCGCATCGTGTTC
>DASXAW010000172.1:0-14551 GCA_036406535.1 Gaiella sp.
CGCAGAGCGCGAGCGCGCGGGTCACGACTGATCGCCGAGCGCGAGCGCGACGCCGCGCTCGAACGCCTCGCGGTTCCGCTCGATGTCGACCGCGCCCGCGATCCGCTCGCCGACGAGCTTCCCCGTGCGGTCGACGAAGAACGTCTCCGGGTAGCCCTGGATCCCCCAGCGGCCGATCGTCGACCCCTGCCCGTCGTAGACGACCGGGTACGTGATCCCGTACCGCCGCATGAACCTGCGGGCGTCCTCGCGGAAGTCCTTCACGTCGACGCCGAGCACGACGAGCCCCTGCTTGCGGTAGCGCTCGTACGTCTGCTGGAGGACGGGCGCCTCGTCCTTGCACGGGCCACACCACGAGGCCCAGAAGTTCACGACGAGCGGCTTGCCGCGCAGCGCGGCCAGCGAGAGCGTGCCCTCGCGGTCGAGGCGGTCGAGGGCAAAGGGCGGTGCGTGGACGAGCTCGCCCTTCGCGAGCTTGTCCGCGGCCCCCTGCTCGTTGTCGAACGCGACCTTCCAGACCAGGAGCCCGAGCAGCGTCGCGACGCCGGCGATCGCGATCGCCTGGCCGACCCGCTGGACCTTCCCGGTCACGCGCGAACGATGAACACGGGCGTCCCGACGTCGACGTGGTTGAACAGCCACTCGGCCTCGGGGATCAGCATCCGAATACACCCATGCGATGCGGAGTAGCCGACCGACGCCGCGTCGGGCGTGCCGTGGATGCCGACGTACGGCGCGGAGATGCCCATCCAGCGCGTCCCGAGCGGGTTGCCCGGGCCGGGTGGGACGGGCTGCTCGCCCTGGGCCCACGCAGAGCCCTCCGGCGGGTACCACCACGGGTTGCGCTGCATGTTCACGATCTCGAAGTCGCCGATCGGCGTCGGGTAGGCGGCCTGACCCGTGGCGACGTGGAACGTGCGCGACAGCTTCAGGTTCTTGTAGAAGAGCAGCCGGTTCGAGCTGCGCTCGATCACGATCGCCGTGTCGAGGTCCTGCTCCGTCACCGTGGGCTTCAGGTCCTGGTACGGAAGCGCGATCGGGTCGCGTAGGTGCTTGCGGAGCGCGAGCGAGATCTCGCGACCAGCGACGACGCGCTTCAGGCGGCGGCCCTCCGAGGACCTCCGGGCCACGGGGTGGAGCCCGTTCAGCACGAGCGCCGCGTCCACCGGCTCACGGTCGGTCTGGTGCGCGAGCCCGGTCAGGAACCGGCCGAGCTTCCCGCGCTGGACGTCGACGTCGAGCGGCACCTGGTAGCCCTCCTGCCTGACGCGCACGGCGAGCCCCACGGCCTTGTCGAGGTTGAGCGTCGCGCCGAGCTGTTTCGCGGGAACCCGCACCTTCCGCGTCGGCGAGACGACGAGCGTCACGGGACGGCTGAAGCGCTCGATGACGAGATCGCGCGCCTCCGCCTTCGTGAAGCCGCCGACGAGGAGACCGCCGATCGTCACGCCCGGCTGGATGAGCTTGCCGTGGGGCGTCTTCGACGGCGGGAACGGCGTCGTCGGCTCGTCGATCGGCGGGGGGACCTCGGGCGTCGTCGGGAGCGGGATCGTGTCGTCTGCTCCGGCCGTCGCCGCGAATGCGACAAAAAGCACAACTGAGCAGGGAAGAATCGCCAGTGTCACGAGGCGGCGCATGCCGCGTGAGTGTAGCGAGAGCATGTGCGGGCTTCGTGAGGTGATCCGCGTCAGCCGAAGATCCGCGGGTCGTTGGTGATCACGCCGTCGACGCCGGCCCCGACGACCCGCTCCAGCTCGGCCGGCTCGTCGACCGTCCAGGCGAGAACCGGCACGCCGTGGGCGTGCATGCGTGCGACGGCCGAACGCGTGACCAGGCGGTGCTGCAGCATCAGCGCCCCGGCGCCGGCCCTCGCGACCATGCGCGGCAGAAGCCGCGGCACGACGGCGCGCGCCGCCGAGAGCCCACCTCCGACGAGCGGCTGCAGCCGCGGCCGGTGCGAGACGCCGAGACGATCCTCCGGGAACGTGAAGGCGATCCCGACCGACGGCGCGAGGCGCGCGACGTCGCGGAGGCTCGGCACGTGGAACGACGAGACGACCGTTCGGCCCTCGACGCCGAATCGCGCGAGCGTGGCGCAGAGCTCGTCGAGCCGCGCCGTGAGCTTGAGGTCGACGTGGAGCCCCACCTCGGTGGCCTCGCCCGCGAAGTACGCGAGCGCCTCGTCGAACGTCGGCAGGTCGGGCGCGAGCTCGCGCAGCTCCTCGAGCGAGCGGGCGCGCACCGAGCCGGCGGCCGCGCCGTGGCTGACCTCCTCGAGCCGGTCGGAATGCGCCAATACGAGCGGCCCGCCGGGGAGGTCGAGAACGTCGAACTCGACGAGGTCGACGCCGCTCTCGACCGCGGCGCGCATGGCGCGCAACGTGTTCTCGGGCGCGAGGCTCGCCGCTCCGCGATGGCCGACTCGGAGGACGGGATCGCCGTCGCGGCGCCGTAGGTCGATCACGCGGCTCGACGCCTCGCCGCGCGGAGCCACCATAACGAGAGCGCGGCGAGGACGACCGCCTGGACGACCGCGATCGCGGCGGTGATGCGCGACACGTCGACCCAGAACTGCTCCGGGTAGATGCGGATCAGGGTGTCGGCGTTCGAGAACTGCCACGAGTCGCCCGAGAAGAAGATCTCGTGGAAGCGGACGAAGAACCCGTCGAAGCCGAGGAGGATCACCGGCACTGCGAGTACCGCGATCCCGAGCGTTGCGAGCGAGCCCGCGAGCAGCCCGGCGGGAACAGCGACGCGAAACCGTGTCCGCCACAGCAGCAGGCCGAGGACGACGATCGCGAGCAGCGCGACGAGCTGCACCCTCAGTGCGGCGCCGAAGAGCGTGCGTACGTCCCGCATGTGTGTCAGCTCGCGCTCGCCGAAGGCAGGCGCGCCGTTCGGGAGCGTGGCGCGCTCGAGCAGGACGATCCCGTCGGAGCCGGGCTCGATCGAGCGAAGCCCGAGCTTCGCGAGCGCCGTGCGCTGGGCCGTGTCGAAGCCGTAAAGGTCCGGCGGGAACCCGTCGCGGCCCAGCTCCCACTCGACGAACGTGTCCGTCGCGAGCACGCGGAGCCCGTTCACGACGAGGATCATCGGCACCGCGACCGCGACGAGCACCGCGACCGTCCACGTCGCGACGCGCACCCACGGCGTCGCGGCGGGAAGGGCTACAGGCCGAACAGCCGCCCGATCTCGCGCCACGTCGTCATCGCGAGCGCCACGAACGCCGCCACGAGCAGGAGGAGGCCGACCCAGAAGCGGGCCCCCGCCATCCGCGAGCGGCGGCGGTGCGCGACGCGGGCGGCCCGGCGGGCGCGGTGCACGCGGTAGGAGCGGCGGACCGCATCCGGGTCGACCTCTGGAGGCTCGTGCTCGAGCGTCTGCGCGGCTCCTCTCGGGGCCCCCTCGCGTCCCTCGTCTACCACGGCTTGAAGCATACGACCGCGCATGCGTACGCCACGGGCCGAGGGACGCGACTCGCTCACCGCCACGCGCCGCGACGTCGACACTCGTGTGCGACCGAGGTCGGAGCCCGGTCGTGAACCGGCTGATCGTGCGGCAACCGGGACGGCCGGAGGCCGGCTTTGCGGGTCGGCAGGCCAGATGCGCGTCGCCCGTGCACCCGGCCTGAGCAGGGGCTCGTGGAGGAACCATGGGGTCCCCCCACGTTGGCCGCGCATCCGGCCCGGGCGTCGGGGATACTGTGCCGCGATGATCCGGGAGCGGCGCTTCGACCCGGGCCTCTACGGCCTGGGAGACGGGCTCGGGCTCGTCGCCGGGATCGTGCTCGCGGTCTCCTCGTTCACGGGCTGGTACACCGGCGAGGGGCAGGGCGTGACGATCTCAGTGCTGGGCTGGAACACGGGCGTGCTCGGAAAGCTCGTGCTCTTCGTCGGGCTCGCGGTGGTGCTCGTGGTCGTGCTCCGCGAGCTCGGGATCGAGCCGCCCGCGGCGATGCCGCAGAGCCTCGTCACCGTCGCGCTCGGTGCGCTCGGGACGATCTTCGTGCTGGTGCGCGTGATCTCGATCCCCGACGACTTCTTCTTCGCGCACCGCGGGGTCGGGATCTGGATCAGCCTCGTCGCCGCGCTTGCGGTCATCGCCGCAGGGCTCCTGCAGGCTTCGGAAGAGATGTAGCCTCGACTAGGGCGTCGTCTGGGGCAGCGGCGGCAGGGTGCGGACGGACGTCTGCGTCCCCCCGGGGACCGGACGGTCGTCGAGCGCGAGGCCGAGCGCGACTCCCAGCGCGAAGAGCACGGCGGCGGCGACCACCGCCGCGAGGATGCGCGGCCACCGGCGGCGCCTGCGCGTCGCCCGGCGCGCGAGACGCGCGTCCGTGTCGAGCGTCACGGCTCGTAGTCCTGCGCGCCACGGCTGTACGCGTAAAACGCCGCGTCCGCCGCGAGCGACGCCGTCCGCGCCCATCCCCTCGTCGGTGCCTGCTCGCCCACGACGGTGAGGATCCATCCCTCCGCGTCACCGTACGCCGCCGCGAGCTCCGCGAGCGTGAAGACGCCCCCGACGCGCCGCCGTAGCTCGTCCCTGACGACGTCGACCTGACGGTGGAGCGCGTGGGAACGCGCGGGATCGGAGGCCTCCTGCGCGAACCGGCGGTATCCCTCCGCCCACTCGCGCCGCGCGCCCTCGACCGTCGTCATCCGCGCGATGCTAACGAGAGGTCGCTGCAGCACCTGGTCGGCCACCGCTCCGGCACCTCCTCCAGCACCGCCTCTCCGAGGCGGTGGCCGGGTTGCGCGAGCGCATACGCGACGTGCGCGTGAAGGCACTTGAGCGCGACAGGGTTTCGTGAGCCCCCGATCCCCAGCTCGAGCGAGGCGCCGCCGTCCGGAGCATCCCCCTCGACGAGGGCGCGGCGGATCGCGCGCTGCTCCTCCGACGCGCGCTCGAGGTCGACGCGCAGGGTCTCGTCCGACGCTACCGCGGCGCTCCAGCGCTCGACGCCGCCTGCCGCCTCGAGGCGCGAGACCGCGGCGACGAGATGGCGGCAGGTGAGCCAGTACGTGGTGGGGAAGGGCTCTCCACCCGGCGTGAAGGGATGCTGCTCGGTGACCGCCGGGCCCCCGAACGGGCAGCGCACGACGACGCGCCGGAAGGCCCGCGGCTCCCGGCCGAGCTGCGCGGCGACGACGGCCCGATCGTCCATCCCCGGACGGTAGCCGCGGGCAGCGAAGTGCTCTGTCGAATGCGGCGTCGGACGGCGCTGGAAGCGCCAGTCCGCTTCAGGGGTGTGCCCTGGGGCACGGCGCAGCCGTGTCCCAGGGAGTTTGCGGCGTCCGTTTCGCGCAAGCGGAACGGACGCTCGCAGACAACCTCAGTGCTGCTTCGCCCAGGCCGCCGTGCCCTCGACGATGAAGAGGTGCTCGCCCGGGCGGACGTACCCGATCCGCCGTGCCTGGCGGGCGAGGCCCTCGACGCTCGTGGCGTCCTCGAGGCGCGTGGCCAGGCGCGCGCGCTCGGCGCGCAGCATCGCTACCTCGTCGCGGCGCTGGTGCAGCTGGCTGCGGGTGTCGAGGTACGAGTCGATCGGCCGGACGTAGAGGAACCCGACCACGACCAGCACGGCGACCGGGAGCATCCACCGCGGGATGCGCCGGCGCGGCAGCCGGCGGCGTGGCGCGCGCGCCTTCGTCTTCCGTCGTTCCGAGGCCTGTCCCCGCTCCGGCACGCGACGGACTTCGACGCGGACCGGCCGGCCCCTGTCAGGCGACGTCGACCTTGATCACGTTCGTCGAGCCGGGGATGTTCACCGCCGTCCCCGCGGTGATCACGACGCGGTCGCCCGGCGCGACGACGCCCGCCTCGCGTGCGGCGACGACCGAGCGCGACCAGAGATCCTCCACATCGCTCGTCTCCGTGATCGAGACCGGCGTGACACCCCACTCGAGCGCGAGATGGCGAAGCGACTCGCTCTTGTGCGTCAGCGCGACGATCGGGCGCTGCGGCCGGAGGCGGGCGACCGCGGAGGCCGTGTGCCCGGAGAAGGTCGGCACGAGGATCGCCGTGGCGGAGAGCGCCTCCGCGACGTCGCAGGCGGCGTTCGACATGGCCTGGTCGATCGTCGGCTCGTCGTCGGCGGTCGGGATCTCGTGGCGGTAGTCGAGGCTCGGCTCGACGGCGAGCGCGATCCGGTCCATCACGCGAACCGCCTCGACCGGATGCTCGCCGATCGCGGTTTCGCCGGAGAGCATGATCGCCGAGGTGCCGTCGAGGATCGCGTTGGCGACGTCCGAGGCCTCCGCTCGGGTCGGCTCGGGCGAGTGCACCATCGACTCGAGCATCTGGGTGGCCGTGATCACCGGCTTCCCACGCTCGAGCGAGGCGTGGATGATCCGCTTCTGGAGCAGCGGGACCTCGGCCGCGCCGATCTCGACGCCGAGGTCGCCGCGGGCCACCATCACCGCGTGCGCCTCCGCGAGGATCTCGTCGAGCGCCGCGACCGCCTCCGCCTTCTCGATCTTCGCGATCACCCAGGCCTGCGACGCCCGCGCCTCGATCAGGGTCCGGAGCGCCTTCACGTCGGCGGCGGAGCGGACGAAGGAGAGGGCCACGTAGTCGACCCCCAAGCCGAGCGCGAACTCGAGGTCGTCGAGGTCCTTCCGGGTCAGCGAGGGAATCGGGAGCGGGACCCCCGGCAGGTTGACGCCCTTGTGGGAGCTCACCGCGCCGCCGACGATGACGAGGCAGCTGGCACGGCCGCGGTCGACCCGCTCGACGCGCAGGCGCAGGTGCCCGTCGTCGATCAGCACCTCGTGCCCCGCCCGCAGCACCGAGCCGAGCACGGACGGGCTGACGGGCAGGTCGCCGTCCGTGGCGACGTCCTCGCCGGCGATGACCACGCTGTCACCCTCCGCGAGCTCGACCGGCGCCGGCAGATCGCCGACACGGAGCTTTGGCCCCTGGAGGTCGGCGATGAGCGCGATCGAGCGTCCGGCCTCGGTCTCCGCGGCCCGCACGATCTGCGCCGTGCGCGCGTGGTCGTCGTGCGTCCCGTGCGAGAGATTCAGGCGCGCGCCGTCCATCCCGGCGTCGATCAGCGCCGCGACGGCGGCGTCGGTCGACGAAGCCGGGCCGATCGTCGCGACGATCTTCGTCCGCCGGGTGTGGCTCGTCACCGCAGTCAGCGTAGACAGCGCCTTACGTGTCGGCCCTGGGGAACGCGTCCCAGCCGGGGTACCGCGCCTCGTCGCCGAGCTCCTCCTCGATCCGGAGGAGCTGGTTGTACTTCGCGACGCGGTCCGAGCGGGCCGTCGCGCCGGTCTTGATCTGGCCTGCGTTCGTCGCGACCGCGAGGTCGGCGATCGTCGTGTCCTCCGTCTCGCCGGAGCGGTGCGACATCACGACGCGATACCCGTTGCGATGCGCCAGCTCGACCGCGTCGAGCGTCTCCGTCAGCGTCCCGATCTGGTTCACCTTGACGAGGATCGCGTTCGCGACACGCTCCGCGATGCCGCGGCGGAGGAACTCGACGTTCGTCACGAAGAGGTCGTCGCCGACGAGCTGGACGCGGCCGCCGAGCCTGTCCGTGAGCGTCTGCCACCCCTCCCAGTCGGACTCGCCCAGGCCGTCCTCGATCGAGACGACGGGGAACCGGTCGCAGAGGTCCGCCCACAACCCGATCATCCCGGCCGTGTCGAGCGTCCCTCCCTGGCGCTCCAGGAGGTAGGCGCCGTCGCGGTGGAGCTCGCTCGTCGCGGGATCGAGCGCGAGCGCGACCTTCTCACGGTGTCCTGCGCGCTCGGCCGCCTCGAGGATCGCCTCGCACGCCTCGTAGGCCGACGCGAAGTCGGGCGCGAAGCCGCCCTCGTCCCCGACTCCGGTGGACAGCCCACGCTCGCCGAGGAGCTTCTTCAGGTGCTGGTAGGTCTCGACGCCGATCCTCAGCGCCTCGGAGAAGCTCTCGGCGCCCGCCGGGACGAGCATGAACTCCTGGAAGTCCAGGCTGTTCTCGGCGTGCGCGCCGCCGTTGACGACGTTGAGGAGAGGCACCGGCAGCACGTTCGCGTTCGTCCCGCCCACCCAGCGGTAGAGCGGCATCCCCGCGTCGGCGGCGGCGGCCTTGGCGACCGCGAGCGACGCCCCGAGAATCGCGTTCGCCCCGAGTCGCGCCTTGGTCGCGGTCCCGTCGAGGTCGATGAGCGTCCGGTCGATCGCGCGCTGGTCGCTCGCGTCGAGGCCGAAGATCGCCTCGGCGATCTCGCCGTCCACGTGGCCGACCGCGCGGGAGACGCCTTTCCCGAGCCAGGCGTCGCCGCCGTCGCGGAGCTCGACCGCCTCGTGCTCGCCCGTCGACGCTCCCGAGGGAACCGCCGCGAGCCCGAATGCGCCCGAGTCGAGCCCGATCTCGACCTCGACCGTCGGGTTGCCGCGCGAGTCCAGCACCTGGCGGCCGTGGACGTGGACGATCTCGCTCACGAGGGACAACACTAGACCGGTGTCCGACCTCGAGTCGGACGCCTCGGCGCACGTGTCCGACCGACGTCGGGCACGGCGCAAGACCTAGCCGCGATCGGCCGAGCCGAGCGCGGCCTTCGCCCGCTCGTACCAGCGCTCCTGGGCGTCGAGATCGAGTTCCGTCCACGTCTCGCCCGCCTCGGCGGCGAGTCGCTCGGCCAGCTCGACGCGTGCGACGAAGCGTTGCGTGGTCGCGCGGAGAGCGAGCTCGGGGTCGACGTTCAGGAACCGGGCGAGGTTCACGATCGTGAAGAGTAGGTCGCCGAGCTCGGCCTCGACGCGCGTGTCGGGCTCGGTCTCCGGTTGCGGCCGCCCCGCACGCCCGACCTCGGCGAGCAGCTCGTCGAGCTCCTCGCGCACCTTCTCGGCAGGGCCGTCCAGGTCGGGCCAGTCGTAGCCGACAACCGCTGCCCGCCTCTGCACCTTGCGTGCCCGAAGCAGCGCCGGGAGGGAGTCCGGGACGTCGTGGAAGACGCCCTCGCGGCCCTCCTGCTCTGCCTTGATCGTCTCCCAGCGGGCGCGGACGTGCGCGGGCGTGCGCGCCTCCGCCTCGCCGAACACGTGCGGGTGACGGCGGACGAGCTTCTCGTGCACGCCGCGCGCGACCTCGTCGAGATCGCCCTCCCCCCGCTCCTCGAGCAGCCGCGAGAGGAAGAACACCTGGAAGAGGAGGTCACCGAGCTCGTCGCGCAGCTTCGCCGGGTCGTCGGCAAGCGCCGCCTCGGCGACCTCGTACGCCTCCTCGACCGTGTGCGGGACGATCGTCCGCTCGGTCTGCTCCCGATCCCACGGGCACTCGACCCGCAGGACCGCGGTGAGCCGCTCGAGCTCGCGGAGCGCGTCCCCGGCCACGCGCCGGAGGCTAGCCGGTCGTGGCGCCGGTGCTCGTCGCGGTGGTGTCGGGCGGCTCGTACCCGGCCGCGTACTGCACCTTGTCCTTGTACTCCTTGTCCACCTTCGCGACCCAGTCGCTGACCGCGTCGCTCCTCTTCTGCTGGACGAGCTGGGACTTGATCTGGTTCCGGACGTCCGCGAACGGCGTCACGCGGCCCTTCTTCACGTCGGTGAGGGGCTGGATGACGTGGTAGCCGTACTGCGTCTTTACCGGATCGGAGATCTGGTTCGTGTCGAGCGAGAACGCGGCCTTGTCGAACGCCTCGACGGTCTGGCCCTTGCTCACGGTGAGCTTGCCGCCCTGGTCCTTCGAGCCCGTGTCGAGCGACTTCTCCTTCGCGAGCGTCGCGAAGCTCGCGCCGCCCTCGAGCTCGTCGTGGACCTTGTCCGCCTCGGCCTTCGTCTTCACGAGGATGTGGCGCACCTGGCGTGAGTCCGCGACCCGGTACCGGTCGATGTTCTGGTCGTAGTACTGCTGCGCCTCGCCGTCCGAGATCTTCGCCTTACTCGTGATGTTCTTGTAGATGCCCTCGGAGACGAGCTGGGCGCGCGCGTCGTCGCGGAGCGCGTCGAGCGTGTACGCCTGCGCCTTGAGGCCGGCCTCGAACTTCTTCTGGTTGCCCCCGAAGTACTGCTTCTTGACGTCGTCGACCTTCTTCTGGATCTGCGCGTCCGTGACCTCGACGCCGAGCTTGTCCGCCTCGCGCGCGTACTCCTGGCGCTGCACGAGGAACGCGACCGCCTGCGTCTGGAGCGACTGGTACTCCGACGTGCCCGCCTTGGGGAACTGGCGCTTCTGCGCCGCGTACGTCTTCTTCGTGCGGCTGAGCAGCTGGTCGAGCGTCGCCTTGGAGATCGGAGTTCCGTCGACGACGGCCACCGCGTCGGAGGGCACCTCGTCGGTGTCCCCGCACCCGGCGGCGACGACGGTGAGCACGGCAAGGGTCGCGGCGGCGAGCATGAGCGAGCGCTTCATCAGGTTCCTCTTTTAGGCGACTTGCGGTTACGGGCGCGTTACGACGGGTTCGGAAAACGTACGGGCACGCGAGCGTTCGTCGTGCTCAGCCGTCCCGGCGAGCGGCAACGATAGCATCGGCGAGCGCAAGCGCCCCTTCGAGGCCCTCGGCGCGGATCGCCACTTCCTGGCGCGCCGAGGTGTATACGGCCGTCTCTGCGCGCGCCCGCAACGCGCGCAACTCCGACGCCGCGAGGCCCACCGGCCCGACGGTGACCCGGCCGCCTCGGAAGACGAGGTAGTCCGCCCCGACGAGCGCGAGCGCCAGCCTCGCCTCCTGGATCCGGAAGAGGTTCTCGACCGGCTCGGGAAGCGGCCCGTAGCGGTCCTCGGTCGCTGCACGAAGCTCCCGCAGCTCGTCCTCGTGCTCGGACAGGGCGATCCTGCGGTGGAGGTCGATCTTGAGCGCCTCCGCCTGGACGTACGCCGCCGGCACGTACGCATCGACGCGAGCGTCGATCCGCACCGGGCGGGCGACGACGCGCTGCTGCCCCGACAGCTCGGCGACCGCCTCGTTGAGCATTTCGACGTAGAGCTCGAAGCCGAGCGCCGCGACGTGACCGGACTGCTCCGCGCCGAGGAGATCTCCGGCGCCGCGGATCTCGAGGTCGCGCATCGCGATCTGGAAGCCCGCCCCGAGCTCGGTGTGATCGGCGAGCGTCGCGAGCCGGGCACGCGCCTCGGCGGTGAGCTCGCTCGCGTCGGGGTAGAACAGGTACGCGTGGGCGGTCACGTCCGAGCGTCCGACGCGGCCGCGGATCTGGTACAGCTGCGCGAGCCCGAGGGTGTCGGCCCGCTCGACGATCAGCGTGTTGGCCTGCGGGATGTCGATGCCGGACTCGATGATCGTCGTCGACACGAGGACGTCGGCGTCGCCGGCCAGGAAGGCGTGCATCCGCTCCTCGAGCTCCCGCTCCGCCATCTGGCCGTGCGCGACGAGGAAGCGGAGCCCGGGACAGAGCTGCTGGAGCTTCTCGGCCGCCTCGTCGATCGACTCGACGCGGTTGTGGAGGTAGAACGACTGGCCCCCGCGGGCGTGCTCCCGCTCGAGTGCGACCCGCACGATCTCGTCGTCCACCTCCCCGACCGTCGTGCGGATCGCCCTCCGTCCCTCGGGCGGCGTCTCGATCACGGAGATGTCCCGGAGGCCGGAGAGCGACATGTGGAGCGTCCGCGGGATGGGCGTCGCGGAGAGCGCGAGGACGTCGACCTCGAGCCGCAGCGCGCGGAGCAGCTCCTTCTGGCGGACGCCGAAGCGCTGCTCCTCGTCCACGACGACGAGGCCGAGCTCCTTCGGGATGACGTCGCGGGAGAGGATCCGGTGCGTCCCGACGAGGACGTCGACCTTGCCCTCGCGGAACTCGCGGAGCACCTGCTTCACGTCAGCCGGCTTGCGGAACCGCGACACCATCTCGACCCGGACGGGGAAGTCGCGGTACCGGTCTCGGAAGGTGTTCCAGTGCTGCTCCGCGAGGATCGTCGTCGGGCAGAGCACGAGCACCTGGCGGCCGTTGACGGCCACCGCGAACGCCGCCCGGACGGCGACCTCGGTCTTGCCGAAGCCGACGTCCCCGCAGACGAGCCGGTCCATCGGGCGGGGCGCCTCGAGATCCTCCTTCACCGCCTCGATCGCGCGCTGCTGGTCGTCCGTCTCCCGGTAGGGGAACGACGCCTCGAGCCGCTCGAGCCAGTCGCTCTCCAGCGCATGCGCGGTGCCCTCGGCGCGCTGACGCTGCGCGTAGAGCTGGAGCAGCTCGCCGGCGAGCTCGCGGACCGAGGCGCGCGCTCGCGCCTTGAGGTTCTGCCAGGCCTTTCCGCCGAGCTTCGACAACGCGGGCACCGACGCGTCGGCCCCGATGTAGCGCGAGAGCTTCCCGACCTGCTCGTGCGGGACGAAGAGGCGATCCTCGCCGCGGAACGCCAGGTGGAGGTAGTCGCGCGTGACGCCCGCGACCTCCTTGGTGTCGAAGCCGAGGAGCTTCCCGATCCCGTGGTCCTCGTGGACGACGAAGTCACCGAGCCGGAGGTCGGCGAAGCTGGCGAGCGCCCGGCCCAGCCGCGCATCCGCCCGCGGCGGACGCTTGCGAAAGACCTGCGTGTCGGGGAGGAGGGCGATCCCCAGCTCGCGCGAGACGAAGCCCCGTCGTGCGGGGACGACGGCGAAACGGACGGCGGGCTCAGCCGGAAGCGCCTCGCCCACCTCGAGCAGCGGCGCCTCGACCTTCCGGAGGAGCGTCGCCTGCCGCTGCGCCTCGCCCGTGTGCGCAAAGGAGACCACGACGCGGTTCCCGGAGCGGACGAGGCCCGCGAGCTCGTTCTCGGCCTCGCTGAGGCCGCGCGCCGCGATCGCCGGTCGCTGCGCCTCGAAGGAATGCGCCTGTGAGCGCGGGAAGGGGTCGAGCTGCGTCGCCGCGTCGAGGTCGACGGCCGCGATCTCGTCCTCCTCCCATGCACGCCGTACGTCGTCGGGGCTCCAGACGAGGTCGGGTGCGCGGTCGACCGGCGGGACGAGGTCGCCGGGGATCTCCACCTCCCGCTTCTCGTCCTCGTCCGGCGCGAGCTCGAGCTCCTCGAGGTCCCGCCGCCGCTCCCCGGCCGGGTACACGACCGCGGCGTCCTCCGCGTGGAGCGCGCGCTGCGTGAACGGCGAGAACGCGCGCAGCTGCTCGATCTCGTCCCCGAAGAGCTCGATCCGCAGCGGCTCGCGGCCGGTCGAGGGGAAGACGTCGACGAGTCCGCCGCGCACCGCGAACTGTCCGCGCTCGTCGACGCGGTCGACCCGCTCGTAGCCCGCGAGCGCCAGGTGCTCCGCCAGCCCGTCGATCCCAGGCTCGTCGCCGACCTGGAGACGGAGCGGCGTCGGCCGGGCGTCGAGGGGCGGAAGCCACTCGCCGAGCGCACGCGCGGACGCGCAGACGAGGCCGCCGGCGGCGAGGACGTCGAGCGCCCGGTACCGCTCGCCGACGAGGTGCGGCGGTGGGGTGAGCCCCGAGCCCCACCCCACCCCGCGGCTCGGGAGGAGCGCGACGGGGCCGTCGCCAGCGAACCACGCTGCGCCCTCCGCGGCATCGCGTGCGTCGGCGTCGTCCGGCAGCAGCACGAGCAGCGGCCCGGCGACCTCCGCGTGCAGCGTGGCGAGGAGCAGCGGCAGGATCGGCTCGGACACGCGCGCGCGCGCCGGGAGCGCGCGGACGAAGGCCTGGAAGCGCTCGTGCCGCCGCAGCTCGTCGACGAGCGATGACAGCGGCGTCGTCTGTGCGATGACCTGGTCCATGAGAACGGGCGGGAACGAGCCCGCGCGGCCATCGTACTCGGGCCCCAGCACCCTGCCGCGCGGGGTCGCGGCGCGCACTCCACATACCCCCAGGGGCACCCCAGGTGCCCTGTGGTCACGGTATCGACGAACCCGTGCCGAAGGGGTGTCAGGTTCGCGCCGGATGTGGGACGGCGGCGTGGCGCTTGGAGCGCTCGCGTCCGGGTCGGCAACCCGCCCGGCGGAGGCACGCCCGCCGCGGGCGGTCAGTTGAAGCGGCGCTGCGCCTCTTCGAGGCCCTCGGCGACGAGGCACTCGACCGCGTCGGCCGCCCGCGCGACGATCGCCTCCGCGTCGTCCTCGGGGGCGAATCCCGAGAGGACGTAGTCGGCGACGGGCCTGGGGTCGCCGCGCTCCGGACGGCCGACGCCGATCCTCAGCCGGAGGAAATCCTGCGAGCCGAGCCGCTGCGCGATCGAGCGCAGGCCGTTGTGCCCGGCGAGCCCGCCGCCGAGCCTCGCCTGGAGACGACCCGGTTCCAGATCGACGTCGTCGTGAACGACGAGCAGCTCGCCCGGAGAAACCTTGAAGAAGCGGAGCGCAGCCGCGATCGAGCGGCCCGACTCGTTCATGTAGGTCTCAGGCTTCAGCAGCGCCAGCTTCAGCTCACCGACGCGCACCTCCGAGAGCTGCCCCGAGAACTTGGACTTGTAGGAGCCGTCGTGCCGGCGCACCAGCTCGTCCACCACGACCCAGCCGAGGTTGTGCCGCGTGCGCTCGTACTCCCGGCCCGGGTTGCCGAGGCCGACGACCAGCAGGTCGAGCGTCGAGGGCTGGTCCCCCCGACGCAGGAAACGCATGGGCTAGCCCTCGGAGCTCTGCTCGTCGTCGCCGGAGGCCTGGGCTTCGCCGCCCTC
>DASXAW010000173.1:0-27061 GCA_036406535.1 Gaiella sp.
CGCTGCATCTCGAGGAACGTCTCGCGGTCGACCACGGCGTTCAGCTCGACCTCTTCCGTGCGCCGCTCGACCCGGCGGCCGAGGACGTCGATCTCGTCCTCGCGCGCCGGATATCCGAAGGCGGTGCGCAGGAGGAAGCGATCGAGCTGCGCCTCCGGCAGGGGGTACGTGCCCTCGTACTCGATCGGGTTCTGCGTCGCGATCACGAGGAACGGCGAGCCCAGGCGGTACGTGGCTCCCTCGATCGTCACCTGCCGCTCCTGCATGCCTTCGAGCAGGGCCGCCTGTGTCTTCGGCGGGGCGCGGTTGATCTCGTCGGCGAGGAGGAGGTTCGTGAAGATCGGCCCTGGCCTGAACTCGAAGTCGCCGTCGCGCTGGTTCCAGATCGACGAGCCGGTCACGTCGGACGGCATCAGGTCGGGCGTGAACTGGATCCGAGTGAACTCCATGCTCAGGGTCCGGGCGAACGACCGCGCGGCGAGCGTCTTCGCGAGCCCCGGGTAGTCCTCGAGCAGGACGTGCCCGTCGGCGAGCAGCCCGACGAGTGTCAGCTCGAGCGCTTCGCGCTTCCCCACCACGGCGCGCTCGACCTCGTCGAGCACGAGCCCCGTGAGCTCCCGGACGCGGTCGAGCTCCAGCGGCACTACAGGCGCTCCAGCGAGACGACGACGCGTTCGAGGGCGTCCGCGGGCATCCCGGGCCCGTGCCGGTCGGCAGGCACGGATCGGTCGGCCCGAACGAGCTCCCACGTCTCGTCGCCGAGCAGACGACGCGCGCGGTCCGGCTCCTCGTCGAGCACGACGCCGTGACGGCCTTCGAGGAGTCCCGCGGCAACGACCCGCAGATGCGGGCGGAGGCGGTAATGGAAGTCGAGCGCGTCGCCGGCGCTCATCGTCACCTCGTTCTCGAGCTGCGCGAGGCTCCGCGGCGGGTCGGCGCGCCGGGCGCCGGCCTTGCGTGGAGCGCGGCGACGTGTCGTGGGGGGAAACGCCTGCCGCAGACCGCCCACCGCCAAAGCGAGGACGACCGCGCAGACGGCGAGCGCGTATACCCGGACCGCCGGCTCGAGCCTGCCCGACGCGAACACCGCGATACCGAGCAGCACGATCGTCGGCAGGAGGAGGAGCCGGGCCGCCCGCCGGCCCGCGGTCCTCACGCAGGCACCCCGGGCGCATCCAGGCCCGTCTCCGCCGCCGCGGCCCGGAGCTCGTCGCGCACCTGCTCGAGCGCGGCGATCGCCTCGTCCTTCATCCCCGCATCGACCTCGTGCTGGGAGAACTTCGCCCGGACGAAGAGGTCGACCAGGCGGCGGACGGCGCGGCCGTCGACGTCGAGGTGACCCAGGACGCGGGCGAGGTGCTCCTCCGCCGTGTCGGCGTCCTGCCGCGGCTCACCGTGCGCGGCGAGCACCCGTTCGAGCCGCGCGTACGCCGCGATCACCGCCCGACGCGGATCGGCCTCCGCGCGGAGGTCGTCGAGCGAGAGGTCGAGCGTGAGGGCCAGCTCGGCGGCAAGCTCGGCCTTCGCGGACGACGGGTTCGCTCGCCGGTTCGCGAGCACGAACGCGGCCACGCCGAGAGCCCCGAGAAAGAGCGCCGCGACCATCGGCAGCCACGCGAACTGGAACTGGTACCCGGGGTCCGGCCCGGCGTCGAAGCCGGGCGGCAAGGCGCCGGCGTCTCCGCGCTCGAGCGGGGTCTGCTGCGGGTCGAACGCGAAGTTCCAGCCGCGCTCACGGACGTACAGCGCGAGGGCGAAGCCGAAGGCGAGCAGGATCGCGATCGCACGCAGGTCGTTTCGCCTCCGCGGCGCCGTCCACTCCTGCTCGCGCCACCGGAGGACCGAGAACAACGCGAGCGCGACCCACACGACGAGCAGCACGAGCACGAGGCTGAAGACCGTGTCGAGCAGCGTGTCGGCGGGTGGCGTCGAGCTGCTCGACCCCTCCGACGTCGACCCCCGGGCGGCGATGCCGACGATCGACACGAGCGCGAGGACGACGAGCACCGGGCCGGCGACGCGCGCGACGCGCGAAGACAGCGTCAGCCGTCGCCGAGCCATGCGCCAGAGGGTACAAGCGAGGGCCGGAGACGCGCCGGGGACGATAATCGGGGCGTGCCCGGGATCATCGATCCGACTCGACCCATCCCGATCTACTTCCAGCTGAAGACCCTCCTGCTCGAGGACATCCTCAGCGGGCGCTACGGCCCCGACACGCGCCTCCCGACCGAGCACGAGCTGTGCGCGCTGTACGGGATCAGCCGGACGCCGGTGACGAGAGCGCTCTCCGAGCTCGCGGACGAAGGCGTGATCCTGCGCCGGCGCAAGCGCGGGTCGTTCGTGAACCCCCACTGGGCGCGGCGGCAGGTCGACGGCCCCGAGGTGCGCGTCGTCGTGCCCGAGGGCACCTGGCAGCGGCAGATCGAGGAGGCTGCAGGCGACGACGTCCGGCTGAACCTCGCGACCGTCGCGCTGCCCGACCTCCACCAGACGCTGACCCGCTCCGTCGCCGAAGGGCGCGCGCCCGACCTCGCCGTGCTGGACTCCGTGTGGGTGCCCGAGTTCGCGGCCGCGCGCTTCCTCTGGCCCGTCGACGAGCTCGACCAGGCGTGGGTCCGCGGCGAGTACGCGCGCGATTTCCTCGAGCCGTTCGTCTCGGCGAACCGCGTGGGCGGCGAGACCGTCGCGATCCAGGCGGAGGCCGACGTCGCGGGCCTCTGGTACAGGCGCGAGGCACTCGGCCGAGTAGGGCGCGCACCGCCGGCGACCTGGCGCGAGTTCGTCTCCACCGCGCGGGCGCTCGCGGCCGCGGGCGTCGAGCATCCGGTGGTGTTCCCCGGCGGCTCACGCGGTGGGGAGACGACCGCCTATTGCCTGCTCGCCCTCCTCGCCGCGAACGACGTCGCGGTACTCGGTCCCGGAGGCGTGACGCTCGACACACCGGCGACGGTGGCGACGCTCAAGGGCCTGCGTCAGCTCGTCACGGACGGCCTCGCGCCCGACGACACGGTGGCGCTCGAGTGGGACCGGCCGGTCCGGCTGCTCGCGCAGGGCAGCGCCGCGATGTCCTTCGGCGGAAGCTACGAGGCGCGGCCGCTCGCCGACGCGGCCGGTGTCGAGCTCTCCGAGCTCTGGGGGACGTTCGGCTTCGCGCCCATGCCGGGCGGGCGCAACGGCCAGACCGCGACCCTCGCCGGCGGGATGGTCTACGCGGTCTTCCGCCAGGCGGCGCAGCCCGAGCTCGCGATGCGCCTGCTGAAGCGGCTCGTCGCGCCGGCCTCGCTCGCGCAGATGTCCCGCGAGACGGCGCAGATCCCGTCGAGCCGCCCCGCGGTCGAGCTGATCGCAGGCGAGTCCGAGCTTCTCTCCTCGAGCGCCGCGATGCTCGACCGGGCGGTCGTCCGGCCGGCGATCCCCGCGTACGCGCACGTCTCGGCCCAGCTGCAGGCGATGCTCGAGGCAGTGCTGACGAACCGTCTCCGGCCCGCAGTCGCCGCGTCGCGGGCTGCGGAGCTCATCGCCGCGATCACCGGGCTGCCGGTCGTGGCGAGCGACGGCGCCCGTCCGAGGACGCTCTCGGCGCGCGCTTGACAGCCGGAACGACGGCTGAGAGTATTTGACACTCATCAATAGCAAAAGGCCGGACGCGGTTCCGCCGAGACGCCCGGCCGGGAGGGATCAATGAGCAGCCACCCCAAGCGTCTCCTGCTCGGAGCCGCCGGACTCGCGCTCCTCCTCTTCGCCGCGGTCGCCACCGCGGGCGTGGACCGCAACTCGGGCCCCGCCGAGGTATCCGGCAGCCTCCGCGTCGTCAGCAACTGGACCGGCTCGGAGGGCGAGGCGTTCCAGGCGGTCGTCAACGGCTTCAAGAAGGCGTACCCGAACGTCGACGTGAAGGTCGAGCAGGTCCCGTTCGACCAGACCCAGGCCATGCTCACGCAGCAGTTCGCCGCGGGCTCGCCTCCGGACGTCACCGTCGCCCTCCCCGGGATCGTGCGCGCGTTCTCGAGCCAGGGACTTCTCATGAACCTCGACTCGCTCTGGAACACCTGGGTCAAGAAGGGCGAGTACAACACGTCGCTCAGAGCGATCGCCCAGGGCTCGGACGGCCATACGGACGCCGTCTTCTTCAAGGGCAACATCAATGCGCTGATCTGGTACAAGCCGTCACAGCTGAAGCAGCTCGGGATCAAGGTCCCGACAACCTGGGGCCAGTTCAACGCGGCTCTGAAGAAGGTCAAGGCCGCAGGGAAGACGCCGTTCCTCGTCGGCGGCAAGGATGGCTGGCCGCTGACGCAGTGGGTCGACCCGATCATCCTCCGTGTCGCGGGCCCGTCCGCGTTCAACTCGCTCGCGCGCGGGACGATCCCGTGGGACGACAAGCGCATCGTCCGCGCGTTCACGGTGCTGAACGGGATGATCCAGAACTACTGGCCGAGCAACTCGCTCGCGACCGCGTTCATCGACGAGGCCTGCGGCTGGGCGACCGGCAAGGCCGTGTTCGACAACCAGGGCGCGTTCATCAACCTCGTCGCGCCGGGTCAGTGCGACAAGAAGCTGAAGCCGGGACGCGACTTCACGTTCTTCCTGATGCCGAAGTACCGCGCGTCCGCGCCGACCGCGCAGTTCGTCAGCGGCGACCTGTTCGCCGGGGCCAAGGACACCGACAACCCCGACGCGACGATGGCGTTCCTCGGCTACCTCGGGTCGGCGCCCGCGCAGTCGATCTGGGCAAGGCGCGGCGGCTACATCGCCCCGAACGCGAAGGTGCCGCTCAAGGTCTATCCGAACGTGAACGACCGCAAGGCGGCGGCTCAGTGGCCGAAGAACCCGACGGTCGCCGCGGGCTACGACCTCGACGACTGGATCGGCGGCTCGATCCAGGTGCGGTACCGGCAGGCATTGGCCGAGCTCGTCCGCGACCACGACGTCGGCAAGTTCATCTCGACGATGACGCGCGTCGACACACGGTCGAAATAGGCAGGGAGACGGTCACCCGTCCCCCACTCCCCGACGGGGCCGGGCGCGAGGACGAGGCGCCCGGCCCCCTTCGCTGACACGATGCGAAGCGCGATGCGAGAGACGACGGCGACACCGGTCGCCCCCGTGCGCGCCCGCAGCCGCCGGCGGCCCGCCGTCGGGGGACGCGACCTCGCCGCGTATCTGTTCGTCCTCCCCCTGACCGCGATCTTCGCGCTCTTCTACCTCTGGCCCGCGGTCAGCACGATCCTGTCGAGCTTCTTCAGCTGGGGCCTCCTCCAGCCGTGGCGCCTGACCGAGCCGGACAGGTGGGACTTCGTCGGCTTCGGCAACTACCAGGACGCGCTCAACGACCCCGACTTCTGGAGCGCGGCGGTCAACACCGCGATCTGGCTCGTCGTCTTCCCCGCACTCGTCACGGGCTTCGCACTGCTCGTCTCGATTCTCATCTGGTACGCGGGCCGCGGCGGTGGGCTCTACCGGAGCGTCTTCATCCTCCCGATGACGATCTCGCTGACGGCGGCGGGGGTCATCTGGTCGTTCATCTACAACCCCGATCCGAGCATCGGCCTGCTGAACGCCGTCACCGGGCTGCTCGGGCTCGGCGACACCCACCTCTGGCTCTCCGACCTCGGCTCGATCCACCTCGGAGGGATCGAGATCAGGCTCGTCAACCTCTCGCTCGTCGTCGCCGCCTTCTGGGCGTTCGCGGGCTTCGGCGTGATCACGTTCACCGCCGGCCTGGCGTCGGTCTCGCAGGAGCTCGTCGAGGCCGCCCGGGTCGACGGCGCCCGTGTCTCCCAGATCGTGCGCTACGTGCTCCTGCCCGCCCTGCGACGCCCGCTGATCGTCGTCGTGGTCGTCAGCGTGATCTTCGCGCTGCGGGTGTTCGACATCGTCTTCGTCATGACGCAGGGAGGCCCGGTGCAGGACACCATGGTGCTCGCCCTCCTCCTCTGGCAGGACGCGTTCGCGTTCCTCGACACGCCGTCGGCGGGGCTCGCCGCGGCGATCGCGGTGCTCCTCTCGGCCGCGCTCGTCCTCGGCGCGTACCCCTACCTCCGCGAGCTGACGCGATCGGGGTCGCGGCGATGACGCCGAACCGCGCGAAGACGGTCGCGCTCTACGGCGGGCTGACGTGCCTCGCCGTGGTGTGGCTCGTGCCCGTCGCCACCGTGACGATGATCTCCGTCCTCCCGCTCGACCAGAGCCGAACCGGCTGGTGGAACGCCGACCTCGGCGAGCTCACGTACGAGAACTTCGTCAACGCCTGGCACCAGGGCGTCTCGTCCTACATCGTCAACAGCCTCGTGATCACGCTGCTCTCGGTGAGCCTCACGGTCACCGTCGGAGCGCTCGCCTCCTACGCGTTCGCACGGCTGCACTTCCGGTTCCGACGCCTCACGTACTTCCTGCTGATCACGACGATGATCGTGCCGGTCCAGATCATCCTCATCCCGCTGCTGCCGTGGTTCCAGACGCTCGGCCTCGCGCACGGCGCACGCCAGTACCTCGGGATCGCGCTCGTCCACACCGCGTTCGGCGCTGGGTGGGCGGTGTTCATGATGTCGAGCTTCATCGCCGACATCCCCGACGAGCTGTTCGAGGCCGCGCGCGTCGACGGGGCCACGCACATGCAACTGTTCCGTCGGATCGCGGTGCCGCTCGCGCTGCCCGGCATCGTCTCGTTCGCGATCATCGACCTGATCTTCGTCTGGAACGACCTGCTCCTCGCGCTGACGCTGCTCGAGCGCGACCACCAGCCGATCACCGTCGGACTCGCGAACCTGCAGTCTCCGCACCTCGCGCAAGAGGACGTCGTCTCCGCCGGAGCGATCCTCGCGATCCTCCCTCCGCTGGTCCTCTTCGCCGTGCTGAACCGCTACTACGTGCGCGGGCTGTTCGCGGGAGGCGTGAAGGGATGAGCGAGCGGATCGAGCTCGTCGCGCTCCAGCTGGCCGCCGAGCCCGGCGCGCTCGACCTGAACCGGAGCCGGCTCGAGGACGCGCTGCGCCGCCACTCCTCCGAGGGCGCGCTCGTCGTCGCGCCCGAGCTCGTCACGAGCGGGTACGACCTCGACGAGATCGACGTCCACGGCGTCGAGCTCGCGGAACCGCTCGACGGCCCGACCGTCGCCCTCCTCCGCGACGTCTCCTCGGAGACCGGGGCGACGATCGTGACCGGGATCCTCGAGCAGGCGGACGGGAGGCTCTACGACACCGCGGTGCTCGTCACGCCGAACGGGAGCGCCGCCAGCTACCGGAAGTCGCATCTGTTCCCGCCCGAGCAGACGCGCTTCGCCGCGGGCGACGAGCTCGACACGTGGCCCACGCCCGCGGGCCGGGTCGGGCTCATGATCTGCTTCGAGCACGCGTTCCCCGAGATCGCGACCACGCTGGCGCTCAAGGGGGCGCAGATCCTCGCCATCCCGTCCGCCGTGCCGTTCGGCTTCGAGCACCTGCTCACGCTCCGGACCCGTGCGCGGGCGCAGGACAACCAGGTCTTCGCCGTCGCCTCGAACCTCGCCGGCAACGGCTTCTGCGGCGGCTCGCTGATCGCCGACCCGCGCGGCGAGGTGCTCGCCGCCGCCGGGACAGAGGAGGTCGCGCTCCGGGCGACGATCGACCTCGACGCGATCGAGCGCGAGCGCACACAGGAGCCGGCGCTCCGCCTCCGCCGCCCCGCGCTCTACGACGGGACGGAAGGTTCGTAGATGGCTCCGATCGTCTTCGACGGCGTCCGCAAGATCTATCGCGACGGCACGGAGGCGGTGTCGTCGTTCGACCTCGAGGTCGGGGACGGCCAGCTCGTCGTCCTCGTGGGGCCGTCCGGGTGCGGCAAGACGACGGTTCTGCGGATGGTGGCGGGCCTCGAGGAGATCAGCGAGGGGACGATCGCGATCGACGGGCGTGTCGTCAACGACCTGAGCCCGCGCGACCGCGACATCGCCATGGTCTTCCAGAACTACGCCCTCTACCCGCAGCTCACGATCTACGACAACCTCGGCTTCGGGCTCAAGCTCCGCAAGACCGACAAGCGGGAGATCGACCGCCGCGTCCGCGACGCGGCGCGCTCCCTCGGCCTCGACGAGCTCCTCGACAAGAAGCCCGCGAACCTCTCGGGCGGACAACGACAACGCGTCGCGATGGGTCGGGCGATCGTGCGCGAACCACAGGCGTTCCTGATGGACGAGCCGCTCTCGAACCTCGACGCGCAGCTGCGCACGCTGATGCGGGCCGAGATCGCCCGCCTGCAACAGCAGCTCGGCGTCACCACGCTCTACGTCACCCATGACCAGACCGAGGCGATGACGATGGGCGACAAGGTCGCGGTGATGAGCCGCGGCGTGCTCCAGGCGTACGACACGCCCGTGCGCCTCTACGAGCAGCCGCCGAACCTCTTCGTCGCGGGCTTCATCGGCTCGCCCTCGATGAACCTCGCCGAGGCGTCGCTCGAGCGGGCGAACGGGGCGCTCGAGGTCGTGCTCGGCGAGCACCGGCTTCCTATCCCGGACGGGACGCTCCGGTCGCGGCCCGAGCTCGGGTCGTTCGCGGGCAGAGACGTCGTGGTCGGGATTCGGCCCGAGGCGATCGAGGACGCCGCATTCTCGCCGGACCCGGACGGTGCGCCGTTCCGCGTCGTGGTCGACCTGCGCGAGGACATGGGGTCGGAGACGCTCGCGCACTTCACCGTCGGCGCGAAGGGCGTCGGCCCCGTCCGTCAGGTCGAGCCGCTCGCCGACGGCCACCGGACGACGTTCGTCGCGCGTCTCGACCCCCGCACGCGCGCGAAGGCCGGCGAGCCCAGCGAGCTTCGCGTCGCCGCGGGCGCAATGCACTTCTTCGTCCCGGAGACGGGCGCTGCCATCGCCTAGCAGCGCCGTCGGGAGGGCAGCGAGGCCCCGCAAGCCACTCGACGTCGGGAACGGCTTCGTCGCCGCCTCCTTCTCGCCGTCGGGCGCCTGGCTCTCCCTCTCGGCCTTCCATCCTCGTCACGGCACGGTCGAGCTGGTTGGCCTGCCCGAGTTCGACGAGCGCCTGCGGGGGAGGCCGGACGAGGTCCGGCGCTACAGGTCGTCGATGACGGAGGAGCGCTTCGCGTTTCTCGTCGCGGAGCTCGAGCCGGCCGACGTGCCGCGCATTGCGTACCGCACGGCCGACCACACGTTGGTGCAGGTGTGGCACTTCGAAGCGCCCGCCGAGATCACGCTCCGCTTCCGCGGACGGCTGACGCCGCCCGCGCTGCTCGAGATCACCGAGGTGAGCCCCCGTCCCCCCGTGCGGGCGGAGACGCTTCTCTCGGCCGAAGGCACGACGCTCGGGCTCGCCGCTTCCGCCCTGCCGGCCGGCGCACGCATCACGATCGACGCAGCGGGCGCCGACAGCGCCGGCTGGCGGCTCGAGGACGGCGGAGCAGCCATCACGCTGGCCGTGCGGCGCGCGGTCGAGCTCGAGGTCGCCGCCACACTCGAAGGCGGACCTCGTGCTGATTCACCAGCGAGTCCTCGCGCGGGCTCGGCGCCGTCTGCCGTCCGACGCTCGGCTCCGCTGTGGCCGGACGACGCGAGGGTTTTCGCCCCGACGCGTCACCGCGACGCACTCGCGCGGATCGCGGACGGCGCGCTTCGCTACGTGACCGGATGTGCGCTCCTCCGGGTCGCTCCGGGTGAGGCATGCCTCCTCACCGACCACCGGCTGCTCCCGCTCTCCTGGACGCGCGACGCGTACTACCAGGCGCTGCTCCTGCTCGCCGCGGCCGGGCCCGGGCACCCCGAGATCGTCGCCGACCACCTCCGGTGGCTCTTCGGCCGCTGCCGCCGCGAGGGAGGCGTGTGGCAACGGAGCCACCTCGCGAACGGCGAGCCGAAGGACCTCGCCTACCAGGCGGACCAGCAGCTCTTCCCCGTCCTCGAGCTGCTCGACTTCCACCAGGCGACGGGGTCGTGGCCTGCGCTGCCGGGCACCGGCACCGAGGTGCCGGTCGCTGCCTGGGGAAGGCTGGTGGACGCGGTCTGGCGTGCGCTCCCGATCGCGCCGAGCGGGCTCGTGCGCACGGACGAGAACCCGGCCGACGACCCCTCCTCCCTCCCCCACTCGCTCTCGGTGCAGATCCTGGCGTGGTACGTCGTCCGCAGGCTCGCCGGCGTCGCGACCGAGCTCGGCCTGGACGGCGCCGGCCTCTCGGACACGGCGGAGACGATCCGGGACGCCACCGAGCGCGAGCTCACGGCTCCCGGCCCCCACGGCGCCCAGTGGGCGTACGAGGCGGACGGCCGCGGGGCGACAAGGCTCTACGCGGATGCGAACGACGTGCCGACCGCGCTCGCGCCGGCGTGGGGATTCTGCTCCGCCGAGGACCCTGTCTGGCGCGCCACGATGCGGTTCGCGTTCGACGAGGCGAACCCGGCGTACCGCCCCGGGCCGTGGGGCGGCCTCGGCTCGCTGCACACGCCGGGCACGTGGCCGTTGGGCGACGCGCAGGAGTGGCTGTTCGCCGGTGCGACCGGAGATCGCGAGCGCGCCGGGCGCGCGCTCGACCGGCTGACGGGCGTCGCGTCGAGCGACGGCCTCCTCCCCGAGGCGTACGACCCACGGACGGGGGCCTGGACCGCGCGGCACTGGTTCGCCTGGCCGGCGGCGCTCGTCGGCGCGCTCGCGGTCTCCGCGCTCGGGCGCTAGACGGGGCTCAGCGGTATGCGGGGAGGACGTGCTCGGCCAGCTCCTCGACCTGCTCGAGGCGCGCGATCTGCGGGAAGACTACGAGGACGTCGAGGCCGGCGTCGGCATACGCCGCGAGCTCCTCGCCGACCTTCGTAACCGGGCCGTGGTGGATGAGGTTCTCCGGCTCGGTCCAGAGGCGGCCGTAGTACCGCAGGACGTTGTGCGTCGCCGCCTCGAGCGCTTTCGCCGGATCGTCCCCCACGGCGGCGTATGCGAGCCCGGCCACCGTCGCGTCGGGCTTGCCGATCGCGGCAAAGCGCTCGCGGATCCCCGGTGTGCGCTCGGCCATGACGGCCGATCCTCCAGCGCCGAAGATGTACCCGTCGGCGACGCGCGTCGCGCGCTCGATCGACTTCGGGGTGGAGGCGCCGGCCCAGATCGGCGGTGCCGGGCGCTGCACCGGCGCGGGGCCGAGCACGCCGTGGTCCGAGTCCGAGGCTCTCGCGCCGGCCCAGAGCTCACGGATGCGCCCGACCTGGTGCTCGAACCGCGCCGAGCGTCCGCGGTACTCGGCGCCGAGAGCCTCGTAATCGTCCTCCCGCCCGCCCTGGGCGAGCCCGAGCACGAGCCGTCCGGCCGAGAGCTGGTCGATCACCGCCGCCTGCTTCGCGACCATGACCTCGTTCCGGTCCGGAAGCTGGAGGATCGTCGTCGCGAGCCGGATGCGCTCGGTCACTCCGGCGACGCCGGCGAGCGTCGCGAGCGGCTCCCACGAGTCGTAGTTCGGCTTGTCGATGGTGCCGAGCAGCTCGAAGCCCGCCTCGTCGGCCGTCCTCGCCCACTCGAGCATCAGCGTCCGGTCGGTCTCGTGGGGCAGGGTGTTCGGCAGGCCGATCCCGAGCTTCATCGTGGTCTCCTCGTCCGACGGGAACTCGCTCGACCTTGCCTGAGCGACCCCACCCTGAGCGTCGATCGGGGCGACCCTTGCGCGACGGTGGAGAATGACGGTGCGCAGAGGCGTGGAGGGTGGCGACGAGCTCGACCGGGGAAATCGGGGAACGGCAGATCTCGGCCGACGAGGCCGCAGCCGTCGTCCGGCCCGGCGACCACGTCTTCGTCGGCAGCGCCTGCGGGACGCCGCGCACGCTCGTCGAGGCGCTCGAGCTGCGCGATCCGCCGCCGGAAGGGGTCGTCCTCGTCCACTCGCTCACCGACCGCGTCGGCGTCGGCGATCCGCCGCGGACGGCGTACCGGCACCGCGTCTTCTACGTCGGCGGAGATGTCCGCGCGATGCTCGACTCGGGCCGGGTCGAGTACGTGCCCGTCTCGCTGGCCGACGTGCCTCGTCTCTGCCGCAACGGGCTCGTACGGCTCGACGTCGCCCTGATCCAGGTCGCCCCGCCCGATGCGCACGGCATGTGCAGCCTCGGCGTCTCGGTCGACATCACGCGCGACGCGGCGCTCGCCGCGCGCACCGTGATCGCCGAGGTCAACCCGGCCATGCCCCGCACGGCCGGTGACAGCCGGATCCCGTTCGATCGCATCGATCACGTCGTCGCGGTCGACCGCCCGCTGGCGGAGTACGTGCACGAGGACGCAGACGGCGTGGCAGAGCGAATCGCGGGCTACGTCGCCCGGCTGATCGACGACGGCGCGACGCTCCAGATCGGGCTCGGGCGGGTGCCGAACCGGATGCTCGCCCATCTGACGAACCGGACGGACCTCGCGATCCACTCCGACGTCCTCACGGAGCACGTCGTCGACCTCGTCGAGGACGGCGTCGTCACAGGCCCGGTCGTGGCGAGCCTCGCGATGGGCACACGCCGGCTGTACGACCTGATCGACGACGACCCCCGCTTCTCGTTCCATCCCGTCGACCACGTGTGCGACCCGGGGGTGATCGCCGCGACGCCCCGCTTCGTGTCGCTCACGCAGGCATTCGGCATCGATCTCACGGGCCAGGTGTGCACCGAGCTGCTCGAGGGGGTCCTCTACGGCGGGGTCTCCACCGGTCCGTCGTTCCACCGTGGCGCGCTCGGCTCGCAGGGCGGCAAGGCGATCGTGTGCCTCGCCTCGAGAACCCCGGCGGGGAAGCCTGCGGTGCGCGCTGCGCTCGGCCCCGACGAGCCGGTCGCCATCGCCCGGGCCGATGTCCACTGGGTGATCAGCGAGTACGGCACCGCGTACCTCTTCGGCCGCTCGACGCGCGAGCGCGCGATCTCGCTGATCGAGATCGCCCATCCGGACGACCGCGCGGCGCTCCTCGAGGAGGCGATCGGGCTCGGGCTCGTCCCGCCCGGCCAGGAGCTGCGGAGCCGGGCCGCCTATCCCGTCGGGGAGGAGCGCGACGCGACTCTCCGGGACGGCCGCGACGTCGTCCTCCGACCGACGCGCGCGGGCGACATGCGGGCGATGCAGGAGCTCTTCTTCCGGCTCCCGGAGGAGGACGTGCACACGCGCTTCTTCCACAAGCTCAGCTCGCTTACCGACAAGGCGGCCCACCACCTCTGCAGCGTCGGCTACGACGAGGAGATGGCCTTCGCCGCAGTGGTCGGGCCGTCGGAGCGGGAGCGGATCGTCGGCGCGAGCTGCTACTACGTCGACCCGGCGACCGGCCTTGCGGACATCGCGTACATGATCGACCCCGAGTGGCAGGGCGCCGGCCTCGGCAGCCTCCTGCACGCGCGCACCGTCGAGTACGCGCGCGGCCACGGCGTCCGGGGATTCACCGCCGACGTGCTCGTCGAGAACGCAGCGATGCTGCGCGTCTTCCGCCGCGGCGACCATGGGCTGTCGATGACGACCTCCGCCGGGGTGCACGAGGTGACGATGCTGTTCTCGCGCGAAGCGGACTGACGCTTCAGACGCCGACGGGCGGCTCGGCGGACAGGGCTCGGAGGGCGGCCGCGGCCGCGATATTGCCCTTTTTCTCGTACAGCGCGAGCGCGTCCGCCAGCGCAGCGTCGGACTCCTCCCGTCGGCCCGCCGCGCGCAGCACCTCGCCGAGGGCGGCGCACGCGTCCGCGTGCAGATCGACGTAGTCGGTCGTGGAGGCGAGCGAGACGGCCTCGCGTGCGAGCTGCTCGGCTTCGGCGAGGTCGCCGCGACGGGCGAGCAGCTTCGCGCGGACGGCACGCCACCCGGCCTGCGCGTCCATGTCCTCCGGCACGGTCAGCCGAGCGGGATCCCATCGCTCGGACAGGCGCAGCGCCTCGTCTCCGCGGCCCTGTCGATACAGCGCCTCGAGCAGCGTGGGCACGGCGCTCGCGAGGTAGCCCAGCTCGCTGATCTCCTCGAGTCGTTGGCAGGCGGCGCGCGCATTCCGCTCCGCCGCCGCCGGGTCGCCCGCGAGGAGCTCGACGTCGGCGGCGGCCACGAGAATGTGGGAGTAGAGCTCGACCTCGAGGACGCCTTCGGCGAACGTCGCGGCCCGAGCCATCGCGGCGCGCGCCGACTCGAACTTCCCGCCCATCGCCTCCAGGCGCGCCTGCACGTTCAGCTGTGACATGTCGAGCTTGCGGTTCCCCTCGAGCCGCGTCCGCATGGAGTCGAGGAACGCGAGCCCCTCGGACGCGGGGGTCGGGCCGTAGATGATCGCCGCCAGGACATACTGGAGGCATTCGGCCTCCTGGTAGCGATCGCCGGCATTCCGGGCGTGGCCGGCGGCCCGGTCGAGATCCTCGAAGGCCCCGGTACAGTCGCCCTCCCAGAAGCGCAGCCTCCCTGTGATCGCGAGCGCACGAGCGAGGCCTGCCTCGTCGCCGTGCTCCTCGTAGACGCGCGTGGCGGCGTCGACCTCGTCCAGCACCTGCTGACGCGTGGCCGTCGTCGCATGGAAGCGGAGATCGACGAGCAGGAGCGCGGCGTCGGCCGCGACGACGGGCTCGTCGAGCGCCCGCGCACGCTCCAGCCCCTCGGCGAGGATCGTCTCGGCGCCCTCCATGTCGGCCGCATCCCGGTGCGCGCGACCGAGCGGCGGCATGAGACGCAACCGGACCGTGTCGTCGGCGGGCAGGAGCGCGACCGCGCGGCCCAGCAGGTTCGCCGCCGCCGGGCCGTCGCCGCGGGCGTAGGCGCGCCTGCCGGATGCGGCGAGCGATTCCGCGGCTCTCGAGGCGAGCGCGGTCGCGCGCTCGTCCGCGGGCCCGAGCTCCACGAGCCAACGGTGCGCCTGCTCGAGGTGGTACCCGACGATCTCGTCGAACTCGTCGCCGCGGCCGTCGAGCCAGTCGGCGAAACGCGCGTGGAGCTCCGAGCGCCGCTCTTTCGGGAGCCGCGCGTATGCCGCGTCGCGGATCAGCGCGTGACGGAAGCTGAAGGTGTCCTCGATGGCGTCGTGCGGGCGGATCAGCTCGTTGCGGACGAGCGCGGCGAGGTGCGCCCCGGATGGACGCCTGCCGTCGGGCGCAAGCTCGCCGAGCGCCTCCCATTCGAAGTCGTGCCCGATCACGGACGCGCGTTCGAGCACGTCGCGCTCGTCGTCCGGCAGGCCGTCAAGACGGGCGGCGAGCAGCGCGTGGATCGTCGGCGGCACGTCTCCCGGGTCCCCGCCCTCGGCGAGCATCGCGAGCAGCTGCTCGACGAAGAGGGGGTTTCCCTCTGCGATCTCACGGATCCGCGCGCGGGTCGCGTCGTCGAGCGACGCTCCGTCGAGGAGGTTCTCGATCAGCTCCTCGGCCTCCGACTCCGAGAGCGGCTCGAGAGTGAGCACCTCCCCGCCCCACGCGGGCCGCTCGTCCAGCAGCTCCGGCCTCGCGAGGCAGAGCAGCAGCAGCGGCGCGTCGCGCGTCCAGTCGCCGAGGTGCTCGGCGAGATCGAGCAGGGTCGGCTCGGCCCAGTGGATGTCCTCCACGACGAGCGCGAGTGGCCGCTCGCGGGCGCGCTGCTCGAGCGTCTTGCGCACCGACCAGAAGACGTCCTCCGGCGCGTCGACGGAGAGCGCCGCCTCGAGCTCCTCCTCCGCGCCCGCCTCCCGGAAGATCTCCACCAGCGGCCAGTACGTGATGCCCTCGCCGTACGGCAGGCATCGCCCCGTGAGCACGGCGGCGTCGGCGGCGAGCGCCGCCGACACCTCGCGCGCGAGCCGGGACTTGCCGATGCCAGGCGGACCGAGGACGGTGAGGAGGCGGCAGCTTCGCGCCGAGACCGCCTCGTCGAAGGCGGCACGGACCCGCTCGAGCTCCGCCCGCCGGCCGACGAGCGGTGCGTCGAGCCTCCGCTCGAACGCCGGTGCTCCCGCGACGACTGAGAGCAGCCGGTAGACGTCGAGGGGCTCGCGCTTGCCCTTCAGGACGAGCGGCTCGGTCGGTTCGGCCTCGATCGCACCTCGTGCGAGCGCGTACGTC
This sequence comes from Gaiella sp., assembly GCA_036406535.1. Taxonomy (GTDB): domain Bacteria; phylum Actinomycetota; class Thermoleophilia; order Gaiellales; family Gaiellaceae; genus Gaiella. The sequence continues at coordinate 15,986 of DASXAW010000173.1, forward strand.
GACTCGCCGATGAGGATCTCGCCCGGCTCGGCGGCCTGCTCGAGCCGCGCCGCGACGTTGACCGCGTCGCCCGTGACGAGCCGCTCCTCGGTCCCCGTCACGACCTCCCCCGTGTTGACGCCGGTACGTAGTCGGAGGGAGACGCCGTAGTCACGCTCGAGCTCCTCGTTCAGCGACGCGAGCGCATCGCGTAGCTCCACGGCTGCGCGCACCCCGCGCAGCGCGTCGTCCTCGTGGACGACGGGCACGCCGAAGGCCGCCATCACGGCGTCGCCGATGAACTTCTCGACGGTTCCGCCGTGGCGCTCGAGGCAGCCCCGGGCGGCCTCGAAGTACCGAGCCATCACGCGGCGGAACGACTCCGGGTCGAGCCGCTCGCCGAGGGCCGTCGAGCCGGTCACGTCCGCGAAGAGCACCGTGACGGTCTTGCGCACCTCCCGTGACGCCGTCGTCGCCAGCGAGGCGCCGCACTCGCCGCAGAAGCGAGCGGCGGCGGGATTGTCCTTGCCGCAGCTCGGGCACGTCGCCACGGGGACAGACTACGAGGGTTTCCCCGCCTCCTCCACGCCGCGCCGCCCTCCAGAAGGCTCCTTTCACGGAAGGCGGCGCATCGGGGTGCTTGCTCAGGGCCTCCAGCCGCCGGGAACGGGCTCGCCGACCCGGAGCCCGAAGCGCTCGACCAGCTCGGGAACGCTCTCGAGCCGGAAGGAGTGGCCGTAGCGCGCACCGAGCGCGGTCAGCTCGTCCGGGTCGGCCGCGATCGCGCCGCCCATGTCGGACAGCTCCTGGAAGAACCGCTCGAAGCCCGCCGGCGCGATGATCTCGAGGATCCGGCAGGGCTCGTCGCCGGCGTTCCAGAAGGTGTGCCACTGGTCGCGCGGCTTGAACACGAGGTCGCCCGGCCCCGCCTCGACGACGTCGTCGCCGAGCAGGGCGCCCATCCGGCCCTCGAGCACGAAGCTGTACTCGTCCTCGCGCGTGTGCAGGTGCAGCGGCGCTGCGAGCGCCCGCGGGGACATCGCGTGCTCGACGAGCGAGAAGCGCTCGTCGGTCTCGGGCCCGTCGATCATGAAACGGACGCCGATGCTCCCGAGGAACCCCTCGCGTCCGTTGTCGGGGCCGACCAGCTTCACGGTCGTGATCGTGGTCTCCATGGCGCAATACTCCTTTCATCGGACATTGATGTCGCGCGAAAGATACGACAGTCGGCCGCGTATGTCAATATGATTGGACAGAGATGTCCAACCAAAAGCGCCCCTACCGCATGAAGCGCCGTGCCGAGCTGGAGGAGCAGACCCGGCAACGGATCACGGAGAGCGCCGTCGCGCTGCACGAGGAGCTCGGCCCGGCGCAGACGACCATCAGCGCGATCGCCGAGCGTGCCGGTGTTCGCCGCTCGACGGTCTACCGCCACTTCCCCGACGACGAGACGCTGTTCGCCGCCTGCTCGTCCCACTGGCGCGCGGCGAACCCGCCCCCGGATCCGAGCTCGTGGTCGTCGATCGACGGCCCGGACGAGCGGACGCGAGCCGCCCTCCGCGCCGTGTACGCGTTCTACCGGCGCACGGAGGCGATGTACGTGAGCCTCCTGCGCGACGAGCCTCTCGTCCCGGCGGTCGAGCGCCGACTCCGCGACTTCCACGGGTACCTGCGCTCGGTCGGAGACGAGCTCGCCGCGGGCCGCGGCATGCGCGGTCGTCGCGCACAGTACGTCCGCGCGGCGCTCGGCCATGCGCTCGCCTTCCCGACATGGCGCTCGCTGACGCAGGAGCAGGGCCTCCGCGACGACGACGCCGTCGAGCTGATGGCGCGGCTCGTCGAGGACGCGTCCCTCACCGGGGCGACACGCGCGTGACGCGCCGGCGTCGCTCGTTCGGGCCGCGCGCGTGTATGGCCGTCGCCGGGGGAGGAAAAACTTCGAGCAAGTGACAAGCGGCGCATTGCCCTGGTCAGTCGTCTTACGATTGGTTGGTTGTCACAGGCGGTCGGGTACGTCCAACCGGACTGGTCCCCCGAATCGGAGAGACGAATCGGACGGTGATCCACCTCTTCGAGAATCACGACTTGGTCACGCAGCATTCGATGCAGCTCGTGGACGTGACCGACGACCTCCGTAGAGCCGTCGAGCGCGCCGACGTCTCGAACGGGATGGCGCTCGTCTTCTCTCCGCACACCACCTGCGCCGTCGTGATCAACGAGAGCGAGTCGGGGTTCATCGCCGACTTCGCGGATGTTCTCGACGAGCTCGCGCCCGCGACCGGCCGCTACTACCGGCACGACGACCTCGACATCCGGACCGAGGGGATCGAAGAGGACACGGCGGACTTCCCCAACGGTCATTCGCACGTCCGTGCCGGGCTGCTCGCGTCCTCGTCGCAGACCGTTCCGATCGTCGACGGAGAGCTGATGCTCGGCGTCTGGCAGCGCATCTTCGTCTGCGAGCTCGATCGCTCCCGTCCGCGGAAGATCTTCATCCAGGTCGTCGGCGAGTGAGCGACCTCCGCGTCGGGGCCGTCGCGACGAACGGCACGTCGGACGTCGCCGCCGACGTGGAGCTCGACCGCGACCTCCCCGACGCAGAGGTCGTCATGACACGTGCGACCGGGGAGAACTTCTCGGTCGCCTCGTACGTGCTCGGCCGGCGCGCGAGGAGGCATCTGCGCGCGATCTACGGCTTCGCCCGGTTCGTCGACGACATCGGCGACGCTGCACCGGGGGACCGCCTGGCGCTGCTCGACCTCGTGGAGCGCGACCTCGAGCGCGTGTTCGTTGGCGAGCCGACGCAGCCGCTGCTGCGTGCGCTCGTGCCGACGGTGCGCGAGCTCCAGCTGCCGCCCGAGCCGTTTCACCGACTGATCGAGGCGAACCGGCAGGACCAGCTCGTCACGCGCTACGCGAGCTTCGAGGAGCTGCGCGCGTACTGCGCACTGTCGGCCGACCCCGTGGGCGAGCTCGTCCTGCACGTCTTCGGCCGCGCGACACCGGAGCGGATCGCGCTGTCCGACCGCGTGTGCACCGGGCTCCAGGTCGTCGAGCACCTCCAGGACGTCGGGGAGGACTACGCGCAGGGCCGGATCTACCTCCCGCTCGACGACATGGCGCGCTTCGAGGTCGACGAAGCGGTTTTCGGCGGGGCGCGCGTCTCGGAGCCCCTCCGCGCGCTGCTGGCCTTCGAGTCCGAACGGGCGCGCTCGCTCCTCGAGGCCGGGGTGCCGCTGATCCGGAGCTTGCGCGGACGCGCGCGGCTCGCCGTCGCGGCGTACGTCGGCGGCGGCCGGGCGGCGCTGCGGGCGCTCGCGGAGGCGGACTACGACGTGCTCGGCACGTCGCCCCGGCCGTCGCGCGCCCGCCGGGCGCTCGAGACGCTGGAGGCGCTCGGATGAGCGAGACCGCTGCCGCGTACGACGCCTGCAGGCACCTCGCGCGGGCCTCCGGCTCGACGTTCTACCGCGGGATGAGCCTGCTCGCGCGCGACCGGCGCAACGCGATCTTCGCGATCTACGCGCTCGCGCGGCGGATCGACGACGTGGCCGACGGGCCGCTCGAGCCGGACGAGAAGCTCGCGAGGCTCGCGCAGATCCGCGACGAGCTCGCGGCGATCCGCGAGAGCCGCGACCCCGTGCTCGTCGCGCTCGCCGACGCAGCCGCGCGCCTCCCGATCCCGCTCGACGCCTTCGGCGACCTCGTGGACGGCGCGGAGATGGACGTGCACGGTGTCTCGTTCGCGACGTTCGACGAGCTCGAGCGGTACTGCCGTCGCGTCGCCGGGTCGATCGGCCGGCTCTCGCTCGGCGTCTTCGACACGACCGACCGTGCCGCGGCCGAGCCGCTCGCCGACGACCTCGGCGTCGCGCTCCAGCTCGCCAACATCGTCCGCGATCTCACGGAGGACCTCCCGCAGCGGCGCGTCTACCTCCCCGCCGAGGATCTCCTGCGCTTCTCCTGCACGGTTCGAGCGGGCGCGCTCGCGGGGCCGGCCGACCTGCTCGTCGCGTTCGAGGCTGAGCGTGCGCTGGGGTGGCTGCGGCGTGGTCTGACGCTCGTCCCGCTGCTCGACCGCCGCAGCGCCGCAGCGGTGCTCGCGATGGCCGAGTCGTACCGCATCCTGCTCGAGCGGATCGCGTTCGAGCCGCGTGCTGCGCTCCGTTCCCGTCCGGCGCTCCGCCGCTGGGAGAAGGGCCTGGTGCTGGCCCGCAGCCTCTCGGGGGCCGCCGGATGAGCGCGCAGCGGGTCGCAGTGATCGGCGGCGGCCTGGCGGGTCTCGCCGCCGCGCTCGAGTGCGCCGAGGCAGGCGCGGAGGTGGTGCTCTTCGAGGGCCGCTCGAGGCTCGGCGGGGCGACGTTCTCCGTCGAGCGCAACGGCTACTGGCTCGACAACGGCCAGCATGTCGCGCTCCGCTGCTGCACGGAGTACCTCGGGTTCCTCCGTCGGCTCGGCGTCGAGCACCTCGTCGACATGCAGCCGAGGCTCCGCATCCCCGTGCTCGCCGTGGGTGGGCGTCGAGCGACGCTCTCGCGCTCGGGGCTGCCTGCGCCGTTCCACCTCGCCGGAACGCTCTTGCGCTACTCGCACCTCGGCGTCGCCGAGCGCCTCCGCGCCGCCCGGGCGACCGCATCGCTCCGCCGGCTCGACCCTGACGATCCGGCGCTCGACGACCAGACCTTCGGCAGCTGGCTCCGTGGGCACGGACAGTCGGAGCGTGCGATCGACGCCCTCTGGAACCTCATCGCGCTGCCGACGCTCAACCTCTCGGCCGACGAGGCCTCGCTCGCGCTCACGGTGAAGGTCTTCCGAACCGGGCTGCTGGACTCGGCCGACGGCGGTGACGTCGTCGTGCCGAACGTGCCGCTCCAGCGCCTGCACGCGGATGCGGCGAGGGACGTGCTCGATCGTTTGGGAGCGCGTATCTCCGTATCGGCCCCCGTCCGCTCCGTCGAGCCGCGCTCCGCCGGGTTCGCCCTCCGCGGCGACGACCTCGCCGAGCAGGCGGACGCGGTGATCGTGGCCGTCCCCCACGACGACGCCCCTTCCCTCGTCCCGCCGGGCGTGCTGGACGCGAGCCGCATCGCCGGCCTCGGCGCCAGCCCCATCCTGAACCTCCATCTGCACTTCGACCGGCGAGTGCTCGAGGAGCCCTTCGCAGCGGCCGTCGGCTCCCCGGTCCAGTGGCTCTTCGATCGCACGGTCCCTGCGGGGGTCGACGAGGGGCAGCTCGTCGGCATCTCGCTCTCCGGCGCGGACTCGGAGCTCGGCGTCTCGCAGGCCGAGCTGCGCGACCGCTACCTCGCGGCGCTCGCGGCGCTGCTGCCGCAGAGCCGTTCCGCGACGCTCCTCGACTTCGCGGTCACGCGCCAGCCGCACGCGACCTTCCGCGCCGTCCCCGGAACGGGCCGCCTCCGCCCTGGGCCGCGGACCCCGCTGCCCGGCCTCTACCTCGCCGGGGCGTGGACCGACACGGGCTGGCCGGCGACGATGGAGGGAGCGGTGCGAAGCGGGCTCGCGGCGGCGCGGCTCGCTCTCGACGACCGGCGCGCGGGCGCCCGGGCCGAGCGCCCGTTGGAGACCGTCGCATGACCGTCGTCGCTCCACAGGCGCCCACCGCCCTGCACGACGCGGTGGCGCGCGGGAGCGCGTACCTGCGCTCGCTCCAGCACCCCGACGGCTGGTGGAAGGGCGAGCTCGAGACGAACGTGACGATGGACGCCGAGGATCTCTTCCTCCGCCACTACCTCGGCCTGCTCGAGGAGCGCCAGACCGCCGCCACCGCCCGCTGGATCCGCTCGCAGCAGCGCGAGGACGGAAGCTGGGCAACCTTCTACGGCGGGCCGGCCGACCTCTCCACGACCGTCGAGGCGTACGTCGCGCTCCGCCTCGCCGGCGACCCGGCGGATGCCGCCCACCTGCGGCGCGCGTCGGATCTCGTCCGCGAGGCGGGCGGCGTCGAGGGCACGCGCGTCTTCACCCGCATGTGGCTCTCGCTGCTCGGCCTCTGGTCGTGGGACGACGTTCCGGTGATGCCGCCGGAGCAGACCCTGCTTCCGCGCCGGGCGCCGCTCTCGATCTACGCCTTCGGCTGCTGGGCGCGGCAGACCGTGGTCGCCCTCCAGGTCGTGTCGGCGCTCCGGCCGTCTAGGCAGGTCGCCTTCTCGATCGACGAGCTCCGCACGTGGAGCGATCCCGAGCCGCAGCTCGACGCTTGGGGGCGCGCGTTCCGCAGGCTCGACCGCGGGCTCCACGTCTACGAGCGTCGGCCCATCGCACCGCTCCGGAGGCGTGCGCTGCGGGCGGCGGAGCGGTGGATCGTCGACCGGCAGGAGTCCGACGGCTCATGGGGCGGGATCCAGCCGCCGTGGGTCTGGTCGCTCGTGGCGCTCCACGCGCTCGGCTATCCGCTCGAGCATCCCGTCGTCGCCCGCGGCCTCGGCGGGCTCGAGCGCTTCACGATCGAGGACGATCGCGGCCGCCGCCTCGAGGCCTGCCAGTCGCCGGTCTGGGACACGGCGCTCGCGGTGATCGCGTTGCTCGATGCCGGGGTCGACCGGGACGACGAGGCGATCGCCAGGGCCGCCCGCTGGCTGGTCGCACGCGAGATCCGCGTCCGCGGCGACTGGTCGGTCATGCGTCCGGCGCTCGCGCCCGGGGGGTTTCCGTTCGAGTTCGCCAACGACAACTACCCGGACGTGGACGACACCGCGGAGGTGGTCATCGCACTCCGGCGGGCGGGAACCGGAGACGCTGCGATCCGGCGCGGGCTCGACTGGATGGTGGGGATGCAGTCCCGCGGAGGCGGTTGGGCGGCGTTCGACGTCGACAACACGAGCGGCCTCGTCGCCAAGCTCCCGTTCTGCGACTTCGGCGAGGTGACGGACCCGCCGAGCGCGGACGTGACCGCACACGTCCTCGAGGCACTGGCCCTCGAGGGTCTCTCCGCTAGCCCTCGGGCCCGGGCGGGGCTCCGGTACCTGCTCGACGAGCAGGAGGCGGACGGCTCGTGGTTCGGGCGCTGGGGCGTGAACCACGTCTACGGCACCGGCGCGGCGGTGCCCGCGCTCGTCGCCTACGGCCTCCGCGAGCATCCGAGCGTGCGCCGCGCCGTCCGCTGGCTCGAGTCGGTGCAGAACGCCGACGGCGGCTTCGGGGAGGACCTGCGCTCCTACCGCGACCGCGCCTGGCGCGGCCGCGGCACGTCGACCGCCTCGCAGACGTCGTGGGCGCTCCTCGCCCTCCACGCGGCCGGGGAGCACGGCGACGCAACCGAGCGCGCGGCCCGGTGGCTCGTGGACACACAGCGCCCCGACGGCAGCTGGGACGAGCCGTTCTACACGGGAACGGGCTTCCCGGGAGACTTCTCGATCAACTACCACCTGTACCGGCAGGTGTTCCCCGTGACGGCGCTCGGCCGCCTCGTCCGTGACTCGGAGGGAGCCGGGTGAGCGGGTCGCTCCTCGTCCTCGCCCCATTGCGGCTCGAGGCCGCCGCGGTGAACGGCGCGGACCGTCATGTGCTCCGGGTGGGCATGGGGCGCTCGCGCGCCAGGGTCGCGGCCGCCCGCGCGCTCGCGGTCGACGACCGGCACGCGGTCGCGGTCGCGGGGGTCTGCGCGGCCGTCTCGCCCGAGCTGCGCCCCGGCGACGTCGTGCTCGGGACCGAGTTGCGCACGACGGGCGACGCGCCGGTTCCGGCTCCCGGCAGCGCGTTGCTCGCCGCGGCTCTCCGCCGGCGCGGCCTCCGCGTCCACGTCGGCCCCGTGGTCTCGGTCGATCGCGTCCTCGACGCATCGGAGCGCCGCTCGCTCCGCCCGTCCGGGGCGCTTGCCGTCGACATGGAGTCCGCGTGGCTCGCGGACGGCGCGGACGGACGGCCGCTCGCCGTGCTCCGGGTCGTCGTCGAGGACACCGACCACGACCTCCTCGACCCGCGAACGTTGCCCGCGGGCGTCCGCGCGCTGACGGCGTTGCGTCGCGCGAGCGTCGGGCTGAGCGAGTGGTCGCAGGCGGTCGGGCCGCGGCGTGTCCTGCTCGCGGGGCCGCGCTCGTTCTGCGCGGGTGTCGAGCGCGCGATCGAGATCGTCGAGCTCGCGCTCGAGCAGCGTGGCGCGCCGGTCTACGTGCGCAAGCAGATCGTGCACAACGAACACGTCGTCTCCGACCTCGAGCGCCGCGGCGCGATCTTCGTCGAGGAGCTCGACGAGGTTCCGCCCGGCGCCACGGTCGTCTTCTCCGCCCACGGCGTCTCGCCCGCCGTGAAGCGGGACGCGCGCCAGCGCGACCTCGACGTCATCGACGCCACCTGCCCGCTCGTCGGCAAGGTGCACGCCGAGGCCCGCCGCTTCGCCGCCGCCGGCGACACCGTCTTCCTCGTCGGCCACCGCGGGCACGAGGAGATCGAGGGAACTTCCGGGGAGGCGCCCGAGTCGATCGTCGTCGTCGAGTCCCTCGACGAGGTCGACGGCGTCGCCGCCGCGGATCCGGAGCGGGTCTCGTTCCTCACGCAGACGACACTCGCGGTGGACGAGACGAACGAGATCGTCGCGGCCCTGGGGCGGCGGTACCCGGCGCTGCGCGGGCCGCGCTCGGACGACATCTGCTACGCGACGACGAACCGCCAGCAGGCAGTTCGGGAGATCGCGCGCGAGTCGGATCTCGTGCTCGTCGTCGGCTCGCAGACGTCCTCGAACTCGCTGCGGCTCGTCGAGGTTGCGCGGCGGGAGGGCACGCCCGCCTATCTCGTCGACGACGAGGGCGACGTCGACGTCGCGTGGCTGGACGGCGCCGCGACCGTCGGGATCACGGCCGGCGCGTCCGCGCCGGACGGCCTCGTCCACCGGCTGGTCGACGCGCTGGCGACGCTCGGGCCGGTCGAGGTCGCGGAGCGGACGACGACGACCGAGTCGCTGCAGTTCCGGCTGCCGCGGGAGGTGGCGGCTCGGTGAGCATCCCGCTCCGGCAGAGCGTCGCGATCGGCCGCTACCTCCTCGCGCAGCGCCTGCGCCGCCGGGACAAGTTCCCGCTGCTCGTCGAGCTCGAGCCGCTCTTCCAGTGCAACCTCGCCTGCTCCTTCTGCGGGAAGATCCAGTACCCCGAGCACATCCTGCGCAAGCGCATGCCGGTCGAGCAGGCGCTCTCAGCGATCGAGGAGAGCGGCGCGCCGATGGTCTCGATCGCGGGCGGCGAGCCGCTCGTCCACCCCGAGGTGCACGTGCTCGCCAAACGCCTCGTCGAGCGGAGGAAGTTCGTCTTCCTCTGCACGAACGGGATCCTCATGCGGAAGAAGATGGACCTGTTCGAGCCGTCGCCGTACTTCGCGTGGGTCGTCCACCTCGACGGGATGCGCGAGCGCCACGACGAGTTCGTCGAGCGCGAGGGCGTGTTCGACCAGGCGGTCGAGGCGATCGGCGAGGCGAAGCGGCGCGGGTTCCGGGTCAACACGAACACGACCTTCCTCACGACCGACACGCCGAAGACCGTGCGCGACGTCCTCGACTTCCTCAACGACGAGCTCGAGGTCGACGAGATGATGATCTCGCCGGCGTACGCGTACGAGAAGGCGCCCGACCAGGAGCACTTCCCCGGCGTCACGCAGGCCCGGGCCCTGTTCCACGAGGCCTTCGCCGGCGGGCGTCGGAAGCGCTGGCGGCTCAACCACACGCCGCTCTTCCTCGACTTCCTCGAGGGCAAGGTCGACTTCCAGTGCACCGCCTGGGGGATCCCGAGCTACTCGGTGTTCGGCTGGCAGAGGCCGTGCTACCTCATGGCCGACGGCTACGCCGCGACGTACGCCGAGCTCGTCGAGACCACCGACTGGTCGAAGTACGGCCGCGGACGCGATCCTCGCTGCGACAACTGCATGGCGCACTGCGGCTACGAGCCGACGGCCGTGCTCGCGACCTCGCGCTCGCTGCGTCAGACCGTGCGCGCGGTCGCCGCGCGCCGGTAGCGTCGCTCAGCCGAAACGGCGCGCGAGCGCGCGGTAGAGGCCCGGCGCGGCCCCTCGCAGCCGCACGGGGAGCGCGAGCCAGCCGGGGACGAGCACCTCGGCCCGGTCACGCTCGATTGCCGCGACCACCGCGGAAGCGACCTCGTCGGGCGCGACCGGCCTGGGTCGTCGGCGGTCGTAGGGCGCTCCACGGCGCTCGAAGAAGCGCGTCCCCACCACTCCGGGCGAGACGAGCGAGACGCCCACTCCGGTGCCGTGGAGCTCCGAGCGAAGGCTCTCGGTGAAGATCGTGAGCGCCGCCTTCGTCGCCGCGTACGCCGCCTCGTTCCCGTGGCCGACGTGGCCGACGACGGAGCCGACGTTGACGATGTGACCCGAGCCGCGCGCGAGCATCTGCGGCAGGAGCGACCGGCCGAGGACGATCGGCGCGGTCGCGTTCACCCGCACGACGCGCTCGAGCTCGTCGGGGTCGAGCGATGCGACCGGCCCGTACAGGCCAGCGCCGGCGACGTTGACGAGCACGTCGACTCGGCCGTGAACGGCGAGCGCCTCCTCGGCCAACCGCCGTGCCCCCTCGACGTCTTCGAGGTCGGCGCGGAGCGAGTCGACGCCCTGCGAGCGGCCGAGATCGGCGAGCACGCCTTCGTCCCTGCCGCTCGCGACGACGAGAGCACCGCGTCGTGCGAGCGCCGAGACCGTCGCGCGTCCGATTCCTCCTGTTGCCCCGGTCACGAGGCACACCCGACCGCTGAGCGGTGCGCGCGTCACGTCGTCGAGCGTAGACAACGACAACGACCCGTATCGCGACGGCGTCAGCGGCGAATCGCGCTCAACACATGGCGGCGATACGCCGCGGCTGCGGGGGTCGGATGCTCGCCTGCGCGCCATACCAGGGAGAACGGCACCGTGTGGATCGGGCTCAGCGGGCGGATCGCGAGACGGTGGGCGTGCGGTGCCGCAACGGAGCGCGGCATCAGCGTGACGCCCAGGCCGTGCGCCGTGAGCTCCCGCACCGTCTCCAGCTCGTTGGCCTCGGCGACGATGCGACCCCCCGGCACGAGCCTGTCGAGCGCCTCCCGCAGCACCGACCCGTCGCGGTACGTGACCACCCGCTCGCCGGCCAGCTGCCCGAGCCGGACG